>JBAXCK010000013.1:0-37297 GCA_037141465.1 Mycobacteriaceae bacterium | reverse complement strand
GTTGGACTGGCCCGCGCTGCCCAAGCCGGGTTCTTCGATCACCGTGGGTGACTGCGCCGCACCAACCGCAGCGTTGGCCACGGTGACACTCGGGAACCAGTTGGTGCTCAGCAGCGTGCCGTCGAAGGACTCCACCTTGTAGGTGTAGGCCACCGGCTTGCCGGCCGCCAGGGTGCCGACGTCGACGTTGACCGCAGCGACCAATTGCGCTCCGATGATGGGCGCCAGCAGCGTGCTGATCAACGGCAGCTGCTGGAGGAGGTTGATGACCGGGGCGGCCACCGCGCCCACCAGGGGGATCCCGGTCAGGAAGCTGTCGAACGGGGTGACCTCGCTGATCTTCACGTTGACCGACTGCGTACCGCTAGGCACCTGGCTTGGTGTGGCGGCAGCGAGCCACGTCGCGTAGGGCAGCACGGTGAAGTCCTGAGCCGACGGCGTCGCCGACGGACCGGTGCCCAGCGCCAACTTGGCGCCGGCGCTGCTGTCGAGCACCGAGTAGCTCAGCGTCGCTCCGCGGTCGCTGACCGCGTTCAACGTGCCCGAGATGATGCCGTTGGCGATCGTCACCGTCGGTGCCGCGCTGAGGCCGTTATTGGACACCGTCGTGGCTGAGGCGGTCGCCGAGGCCGACGGGCCCGAGGCGCCCGACGCGACCGCGTTGGCGCGGCGCGCGACTTCGGCCAGCCCGAAGCTCACCGAGGCCGGATCCACCGGTGCGACGGGACCGTTGGATCCGCCGCCGGCCGGGGCCACCGCCGTCGCGCTGATGACCGGGACGATCGACTGCGCCGGGCGGGGATCGCTGGACGCCCGCGCCGGGCGGTTAGCCGTGCCGCTGTCGCGAACCGCCGATGCGCGCGATCCGCGCGCCGTGGCACCCGAATCCCGCGAGGCCGAGGACACCCCGGCATCCCGGGACCCCGTGTCGGATGAATCAGCCCAGGCCACACCGTGTCCGGAGACCAGGAAGCCGACACCGAGTGCGACCGCCAAACCCCCGACCCGACCGACAAACTGCGAAGCGCCCATGATCAATTCCTCCAGTGATTGAAGCCTGCACGGAGGGTAGCCCAGCAAACGCCTCATGCTGAGGCTTTTTTCAGAATTCGCTGAGCGTTGCGCTCAGGGGCGCTTCACCAGATGGTGAAGTCGGTGGATCCGTAGCCGCCCGGTGCGCCGTAGTTGACGTACACCGGCCCCTGGGAGAAGGCGATATTGCCGGTGTTCATCGGACTGGTTGTGCCGTCGACGATGGTCGGGCCGTAGGAGCCGGTCGTGTAGGTGTAGAGCAGCGTCAGTCCGTCGGGGGTGTAGACGGCGATCTTGGTGCCGGCCGGAGGCGCCGTGCCGACGACGCCGGTGACGTTGGGCAGGGTGTTCGGCAGGGTGCCGTAGACGCCTCCCGAGTCGATGATCGAGGTGACCGGTTGTTTAGTCCCGCCGTTGACCGACGCCTGGAGCAGTGCGTAGCCGGCCCCGGGAACCGAGACCCGGGTGGGGAACGGGTTCGGGCCGAAGATCATCACCCCGCCCAGCAACCCGAAGAACAGATCCTGGATCAACAGGTAGCCGTCGCTGAGTTCGCCGGGCAGCACCGAGTTCGGGATCGGGTCGCTCACCGGGGTCAGGCCACCGTTGATGTAGCGGATCGGGCCGTTGGTGTCGGCGCCGGTGCCGAGGATGCCCACCACACCGGCGGGTTGGAGGAATGCCTTGTAGGCCGCCGCGTCGGCTTCATTGACGATGAACACCGTGGTCGGACCGGTGACGGCGCCGCCGCCGAAATCGACCGGAAGGTTGTAGGCGGTGTAGTTGAACGTGGTGCTGCCTCCGCTGAAGACGACCTGCCCCGTACCGGTGGGCGCCCCGAGGTTGGCCGAACCGACGTAGTCCCGCGTCACCAGCAGACCCGAGGATCCGGTGTCGATGAGCACCGACGTGGCTGGGCCGCCGTTGATCGTGATGTTGATCGTCGGCTCGGTGCCGGCCTTCATGGTGACCGGGACGATCGCGTAGACCGTGCCGTCACTGCGCGCCTGTGCGATGAGACTCGCCGCCGCTGTGGTGTTCGCGCCCAGGGCGCTCACCACCGGAAGGAACAGTGCGGCGCCGCCGAAGCCGACGCCGGCGAAGGACGGCAGTGTCATGGCGGCCACCACCGTGGCCTGACTGATCTGCTGCAGAATCGGAATGCCCGCGGTGGCCGCCACGAGGTTCTGGGCGACCGGCATCAGGGTGCCCCAGGCGTTGAGCGACAGCGCCGCCTCGGCGAGGAACAGTTGCGGCACCACGGACGCCACACCCGCGAGCAGATTGCCGGTTCCGAAGGTGGCCTGGTTCAGTGCGGTCTGAGCCTGGGAGATCTCCTGCAGCGAGAGTTGAACCTTGGCGCCGGGCACGATCGGGGTCGTCGGCAGGAACGGTGACGGCGGTGAGGCCGGGAAGAGATCCGTCGCGGCGGGTGACGTGGTGCCCGCGGTCGGCGCGGATGCGGCGGCGACCGTGGCAGCACCCCGCGGCGCGCGTCGCGCGGACACCGCGGCGGCCGGGCGGGCCGTGGTCACCGCCGGGGATGACGCGTCAGACTCAGGCGCCGAAGGCAGGGCTGTTCGGGATTTCGCGACCGCTGCGGAACCCGGGGCCTTCGCGGCGCCGGGGTTGGGACGGCTGACGCGGACGCCGGGACCACGGTGCGGGGCAGCCGCGTCGCGCTTGGCCGCGGCGCTGGTGCCGCCGTCGACTCCGCTGCCGGAGTCGGTATCTGCCCAGGCCACGGCTGTACCGGCGACCATGGCCGCACCGACTCCGAGGGTGACCGCGCCGGCGCCGAGCCATGCATACGGCTGCCGGATAGTGCGGCGGCGTGCGGCCATGGGACCCTCTCAGGTTGCCTTAACGTTTCCTGAGAATGTCTATCACAGCCCGGGCGGGTGCGAAAGCGACCAAAGACTTCCTTATTCATCGATCGCGGGCGGTGTCTCGTAACTTGGGTACTCGTGAGCAGCGCAGCCACCGGCGCGGGCCGCTTCGCGCCCAGCCCCTCGGCGGACCTGCACATCGGCAACCTGCGCACCGCCGTGCTGGCGTGGCTGTTCGCACGGGCCACCCGGCGGCGGTTTCTGATCCGGGTGGAGGACCTTGACGATCGCACCGCCGATGACGTGGGCCGCCGGCAGTTGGCCGATCTTGCCGCAATCGGCCTCACCTGGGATGAGGAGCCGATCTGGCAGTCGACGAACCCGCAGCGCTACGCCGATGTCATCGACACCCTCGTCGAGCGCGGCCTGGTGTTCGACTGCTTCTGCAGCCGACGGGAGATCCTGGAGGCGCCGCGCGCCCCGCACGCCCCCGAGGGCGCCTACCCCGGCACCTGCCGCAGGTTGACCGACGCCGAACGCGCCGAGAGACGCGCGGCGGGACGTCCGCCGGCGCTGCGGCTGCGGGCCGGCGTGAGCGAGTACACGGTGAGCGATGTACTGCACGGCGAGTACACCGGCGTGGTGGATGACTTCGTCCTGCGTCGCGGCGACGGAGTGCCGGCTTACAACCTCGCGGTGGTGGTCGACGACGCCGCCTGCGGTGTCGACCAGGTGGTGCGCGGCGACGATCTGCTGGCCTCATCGCCGCGCCAGGCCTACCTGGCTTCGCTGTTGGGACACACCGCGCCGGTGTACGCGCACGTTCCGCTGGCGCTGAACTCTGAGGGCAAGCGGCTGGCCAAGCGCGACGGCGCGGTGACGCAGGCCGAGTTGGGGGTGCCGACTGCCTTCCGGCTGATCACCGAATCGCTGGGCTGGCCGTCGGCGGACACCGGTGAACTCCTCGAGCAGTTCGACCCTGCGACGCTGCCGCGCCGGCCGTGGGTCTACCCCTGAAGCGCCACCGGCCCTAGACCGCCACCGGTAGGGACTCCATACCGCGAAGTGTCACATGCGGCTTGTAGACCGGTTCGCCGTCGAGTCGCGCACCGGGGAAGCGCTGGGTGAGGGCCGACAACGCCACCGTCGCCTCCAGGCGTGCCAGTGGCGCGCCCAGGCAGAAGTGCGGGCCGAGACCAAACGCAAGATGCCGGATGGACTCGCGGTCCGGGTCGAACTCGTCGGGCCGGTCGGTCAGTGCCGGGTCGCGATGCGCGGCGGCGAGCAGCAGCATCATGGTGTCCCCCTTGGGAATCGGCGTATCACCGATCACCATGTCGTCTCCTGCGACGCGTCCGACGAGTTGCACGGGCGGATCGAAGCGCAGCGTCTCCTCGACGATCGCCGCGGCACGCCCGGGATCCTGCGACAGGGCCGCCCAGTGCTGTGGGTGGCGCAGCATCGCGAGCACCGCGTTGGCGATCAGGTTCACCGTCGTCTCGTGTCCGGCGATGAGCAGCAGGTTGCAGGTTGCGACGATCTCGTCCTCGGTGAGCTGGTCACCCGACTCCTCCACCTGGATCAGACCTGACATCAGGTCGTCAGCGGGATGCGCCCGGCGCTGGTTCAACAACTCCCGCAGATATCCGCGCAACCACAGTCCCGCCTCAAGGCGTTCCTCGAATCCCGGCGCCTCCCCGGTGAACGCGATGAACGGGTCGAGTCCCTGGGCGAGCAGCTCAGACGAGCGACTGAATTGCGGCTCATCCTCGACGGGAACACCCAGCAGCCGGCAGATGACGGCCACCGGCAGCGGGCGCGCGAGGTCGCCGATGACTTCCAGCCCGCGGTCGGGGTCTACCCGGTCCAGCAGACCATCGACCAGTCCCGCGATCTCGGGTTCGAGGCTCTTGACCACTTTCGGTGAGAACGCCTTGCTGACCAGCCGGCGCAGCCGGGTGTGGTCGGGCGGGTCGAGGAACAGAAAGCCCGGTGTGCCGAACGGGCGCGGTTCGGCGCCGGCGGCGATGGCCCGCTGTGCCGTGGTCGACTTCAGCCGATCGCTGCACGACGACGGATGCCGCAGCACTTCGTCACAGTCGGCGAAGGTGGAGAACACCGTCAGGTTGTTCTGCGGCAGTTGCATCGGGCCGCCCTGCCGAATCGTGTCGAACAACGGGTACGGGTTCGCCCGGTGCGCCGGTTCGAGCAGCTGCAGCAGCAGTTCCTGCGGTGCGGCGGTCACGGCACACGACCCTGACCGCAGCCGGGCTGGGTGAGGGGACCCTCGGCCAGCGCACCGGCCAGTGACGGCTGCTGCCCATCGGTGGGCGTCAGCGCGGCGACCGTCGGCAGCGAGAGCCGCACCTCGTAGACGATGTCGGTTCCGTCACCGGCCTTGCGGCAGGACATGCTGACTCGCTTGCCGCTGCCGGCTCCGAGGGCGGCGTCGACCGCTTCGCGCACCGAACGCGACGACAGCCGCTGCCCCACCGCGCGATTGAAGACCGGTCGCAGCACGCGATCGGCCTGGGTGGTGAGTTCGGTGGCGATGCCGAAGTACCGACCCGGATCGACACCCGAGCAGGTGCCGTGGGCGTACCACTCGTGTGTGGTCATCCGATCGGAGTCGGACATGATCGACTCGAGTTCGGCCGCCAGATCGCCGGGCAGGGTCACCGGCTTTCGGGCGCGGTCGGGCATCTGTCGCGGGACACCGCAGTACTGCTCGGTCTGCGGCTGCGGCCAGAGGCCGTGAAGGATGAAGGTCCCGCCGAGTTTGTCGACGTGGCCGGAGCGGCACCCGGCGTTGGACTTCTCCACCTGACACAGACTCGGACCCCAGGTGAGCACCAGCAGGCTGGATTGGCTGTTGTCTGAGGCCGGGAGCTGATTGGCCGGCATGCGATCCAGATAGCGGAGGCTGAAGACGACGCCGGCCACGGCGACCGCCGCCAGCCCGACGGATATGGAGATAACCGCTGCATCGCCTCTTTTCATGGCGCAGCCTATTCAACACCAGTGCGCAAGCCGGGCGCGCCAGAGGCGAAGGCATTGTGATCGTGAACGACATCGACAGGTGGTTCGAGCGGACCGCCCGTCGGCGCAGGAAGCCGGTGTCGCTCTACACCTGTCTGCTGACCGGGCGGCTCACCCACTATTTCGCGTACCGGTTGCGCTACCCGTTCCTGATCACCGTGGTGCGGTTCGCGGTGCACGTCGCCGAGTTCTTCATCCTGTTGTCCAGCCTGGGTGGGGTGGCCGCCTTCACCGTCATGGTGCTGCGGGCCGGCGGCATGGTGGTCTCCGGCGGATGGTGGGGACTGCTGGAGGTGATGCGCGAACGACTGCGGCGTTTTGCCCGGGCCGGCCAGCCGGAATCCAGCGATCGTGAGATCGGCAGCTGGCTGCTGCTGGGCGGCGCGCTGGCCGTCGTCGTCACAGTCGCCGCGGCGGTTCTGCTGCTGGTGTTCAACGTATCCGGCAACGATCCCCTCGCGCGGGTCTACACGTTCCTGATCGTCGCCGAGCTCGCCATCGACTTCCCCGTGCGGGTGCTGCATGCCGGCGTCTACGCGACGCGGCGCGTCTATAAGCCGATCTGGTCGATGTTCATTCCGATCGTGGCGCAGCTCGCACTTCTCGTCAGCGGCTTCTTCTTCTATCCGGGACTGGCCATCATCGCCTCGATCGTCGTCTCCAACGCGATCGGCGTCTGGATCACGGTGCACTACTGCATCCGGATGTACCAGCTGATCGGGCTGCGGCCGAAACTCGACCGCCATCACCTGTGGCGGCAACTCCCCCGCATTCCGCTCGCGCTCGGCCTGCAGACGGCGATGTCCGGGTTCATCCTTCGGCTCGACGCGGTGATCGTGCTGGCACTGGTCGGCCTGTACGGAACCAACACCCGCGCCTTCGACCTGACCGCCGGGATGACCTCGTGGCGGCACATCGACGCATTCCAGTTCTTCTACCTGATCCTTCCGCTGTTCCGGGGGACCTACGAGAGCGCCGGGATCTTCTACTTCGATCTGGTGCGAATGCGTAACACACCGGCGTTGCGGGAACTGAAGCATCTGTTCTTCCGGCGGCTGCTGTGGATGACACCGGTGATCGCCATGTTCTATTGGCTGCTGACCGCCGCGCTCGGTCACTTCGTCCTTCACGACGTCCCGTTCAGCTTCCTGCTGGCGCTGATCCCCATGTTCGTGGCGCGCACCGCGATCGGGATCTATCAGATGCGGCTGTTCGCCGAGGGTCAGTTCGGGATTCACATCGCCACGCTGCTGCTGCTGGCCGCGCTGATGTGGCTGGTGTGGATCAATCCGAATCCGGCCGGTGATCTGATCCAGATCACCGCCGCGATGGTCATTCAGCTGATCGTGCTGATGGATATCCAGCATCTGCGTGACCGGCGCGAGCCGCCGCTGCCCACCCTGGTGCCGCTGCGCGAGTTGGCGGGGATGGCCGATGAATCCGCTGATGCGCACACAGGTGCGCTATCCATGCCCGACCTGACGACCTCAAAGCAGCGCAGGCAGATCGTGGCGCTCATGCACGAGACATTGACCGGCAGAGGGCACTTCGCGTTCCAGTCACCGTCGACGATCGTGTACTGCGAAGCAGACGCGACCGGAACCGCGTCGACGGCGCTGGCGCTGCAGACGGCGACCGGGTGCGCAGCGCACGTGAGGCGAGCCGGTGTCCTCCGATCCCCGGGTGACGCGCCGGACACCGCCGCGGAGTTCATCGCCGCGTTCCGGTCGATGTTCCCCGATGGCGTCGTGTTCGACGTGGCGACACTCGACGGCGCGAAGGAACTGCGCGGCCTCACCCCGGCCGTGCTGGCCACCGCCCTGCCCGCGGCCGCGGCGACCCTCACCGACGGAACCGGCGTGGTGATGCTGCACGGCCACCGGCTCACACCGGTGTACCGCGGTGCGACGCTGTGCCAGGTTCTCGTCCTCCCGGCCACCACCGAAGCAGCCGAACTGAAAAGCTGGATGCGGATCGTGAAGGCGTGGAACCGTGCTTGAACCCGTCGATCTGGACCGCCGGCTCGCCGACCCGGATGTCTACGAGGGCGCGATCATGCGGATCTTCGAGAAGCGCACCCGGCGCGGACAAGCCTTCGAGGAGGCCGCCGACGGCGTGACCTACTTCGACACGGCGACCGGACGGCGGAGTTTCTCCCGCGCGATCGCCCGCAGTGTGTCCGCGGGCGAGTACCGGCCGCAACCCGTCGCACTGTGGCAGCTGGAGTCCAAGGGCAAGGTCCGTGAGGCGCACATGCCGGCGTTCACCGACCACGTCGTCGGCTCGGCGCTGTATCAGCTCTTGTCCGTCAACGCACGCTGCTACGGGCTGCCGGGCGTCTACTCCTATATTCCCGGCACCTCGAACGTGGTGGCCATGCGCGCACTGGCGTCCTACGTCCGGGAACACCGCGCACGTGATCTACGGCGACCGCTGTACGTCCTGCAGTCCGACTTCGATCACTACGGCGACGGGCTGCCGGTCGGCCCGGACGCTCCGGTATGGCCGATCCTGCGCGAGGTCGCCGCACTGGGCAGCGCAACCGGTGACGTCAGCGCAAACACCTGGAACCTGATCACCGCGCTGGCCCGGCCGGTGGTGCACGACGCCGACGCCGCTTTCGTGCGCCTGCACGGGGTGGCGATGGGCACGCCGCTGGTCCCGCTGCTGTCGAATCTTGCGGTGACACCGATGGACCGCGCGATCCTGGGCATCGGCGGGACGTTCTATGCGCGTTTCAACGACGACTTCATCGTCGCGCATCCCGACCTCGACGCGATCCGGGAGGCCGATGCTCTGATCGACTCGCTGACGGCGCAGCTCGGCGTGAAACGCAAGGCCGCCAAGGAGATCCGGACAGCGCTGAGCGGCAATGGACTCCCCTGCGCCGCCGATGCCGCTTACCGGGGCGGTAACCGGATCGACTGTCTGGGGCTCTCGGTGAGCCATGCCGGGACACTCACCGTCGGCCCGCACCGGCTGCGCCGGTTCATCAGACGAGTCTGCGACCGAATCGGCGGTGCCACCGGCGCACTGGACGGGCTCGACGTTGCCGAACGCGCCCGTCACCTGGTGGCGTCGGCCAACGTCATGCTGGACGCGACCAGTCCGTTCGCGATACCGGGTTTGGCAGCGCTGCTGGACACCACCACCGACCGCGGGGTGCTGAAGGACATGGACTTCCGCATCGCGCGCGCGATCGTCCAGGCCGCCACCGGCCGGCCCGGCACCCGTGGCTTCCGGACGTTTCCGCCTCGCGTGCTGCGCGACGAACTCGGTCTGGTCTCGCTGGTGAACCTGCGGAACAGGCGCTGACGGCGGCGTAGGATTCGATGCGCGAGGGCGCGGATCCCGCTTCAGCGATGGGGCGGACTTCTGCGAAAGACCACAGAGGCTGCGGCTTTCGGTCTTTCATTTTTTCGGTTTTTCCCCGCGCCCTCGCACCCACCACGCGTCAGCGGTAGTAGCGGCCCAGGACCTCGTCGCGCAGGGCCTCGAAGTCACCGGCGCCGATGGACTCCCGGATGCGGTCCACCAGCCGGATGATGAAGCGCTCGTTGTGGATGGTGCACAGCGTGGCGGCGAGGATCTCCTTGGCCTTGAACAGGTGGTGCAGATAGGCGCGGGTGTAGTGCGCGCAGGTGTAGCAGTCACAGTCGGTGTCGATCGGGGTGAAGTCACGGCGATAGCGCGCCCCGGTGACGTTGAACCGGCCGTCGGGTGAGTACAGCGCGGCGTTGCGGGCCACCCGCGACGGCGACACGCAATCGAAGGTGTCCGCCCCGGCGGCGACGGCGGCGAACAGGTCGTCGGGCTCGCTGATTCCGAGCAGATGGCGCGGCTTGGCGTCGGGCAGTTCATCGGTGCACCAGCCGATGATGGTGGCCAGGTTCTGCTTCTCCAGCGCACCCCCGATCCCGTAGCCGTCGAAACCGCGGCCGTCGCTGTCGACGATGCTCTCCAGCCCGCGGCACGCCTGCCGGCGTAGGTCCTCGTAGTGGGCGCCCTGCACCACCCCGAACAGCGCCTGCGGACGATGCGTCCCCGCCCGCGCGTCGCTGAGCCGTCGGTGTTCGGCCAGACAGCGCTGCGCCCACGCATGCGTGCGCGCCAACGACTCCTCCTGATACGCGCGGGTGTTCACCAGCGTGGTCAGCTCGTCGAAGGCGAAGATGATGTCCGCGCCGAGTTGATGCTGGATTCCGATGGACACCTCGGGGGTGAAGCGGTGCGTCGATCCGTCGAGGTGGCTGATGAAGGTGACGCCGTCGTCGTCGACGTGGGCGAGCTTCTGCTTTCCGGATGCCACCAGATTGTCGGACTGAACCCGGTCGGGATCCTCCATGAGCACCTTGCGGAACCCCGCGCCCAGCGACATGATCTGGAACCCGCCGCTGTCGGTGAAGGTCGGTCCGGGCCAGTTCATGAACGCCCCGAGACCACCGGCTTCCTCGACGATGTCCGGGCCCGGCTGCAGATAGAGGTGATAGGCGTTGGCCAGAACGGCTTGCGCGCCCAGCTCTGCCATGGTTTCCGGGAGTACGGCCTTGACCGACGCCTTGGTGCCGACCGCGATGAACGCCGGTGTACGGATGTCGCCGTGCGGAGTGTGGATCACTCCGCTGCGGCCCCGCCCATCGGGCAGGTGCGCCTCGATGGTGAAGTAGGGCTCCGCGGTCACGCAGTCATCTAACCAAGAGCATTCATCGGGAGTAGCGTTGCCGTTGAGCGGGTATGACGCATACGTCAATTGCCGGCCTCAAACCAAAGGAGAACACCATGAATCGTGCATTCGTGATTGCGGTCGGAGGTGCGGCGGTCCTTACCACCGTCCTGTCCGGCTGTTCGAACAGCACCAAGTCCGAGGGCAAGTCGAGTACGCCGTCCATGTCACCGTCGGCCTCAGCGTCGATGACGATGTCGAGTGGCTCGATGACGGCGTCAGCCGGCGCGGGAACGGCCAAGGTGACCATCGACGGCAAACCCAAGGAGATGCAGGGTCAGGTGGTGTGCACCAACGCGGGCGGCACCCTGAGCATCGCCATCGGCGAGTCCATGACCGGCATCGCGGTGATGATGGCGCCGGACGCCTCCAAGGTGACCTCGGTGGGCCTGGGCAACGTCGACGGCGTCTCGCTGGGCTATCAGGAGATGGCGCCGGGCGCCAGTGCGACGGCCACCAAGGACGGCAACACCTACAAGGTCACTGGTACGGCCAGCGGCGTGGACATGGCCAACCCGATGCAGCCGATCACCAGGCCGTTCGAGATCGAGGTCACCTGTCCTTAGTTTTTCGGCGGGGCCTTCTTCTGAGGCTTCGTGGAGGCGGCGGCGCGCTTACGGGGCGCCGCCGCCTTTTTTGGTGCGGCGACACCGGTGGCGCGCTCCAACTCCGCCAATGACTCCTCAAGGTGGCCGAGCATGCGCTGCAGGCTCGGTACGCTTCGGCGGCACCCCACCAGTCCGAAGTCCAGGTTGTCGGCGTTGTTGGACAGCGTGATGTTGAGTGCCTGGCCGTCGAGCGCGATCGACAGCGGGTAGTTACCGTCGAGTCGGGCGCCGTTCCAGTACAACGGTTCCCGCGCACCGGGAACATTGGAGATCACGATGTTGAACGGCGGCGGCGCGGCGGCCCTCAACAGCGGCACGAGTTCGAGCAGCAGCGGCGAGATGTTGAACGCCGACAGTGCGAGCTGTTGAATCTTGGGCAGACCGGCGAAGACCTCCTTGTTGCCGCGCATCGACGAGCTGACGGTCTGCAAACGCTGCGCGGGGTCGGCAAGGTCGGTTCCCAGATTGCACAGCAGGGCTCCCACCTGGTTGCCGCCGCTGGACTCCTCGTCGCGCATGCTCACCGGGACCATGGCGATCAGTGGCCGATCCGGTAGCGCATTGAGTTCGAGCAGATAGGCGCGTAGCGCACCGCCGCACACCCCCAGAACCACGTCGTTGAGCGTGACACCGGCGGCCTTCTTGACACTGATGAAGCGCGCGATGGGCCAGGACTGTGCCGCGCAGCGCCGCGCACCTCCGATCGGCACGTTGAACATCGTCTTCGGCGCACCGAAGGGCAGCGTGAGCTGCTGCTCCATGATTCCGCGCCGGGCGAGATTGTAGGTGGAGGGGCCCAGAGCGGCGACCGATCCGGCCGCCTGCATCAGTTCGGCGAGCGGTGAGGCCACCCGTTTGACCGCGCCCCTGATCCCCGAGCTCCGGCCGTTGGCCTCCCACGGCACCCGGACCTCGCGGTCGGCGGGATCGGTGGACATCGACCGGCGCATCACCCGCATGGCACTGACCCCGTCGAGCAGCGCGTGGTGGATCTTGGTGTACACGGCGAAGCGCCCGTCGTCGAGACCCTCGACAAGGTGGGACTCCCACAGCGGCCGGTGGCGATCGAGCAGTGAGCCGTGCAGCCGGGAGGTCAGTTCGAGGAGCTCCCGCACGCGTCCCGGCGCCGGCAGCGCCGAGCGGCGCAGGTGGTACTCCAGATCGAGGTCGCGGTCAAACGCCCACGTGAGGTTCGCGATCCCGCCGAGAAGTTCAGCAGGATGCTTGCGGAAGGTCGGGCTGACGTCGTCGTGGGCCGCGGTTTGGGCGTAGAGCTCGCGGGTGTAGTCCGGCCCGGCGCCGGCCGGTGGCTCGAACAGCTGCAGACCCGCGACATGCATCGGGTGCTCTCGGGATTCGCCGAGCAGGAACATCGAGTCGATCGGCGATATCAGCTCCATGGATCAGTGCTTACCGCCACCACCGGGAGCCGCACCCGAACCGGCATTCCAACCCGGCTCGGCAACCTCTGCCTCGGTGAGCTGATCACTCATGTCGGGGATCATCGTCGGCACGCAATTCATCGAGAAGCTGTCGGTTGTGTCGACGACGTCATTGCAGTCGGCCAGCACGCGTGGCTCGGTCTGAGAGTGTGCCGCCTCGAGCCCGGCGGCCATGGTCGCGATCGTCATCACTGCCACTCCACGCAGGAATCGGGTGGCTGGAGGGTTCATCACTCCAGAGTAGGCCAGACCGGCGCGCGTTACCCAGCGGCTAGACGATACGCAGCCCCGCCGGGGTGCGTTGCGGATCGCGCCAGAACGCATCGTTGGTGAAACGCTTGAACAACTCCGGGGGCAGCAGGGTCTCGCGCTGCTCCGCCTTCACCGTGCTGCGCACGGTGTGCAGACCGGGCGTTCCCGCCCGCTCATCGAACTCGCGCACGTCATAGTCGACATGATCGAAGTCGTGCTCGAAATACGGCTCGCCGATGAAGTCATAGATGGCATGCATGGTTCTGGCCGGATCGGTGGTCAAGGTGTCGTACTGCACCAGCAGCAAACGATCGCGCTGCGCCCCGTAGGCCGCCTGCTTGAGCGCGTCATAGGGACCTCCCACCATCCCGTCCGGAGCGACGACGGCGTTGGCCCGGGTGTAGACCGTGCCGCCGGCGGAGTAGTTGAAGATCGACGATGGGCTGAACACATTGCGCTGCACCAGCCTCTCGATACTGTCGACCACCCACGACACATCCCGCACACAGGCGATCACCTTCGCGTGCGGGAACAGCCGCGCGATCGCCGGCATCCACCCGCACCACGCGCGGCTGGTATCGAAGATCACCTCCGCGGGACAGTCGGCGTAGTAGTTGTCGAACAGCCCGTGCAGGATCCGCTCCCGTTTGGCGTCGTCGATGAACACCGAGAACTCGTTGCGGGCACTCATCTGGCCCAGCAGCGAACCGAACAGCCCCGCCAGCGGACCCGACATGCCCGCCTCGTAGCGAGGATTTTGCCGCAGCAGAGCCGAGAGCAGTGTCGACCCCGACCGCGGCAGACCCGAGATGAAATGGATCTTCGCCATGTTGAGCAACCTATCCGGTGATGGCGGTCCGGTCTTCACCGGTGCTGCCGTCGATTCATTGGGACCCTGCGAGGCCTGCGCGAGAGCCTCTTTCGACTCGAAGTGGTAGTAGAACGCGCCCACATTGGTGGCGGCGCGGTCGGTGACGTCATTCAGCGCGGTCTCGGCTTAACCGTGGTCGGTGAACAGTTCAACCGCCCACTACGACGAGAGCGTCGACGATGTCGCACGCGAAACTCAATCAGGTCCAGTCATTGAAGACTCGCCGAACCAGGGATCTAGGTGTCCTCGCCGGAACGGCGCTCGGAAATCGCCAATCCGACAAGAATCATTCGCATCATCTGTTCGGTGGCTTCAATCAGCAGGCGCTGACTGTGCGCGACTGCGTCGGCCAGCGGCATAGGTACGTCCATGATCGACGTAATGGCATCAATACCGACGTCATGAACCGCGGCCGCCCCCTGGCCGATCGATCCCGCCAAGGCGATCACCGGAACTCCGACGCGGACCGCGCGCCGCGCAACCTCGGCCGGGACCTTCCCGTTGGGAGTCTGGAAGTCAATCGAGCCTTCAGCGGTAATGACGAGGTCCGCCTTGGCGATCTGGGCGTCGAGGTCGATCGAGTAAAGCCCGGAGTCCAGGAAGACGTCGAATCGCGAGACCAGCTTGGCGCCGACACCGGCAGCGAGGCCGGCTCCTAATCCACCGGATGCTCCGGTTCCCAGTCCGGTACGAATATCGTCGACCGGGCGCCCGTCCCGCTCGAGAACGTTCGCCCAGTTCTCCAGCGCGTCGGACAGTAGTTCGATCTCCTCGTCAGAGGCACCTTTTTGCCTGGCGAACACGCGGGCGACGCCCTTGTCCCCGCACAGCACGTTCTTGGCATTACATGCCAGCACGATCTCGACGCCGGCTAGTCCAGGATGCAATCCACTGAGGTCCAACGACGCCGCGCGCTGCAGGTTCAAGCCACCAGGCGGGAGGTCGGCTCCGGCAGCGTCGAGGATGCGCGCACCGAGGGCCTGCAGTGCGCCGGCGCCGCCGTCACAGGTTCCCGAATCTCCGCAACCGACGATGACGCGGGTCGCCCCGCCGTCGATGGCTGCCGCGATGAGCTGACCCACCCCGTAGGTCGTCGTGACGCAGGGATTTCGACTATCGCGCGGTACCAGGGACAGCCCGGCCGCCGCAGCCATTTCGACGACGGCAGTCTTGGAGGCATCGCCACCGAGCACTGCGTAATGGGACGTGATGGTCTTTCCAACCGGTCCGGTCACGGAAACTGGTATGAGGTGACCATTGGTTGCCGTGGCAAGCGTGCGTGCAGTTCCCTCACCGCCATCGGGCACGGGGATGGCGTCCACCTCTGCGTCGGGCAGCACGCGCCGGATTCCCGTGGTGATCGCCTCGGCAACCTCCTCGGCATACAGGCTCTCTTTGAACCCGCTGGGCGCCACGAGAATTCGTCGAAGGGTAAACCTGTTCATTTTCCGCTCCCGGTTGTTATCGGTGTTCGAGATGGTGGCTAGGGGCGTAGATGCAGGCCGAGTGCAGGCCACACCACAAATGCGAAGAACGCGAGCAGAACCGCCGAGACCGGCGCCAGGGTACCCGACAGCCGCAGTAAGTCCCGGCCGGTGAAGGTTGACAGCCCCTCGACATTGGCAAATACGGCGATCGGCTTTGCCGAGTTGATCATCGTCAAGCAGAAGCCGGCGGCAGCGGTCGAAATGAAGGCGGCAGCAACGGGATTGACTCCCACGATCGGTGCGGTCGCGATAACGATGGGAGTCAGCATCGCCGATCGCGCGGATCGCGATTGCACCACCAGATGCGCGGCAATCGAGCACAGAATCACGACAACTACGAAACCGATCGATGCCCAGCTACCGAGGTTTTTGCACCAGCAAATTACGGTTTCCAGCCATGCCGCTGCACCGCTCCTCGAGATGGCGGTCGCCAAGGCGAGCGTTGCTGCCATGAAAATCAACAATGACCACGGAACGGTCTTGACCGCTTTAGGCCATGTCGTCGTACCCATCCGGGGGGCCACCGCGATCAACGCACCGACCAGGGCGATGATCGCCGGATGCATATGGTGGAGAGGCTCGGTGAGCCAGCCGATAATGACGGCCACGAGCAGCAGGAGCACCCGGCGTTGAGGTGCGGTAAGCGGGCTATCCGGGGACGTCGGCCCTTCGGATGGCCACGCACTTGCCTGCACGCTGATACGGCTGCGTCGATCTTCCGCATCGGTGAACATCAGCAGGATGGCCTCGGCGGCCAGATGCGACCACACCACGGCTAACGGCAGACCCAGCACCAGCCACTGGTCGAAGGTGAAGCTCTGGTTCACGCTTTCCTGGAGGATCTCGACCATGACCAAGTGAGCGCCGGCGCCTAAGAGTGAGGCGATCGCCGAGAACAGGATCACAGTGGGGAACAGCAGGGCAAGGCATACAACCAGCCGGCGGCGTTCCGCCAACATCGTCGCCAGCGCCACAAAGACCGGTAACGCCAGCGCCGCACGACCGGACGTGGACGGAACCGCGAACGCGGAAATGAGCAGCGCCAGCGTCAGCAGATGCACGAGTTGACGCGGAGTGTGAGCTCGCACCACTACCCATGCGGCGAATTTGGTCATCAGTCCGGTCTCGTTGATCGCCGCGGCGATCACAAAGGCACCGATGAGCAACCAGATGAGATTCGTGCCCAGCGTTCCGGTGAACTCTGTGCGATCAATGACACCCGTCAGCACCAGAGCCAGTGCGGCACCGAGTGCGACGTAGGTGTCGTTCAGCGGTGTCGCAATCCAGAGGAACACCGCGGCTAGAAATACGACCAACGTGATCGCCGCACGGCCGGGCAGGTCGCCGGCCACATTGGCATAGATAACCGCCGCAACCAGGGCGATGAAGAAAGCCGCCGTGATCGCCACGCTACGCGTCCTCATAGTTCCCGCCACCGGCATAATCTAACAGCGGAAACTAGGCCAAAAGTCTCAAACAGCACGACCGATACCAGCGTTATGGCCGGGTGATGATGGCGGTGGCGGAGGGATTTGAACCCTCGGACGGGGGTTACCCGTCACACGCTTTCGAGGCGTGCTCCTTAGGCCGCTCGGACACGCCACCGCGGGTGATCCTACGGTGCGCC
Source organism: Mycobacteriaceae bacterium (assembly GCA_037141465.1). Classification (GTDB taxonomy): domain Bacteria; phylum Actinomycetota; class Actinomycetes; order Mycobacteriales; family Mycobacteriaceae; genus Mycobacterium. Next base: position 20,387 of record JBAXCK010000013.1, on the reverse strand, counting down.
GCCAGAGGGCCCCAAATCACGGTGACGTGCGAAGAACTCCTCCAGCAGTGCCGCGCACTCGCCGGCCAGCACCCCGCCGCGCACCTGCGGCCGGTGCATGAGTCTGCGGTCGCGCACGACGTCCCACAGCGAGCCGGCCGCTCCGGTCTTCGGCTCCCACGCCCCGAACACCACCGCCGCAACACGAGCGGCCACCAGTGCACCCGCGCACATGGTGCACGGTTCGACGGTGACCGCCAACGTCGCGCCCTCAAGACGCCAGCCGTCGCCGCGGGTGGCTGCGGCTGCCCGCAACGCGAGGATCTCCGCGTGCGCGGTCGGGTCACCGAGACGTTCGCGGGCGTTGGCGGCGCGCGCGAGTTCCACGCCCTCGGCATCGAACACCACCGCGCCGATGGGAACGTCGTCCGGTCCGGCATCGCGGGCGGTATCGAGAGCCGCGCGGATCAGATCCTCGTCAGGGTCTTTCACGTGTGCGCGGCGCTACCGATCGAGACGGTCGAGCACCGCGGAGAGCTCCTCGGCGAACCCCATCTCGCGGGCGATGCGGCCGAGTTGCTCGTCGGCGTAAAGATCGGTCTCATCCAGGATCACGCTCAGCACGGCGTCGGGCAGGCCCACGTCGGCCAGCACACCCAGATCGCCCTCCTCGAAGGGATCGGCGTCCTCAAGGTCCTCCGCCGCGATGTCGGCGTCGAGTTTCTCCAACGCCTCCGCAGCGATGTCGTAGTCGAGGGCGGCGGTAGCGTCGGAGAGCAGCAGCCGGGTGCCCGACGGCGCGGGGCGGACGATGAGGAAGAACTCGTCGTCGATGTCGAGCAGTCCGAAGACCGCCCCCGCGCTGCGCAGCTCACGTAGTTCGGTTTCAGCCGTCGACAGGCTGGTCAACGCCTTGACACTCAGAGGTGAGACCTTCCAGGTGGCGTTCTCCCGGACGACGGCCACGGCGAACCCGTCGGGGGTGTCCGCGGAACCCGCGTCCTGTCCCCGCTCCCCGCGCTGTGCCGCCATGGCCGCTTACGCTAGTCGCTGGACAGCCCGGTTGACCAGCGCAGGCCCTCAGCGGTGACCCCTGGATAACGAGCGTATGCCAACCTGGAACCGTGACCAAGACACCGGTGTGCGTGCTGGGCCTGGGCCTGATCGGCGGGTCGGTGTTGCGGGCGGTGACGGCAGCCGGCCGGGAGTGCCTCGGCTACAACCGATCCGTCGACAGCGCGCGTGCCGCCGCGTCCGAGGGTTTCACGACGACGTCCGACCTGGGTGAGGCGCTGCGGTGGGCGGCGGGGCGCGAGGCGCTGATCGTGCTCGCCGTGCCGATGCCCGCAGTGGCGCCACTGCTCGCGCACGTGAACTCCGACGCGCCGGACTGTCCGCTGACCGATGTGATCAGCGTCAAAGGCGCGATGCTCTCCGAGGTGAGAGCCGCCGGCCTGCTCGACCGTTACGTCGGCGGTCATCCGATGGCCGGCACCGCACACTCGGGGTGGGCGGCCGGGGATGCGGCGTTATTCAACGGTGCGCCGTGGGTCATCTCAGTCGACGAACACGTCGACGCCGCCATCTGGTCTCAGGTCATGCACCTCGCACTGGACTGCGGCGGCGTCATCGTCCCGGCGCGCTCCGACGAGCACGACGCCGCGGCCGCCGCCATCTCGCATCTTCCGCATCTGTTCGCCGAGACGCTCGCCGCCGAAGCCGGTGACGTGCCGCTGGCCTTCGCGCTGGCGGCGGGATCGTTTCGTGACGGGACGCGGGTGGCGGCGACGGCGGAGGATCTGGTCCGGGCGATGTGTGAGGCCAATGCCGATCATCTGCTGCCCGCACTCGATCGCGCGCTGGAGCGGCTGAAGCGAGCCCGCGCGGCACTGGCGGAGAAGGGCACCGTGGCCGAGGTGGTGGACGCCGGCCACGCCGCCCGCGTGCGGTTCGAGAATTTCTCCCGGCCCGATGTCGTCACCATCGTGCTGGGTGCAGAGAACTGGCGGGAGGAGTTGGCCGCCGCCGGCCGGGCCGGCGCGGTGATCAGATCCGCTCTGCCAGGCCCGGGTAGTCGACGATGAAGCCGTCGCCATCGACGGTGACGGTGGTCTCCGACACCGGCGAGTGAAGTTTGATGCCGTCGCCGCCGTTGGGTCCGCTACAGCCGTAGCTGATCTCGGCCGCACAGACGGTCAACTCCGGCAGGTACACGTACACCACCGGCAGCGTCACCGAGTCCACCCGCTGGTGCAGGTCGGTCCGCCGGATGGGCAGGGCGTTGAAGAACGGGCTGAAGATCATGTCGACGTCCATTGCCCCGTCGTAGGCCTCACGCGTGGCGCCCTCGTGATCGGTGACGAGCCACATGTTCTCCTCGTCGCGCGCGATCGACAACTGGCGCTCCCGTTCGGCGAGGCTGACGTCCAGCGACAGGCGTTTGGTGGCGCCGGTGTCGTCGGTCACGAGGTCATAGGAAGCGTTGAAGGCCGGTGCGCCGCCACTGGCGGCGGCGGCGATGCGCCCGTGCGCCTTGATCCGCTTGCCAGAGATCTGCACGCGGACCGATTCGATGCGGGTGGCGTCATGGGAACGCCACGTCAGAATCGCAGGCCAGTCCCGTGTCGTCGCACTCACCATCCCTCTACGGTAAGCGACGCCGGACGCGCGGCCGCTCCGGTGTCAACACGTACCTCGTCGTCGAGCAGTGGCTGTGGCATCCGGCGGCGCATGCGGTCCGCGCCGGGGACCGATGCCCACACCGCCAGTGCCAGCAGGCCGTCGATCATCAGCGCCAGCACCGTCACCAGGAGCGCGCCAACCAGAGCCAGGTAGAACTGCCGCACCTTGATGCCGTCGATCAGGTAGCGGCCCAGCCCTCCGAGGCTGGCGTAGGCGGCGATCGTCGCGGTGGCGACCACCTGCAGGGTGGCGGTGCGCAGGCCGCCGAGGATCAGCGGCATCGCCAGGGGAAGTTCCACGCGGGTCAGCACGCGCTGTTCGGTCATCCCCATCGAACGCGCGGCGTCGGTGATCCGCGGATCGACGTTGGCGATGCCGGCGTAGGTGCCGGCCAGCAGTGGCGGTATGCCCAGCAGACACAGCGCGACGGTCGGGGGCAGCAGACCGAGCCCCCACAGCAGGACGCCGAGCAGCAGCACGCCCAGAGTCGGCAGCGCGCGCAAAGCGTTGACGGTGGTGACCACCAGGAACGATCCGCGTCCGGTATGGCCGATCAGCAGTCCGATCGGGATGGCGATGAGCGCGGAGACCCCGACCGCGACGGCGGTGTACTGGAGGTGTTCCACGATGCGCGCCCCCAGTCCGGCCCGGCCCGCCCAGTTCGATCCGGTGAAGATGAAATCCAGCGCCTGCTGCAGGAAGTTCATGCCGCCGCCCCCGCCCGCATGCGGCTGCGTGTCCACGGCGTCGCCAGTCGGCCGCCGAGCAGGATGGCCACGTCGATGACGATCGCGATCACAAAGATCGCGATGATCCCGGCGATGATCTGGTCGCTCTTGTCCGCCTGGTAGCCCTCAGTGAACCAGGTGCCCAGTCCGCCGATACCGATCACCGAACCGACGGCCACCATGGAGATGTTGGTGACGGCCACCACCCTCAGACTGGCGGTGAGCACCGGGACGGCAAGCGGAAGCTCGACCTTGAGCAGTTGGCCGATCCGGGTGTAGCCGACCGCGGTGGCGGCGTCACGGGCGTCGGCGGGCACGGCGTCGAGAGCCTCGGGGACCGCCCGGACCAGCAGTGCGGTGGTGTAGAGCGTCAGTGCGACGATGACGTTGGTCTCGTCGAGGATGCGAGTCGGGATGATCAGGGGCAGCACGACGAACAAGGCCAGCGACGGGATCGTGAAGATGATGCTGGCCGTCAGCGTGGTCAGCCGGCGCAGCGTCGGGTTGCGCCACACCAACGCGCCCAGCGGGACGGCGATCAGCAGACCGAGCAGAACGGGGATGAGCGACAGGCGCAAATGGATCAGCGTCAAAGCCCACGCGGTGTCGAGGTGGTTCAGCAGGTAGCGCACGGCTCACTCCCGCCGCTGCACGTCCAGTGCGTCGATGACGTCATCGGCGCACACTCCGCCGATGACCGCACCGGTTGCGTCGACGGCGACACCCGTTCCCGACGGCGAGGACAGCGACGCATCCAGTGCGGCCCGCAGCGTGCCGTCGCCGGTGAACAGGGAGCCGCCGGCGGTGACACTGTCGTAGAGCTCGGCGCCGCCGCGGTGTGCGGCCACCCCGTCGGCGTCGATCCAACCGAACGGGCTGCCGTCGTCGCGCACCACCAGACGCCACTGCCCCGCGGCGAGTTTCAGGTCGTCGACACCCGCCTCGGTGACGGTCGGAATCTCCTGCAGCGCAAGGCCAGACGCGGTGAAGAACTGCAGTGCCCGGTAGCCGCGGTCGGCACCGATGAAATCGGCGACGAAGTCGTTGGCGGGGTGTTCGAGCAGCCGGGCCGGCGGATCGTACTGCTCGAGTGTTCCGCCCCGGCCGAACACCGCGACGGCGTCGCCGAGTTTCACCGCCTCATCGATGTCATGGGTGACGAAGACGATTGTCTTGCGAAGCTCGCCCTGCAGACGCAGCATCTCGGCCTGTAGTTCTTCGCGGACCACCGGGTCGACCGCGGAGAACGGCTCGTCCATCAGCAGGATCGGGGGGTCGGCGGCCAGTGCCCGGGCGACGCCGACGCGTTGCTGCTGGCCTCCGGAGAGTTGGCCCGGGTAGCGCTGGGCCAGTTGGGGGTCCAGGCCCACTCGTTCCAGCACGTCGTACGCGGCGTAGCGGGCGGCGCGGCGGGACTCCCCGCGCAGGACCGGCACGCAGGCGACGTTGTCGATCACGCGCTGGTGCGGCATCAGGCCGCCGCTCTGTATGACGTAGCCGATGCCGAGGCGCAGTTGCACCGGATCGACACCGGCGACGTCACGGCCGTCGACGGTGACCGTTCCCGACGTCGGGTCGATCATCCGGTTGATCATCCGCATCGACGTGGTCTTGCCGCAGCCCGACGGGCCGACGAACACGGTGAAGGAGCCGTCCGGCACGTCGAGGGTGAGATCGTCGACGGCGACCGTTCCGTCCGGGTAGCGCTTGGTGACGTCGGCGAAGGTGATCATTCAGCCGTCGAGGGGCTTGTCGAAGCCGTTGGCGCGCAACCAGTCCCGGGCCGCCTCTTCGGGATCGATACCGGAGTTGCCCGACACTTTCGCGTTGAGCGCTGTCAGTCCCTCGGTGGTGAGCTTGGCCGAGACGGCATCGAGGACCTTCTTGAGTTCTTCGGACATCTTCTGGGAACTGACCAGTGGCACCACGTTGTCGGGAAGGAAATCGTTCTTCGGATCCTCCAGCACGACGAACTTGTTCTGAGGTATCGCCGGCGAGGTGCTGAAGATGTTGGCCGCGGTGACGGTGCCTCCCGATAGCGCCTTGACCGTCGCCGGGCCGCCGCCGTCGCTGATCGCGACGAAGTTGTCGGGTTTGACGTCCAGTCCGTAACGGGCTTTCAGCCCGGGCAGGCCCTGGGGCCGGTTGAGGAATTCCGACGGGGCGCCGAAGCGCACCTCCGCCGAATGCACGGCGAGGTCGGCGATGGTCTTGAGGTTCCACTTCTGGGCGGTCGCCTCGGTGACGGTCACGGTGTCGGTGTCGGCCGCCGGTGCCGGCGTGAGGACCGAGAGGTCGCCCGGCAATGCGCGGTGCAGGGCCAGCTCCACCTCCTTCGGCTCGGTAATGGTGTTCTCCGGGTCGAAGTAGCCCAACAGGTTGCCGGTGTATTCCGGTATCAGATCGATGGAGTGATCACGCAGCGCCGGGATGTAGGTCTCGCGGCTGCCGATCCCGAACTGTCTCCCGACGGTGAAGGAGTTGGCCTGCAGCACCTGGGCGTAGATCTCGGCGACGATCTTCGATTCGGGGAAGTCGGCGGAACCGACCACCACGGAATTGAGGTCAGCTGATGCCGCCCCGCCGCCCAGTGGGTTGGAGCTTCCGCAGCCCGCCGTCACGGTCGGCGCGAGGGTCAGGGCAAGCGCGACGAGCCAGCGCAGAGAGGGTTTCATCGTCTCGACCCTAGCGGCCCGGGGATGGCTGTTACCGGGCCGTGGCCGGTTTGGTTGTTTGATTCCGGGCCCCGGCAGGCCAAGATGTCGTCATGAGCAAGGAACCCAGTGTTGCCCCCGGCGAGCCGGCACCGTCGGTGGTGTCGGACAGCCCAGCCGGCAACTCCCCGGAGGTGCATGCCGAGGAGGTCAAGTTCACCAGGGCGGCCGCTCTGTGGACGTCGCTTATCCTCGGTTTTCTGATCCTGACGGTGTTGCTGATCTTCATCGCGCAGAACACCGCCTCGACCGCGTTCACCTTCCTCAGTTGGCACTGGACGCTGCCCCTGGGGGTCGCGATCCTGCTCGCCGCTGTCGCCGGCGGTTTGATCACGGCTCTGGTCAGTGCGGCGCGGATGTTCCAGCTGCGCCGGGCGGCGAAGAAGAACCTGCAGTTCGCCCTCAAGCGGTAGGGCGGTTGCGGGGCAGCAGATCCCACACGTGTTCCACGCCGTTGACTCCGGCGACGGTGAACGCCCCGGAGCGGGAGTGGCGCAGGGCGGTCACCGACGCGTAGTCGATCGGGAATGACAACGTCTTGCCGGTCTGAAGGATCTGGTGCAGGACCACATTGATCACCCCGCCGTGGCTGAAGACGGCCACGGTGTCGGTGTGGTCGGCGGCGGCGATGATGTCGCCGAGCCCGGCGAAGATGCGCTGGCCGAACGCCACCACATCCACCCCGGCGGGCAGTTCGCCGCCGGCCATCCGCTCCCAGTCCGCGCTGCGTTCGGTGCGGACCTCCTCGAGCGGGATGTAGTGCGACATTCCGCGGTCGTACTCGGCCAGCCGCTCGTCGACGTCGATGACCAGCCCGCGGGCGGCGGCCACCGGTTCGGCGGTCTGATAGGCGCGGCGCTGCGGACTGCTGACGATGCGGCTGATCGCGAACCGCTGCAGCGCCTGCGGCAGCCGGTCGGCCTGCTCCCACCCCTCGGCGGCCAGTTCGGGATCGGAACCCTCGCCGTCGCGGCTGCGACGCGGAAGGGCATGCCGGATGAGCAGCAACTGCATGGGTGCCACCATAGGGCCATGGGTTACGCCGACCGCTTGTTCGACCTCACCGGCAAAGTGGTGCTCGTCACCGGCGGCAGCCGGGGGCTGGGCCGGGAGATGGCGTTCGCCGCCGCGCGATGCGGTGCCGATGTGGTGATCGCCAGCCGCAAATACGACAACTGCGTGTCCACCGCTGAGGCGATCGAGGCCGAGACTCACCGGACGGCCATGCCCTACGCCATTCACGTCGGGCGGTGGGACCAGCTCGATGGACTGATCGACGCGGTGTACGAGAGATTCGGCAGGCTCGACGTCCTGGTGAACAACGCCGGTATGTCGCCGCTCTACGAGTCCCTCGCCGATGTCGACGAGAGACTGTTCGACACCGTGTTCAACCTCAACCTCAAAGGCCCGTTCCGGTTGTCGGTGCTGGCCGGCGAGCGCATGGTGGCCGCCGGGGGTGGGGTGATCATCAACGTCAGCACGCACGGTTCGCTACGTCCGCACCCGTCGTATCTTCCCTACGCGATGGCCAAGTCGGGCCTCAACGCGATGACGGAGGGACTCGCGAGGGCCTACGGGCCGACGGTGCGGGTGAATACGCTGATGCCCGGTCCGTTCCTCACCGACATCAGCGCCGCGTGGAACTTGGCCGATGGGATGGGGGGAGATTCCAATCCGTTCGAGTCCTATGCGCTGCAGCGCGCGGCCCAGCCGAGCGAGATCGTCGGTGCGGCGCTGTTTTTGATGTCGGACGCCTCGAGCTACACCACCGGGGCGATCCTGCATGCCGACGGCGGCTTCCCGTGACGTCTGCTGCCCGTGACCTTTACGGAGTGACGATGCTGAAGCCGGGGTCGGGCCGGTCCAGGACGCTCGTCAGAGTCTGAAGGACGGCGGCGTCACCACTGATCTGCAGGCCCGGTGAGTCGAAGTCACCGGCCGCGGCGGCCATCAGTCTCATCGTGGAGGCCAGGGTCACCGTTGCCGCCGCCGTCTGCGGCTCGGCCGGGTGTTTGCGGTAGACCAGCACACCGTTGCGCAGCGTGAGCCGGTAGTTGACGCCGAGGTCGGTGAAGGTCACGTCCAGTGCGAGATCGAGATCCCAGGCTCGGGGACCATCGACCGACAGGGCGAGGATGTCGAACATCTGCTCGGGGGTGAGTTGGTTGAGCATGGTGGGCGACGTGGTGCTCACCGGTGTGCCGAAGTTACCGTCGCGCAGTTCGGTGGCGCCGGAGAGGAAGAAGTTGCGCCAGGTGGCGCATTCGGCCCCGTAACCGAGTTGCTCGAGGGTGTCCGCGTACAGATCGCGTGCCGCGGCGTGGTTCTCGTCGGAGAAGACCGCGTGATCCAACAGTGTTGCCGCCCAGCGGAAGTCACCCGAGTCGAACGCCTCGCGGGCGATCTCGACCACGCGATCCATACCGCCCATCGCCGCGACGTAACGCCGACCGGCGGCCTCCGGCGGATGCTGCCACAATCGGCCCGGGTTGCCGTCGAACCAGCCCATGTAGCGCTGGTAGACGGCCTTGACGTTGTGATTGACCGAACCGTAGTAGCCGCGGGTGTGCCACGCCTTCTCCAGCGCCGGCGGCATCGCAAAACTCTCGGCGATCTCGATTCCGGTGTACCCCTGGTTGAGTTGCCGCAAAGTCTGATCGTGGAGATAGGCGTACAGATCGCGCTGCAGCGAGAGGTACTCCACGATGCGGTCGCGGCCCCATGTCGGCCAGTGGTGGGAGGCGAACACGACGTCGGTGCGGTCGGAGAAGCTGTCGATGGCCTCGGTGAGATATCCCGCCCATGCCCTCGGGTCGCGGACCAGTGCGCCGCGCAGGGTCAGCAGGTTGTGCAGGTTGTGGGTGGCGTTCTCAGCCATGCACAGTGCCCGGAACCCCGGAAAGTAGAAGTGCATCTCGGCGGGAGCTTCGGTGCCGGGCGCCATCTGGAACTCGATCTCGACACCGTCGATCGTGTGGGTCTCACCCGTCATGGTGATGTCCACGGTCGGGACGATGACCGCGATCTCACCGGTCGATGTGTTCTGGCCGAGCCCGCATCCGACCTGCCCGCTCGGGCCGCGGTCGAGCAGGGTTCCGTACATGTAGCTGGCCCGGCGCGTCATCGCGGTACCGGCGTAGACGTTCTCCTGAACCGCGTGTCCGATGAAGCCCTCCGGCGCGAGTACCGCGACCCTTCCGGAGTCCACGTCGGCCTGTGTCGTGACACCGAGGACGCCGCCGAAGTGGTCGACGTGACTGTGCGTGTAGATCACCGCGGTGACCGCGCGGTCGCCGCGATGCCGGCGGTAGAGCGCCAGCGCGGCGGCGGCCGTCTCGGTACTGATCAACGGGTCGATGACGATGATCCCGGTGTCGCCCTCGACGAAGGTGATGTTGGACAGGTCAAGGCCGCGGACCTGGTAGATGCCCTCGACCACCTCGTAGAGCCCCTGTTGTGCGCACAGTTGCGACTGCCGCCACAGGCTGGGGTGCACCGAGGACGGCGTCGGCCCGCCGAGGAATCCGTAGGCGTCGTTGTCCCACACCACCCGGCCGTCCGCGGCGGTGATGACACAGGGTTCCAGTGCGCCGAGGAATCCCCGGCCGGCGTCGGTGAAGTCGGATGTGTCATCGAAGGGAAGGGATCTCTGGTGGCCGGCGTTGGCTGACTCGATCGCGGGCGTCACGGCTTTGGGTGTCATTGCACGGATTGTTCCTGCCGAACACTGAGCAGCGCCACCCCGGCCGCGACGACGACGGCCGCGGTGAGCAGGAACGTCGTGGGCATGCCCCACCTCTCGATCAAGAACCCCAACCCGACGGCTCCCAGCGCCGTCGTAGCGGTCACCAGGACGAAGAACAGTCCCATCATGCGGCCGCGGACTGCCGCAGGGACTTCGAGGGCAACCGTCGACTGTCCCCCGACGAAGACGAACTCCCAGCCGAAGCCGATCAGCGCGGCAGCCACCAGGTCGATCGGCAGCCCGTGCTGTGGAGTGATCGCCAGGCTGATCATTCCTGGCGCGGCGAGTAGCAGACCGGTGGCCATCAGCCGGCGCCGCCGCAGCGGGCTGCGGTCCCTGCCGATGATCGGATTGGCCACCATGGCGCCCACACCGATCGCCCCGACCAACATGCCGACCGCAGCCGCCGTCATGCCGTGTTCCTCGGCGACCGTCGGCATCAACTGCTCGACCGGTGCGACGAAGACGAAGAACACACCGACCCCCAGCGCCGCCAGACGCGCCAGACGCAACGCGTCGCCCTCTGAATCCGGCAACTCGGCGACCTCCGAGCGGTGGCCGGCATCCGAGGCCAGAGTGGTGCCCGCCAGCACCGCGGCGACCAGAAGGTAACTCGCGGCATTGAACGCAAAGGCCGCCCCGATGCCGACCCAGTGCACGACGAAGCCGCCCACAACCGCACCGGCGAACCGGGTGACGTTGAACATCATCGACGCCTGGGCCAGTGCGGCGCCGCGGTACTCCTCGGGCACGGTGTAGGGACCGACGAGGCTGATCACCGGTGAGTTGAGGCTGCGGGGCACGGCTCCGGCGAAGACCAGCGCGTAGAGCCAGCCCAACGGGAGGTCCCCGATCAAATCCATGACCGCCATCACCGTCGCGGGCAACGCCTGCAGGAGATACAGCGCCATGGCCAGACGCCGGGGATCGAATCGGTCGGCGAGTGCGCCGCCTATCGGACCGCCGACGATCGCGGGTCCCATAGCCAGCGCGGAGAGCAGACCGATGGAGGCCGCACTGCCGGTGATCATGTACGCGTACCAGGTCACCGCGACGATCTGCATGTAGGAACCGGCCGAGGACACCGCTCGGGCGGTGAAGAGCCGCCGGTAGGTGGGAAACGTCAACGGGTTTGCGCCGAACCCGGATTGCATCGGGCAAACCTAACCGGCCCCTAGACTCTGGACCGATGGGCCTCACCGAATTCATCGACAACGTCGGCAGGACGATGGACGCCGTCGGCGTCGCGGTGATCGCGGTCGGCGCCCTGATCTCGGTGGCCGGTGCGGCTACCAGGCTCGGTAAGAACGTCGAGATCTATCGTCCGCTACGGCGTCAGCTCGGCCAGTCGATCCTGCTGGGCCTGGAGTTCCTCGTCGCCGCCGACATCATCCGGACCGTCGCGGTCACCCCGGAGCTTCGCAGCGTTCTGGTGCTGGGCGCCATCGTGCTCATCCGGACCTTCCTGAGTTACTCGCTGCAGTTGGAGGTCACCGGTTACTGGCCGTGGCAGGCAGCGCAGGCCCGGGCCGCACAGCAGAACACCGGGACGTCCAAGTGATGGCGCACGGTCCACGGAAACGGCAGTACCCGATCATCACCGCATTGCGTAAGACACCGCCCGCTCCGACCACCGTTGCCGACACCCACGATCCCACCGAAGTCGCGATGATGCTGTGCGAGATCGGCATCGCACTCGTCGAGGTGTCTCAGCCGACGCCGATCGTCGAGCAGCGGCTGGTGCGGATCGCCGCGCGCTACACCTCCAAGCCGGTGCGGGTGGTGGCGCTGCCGACAGTGCTGATGGTCCAGATCGGTGCTCAGGGAGATCACATCGAGGGATCCACCCGCTCGTCGCTGCAGCTCGACGCCGCCGGACGCATCGACCACATCGCGGGTCTCGCCGAGGCCGGCGCGATCGAGCCGGCGGCCGCGATCGCCGCGGTCAAGGAGGCGCGCACCCTCACTCCGCGCTTCGGCCGGGCCGCCTCCATCCTCGGGTACGCGGTGACCACCGTCGGGTTCGGGATGATGATCAATCCGACGTGGGACTCGTTGCCGGGATATCTGTTCCTCGGTCTGGTGGTGGGGGCGATCGTTCAGTTCGCGACGGCGTTCCCGTCGTTGACGCCGATCCTGCCCACGTTGTCGGCCTCGATCGTCACGGTGCTGGCGATCTGGTTCGTCGCCGACACCGCCAACGACGGACTGCTTAGGGTCATCAGTCCGGCCCTGGTCGCCACACTGCCCGGGATGGCGCTGACGACCGGCGCGATGGAACTGGCGAACTCGCAGATCATCTCCGGCTCCAGTCGGCTGGTGTACGGCATCTCGCAATTGGCGCTGCTCGTCTTCGGTGTGGTGATCGGAACGATGATCGCCGGAGAGGTCGCCCCGCAGGCGCCCTCGACCCAGATGGGCAACTGGTCGCTCTACGTCGCGATCGTGGTGGTGGCCGTCGGCCTGTCGGTCTATCTGTCGGCACCGCCGGGCTCATTGTTCTGGCTGATGGCGGCGATCGCCGCGGCGCTGCTCAGTCAGCAGTTCGCCTCGAAGTTCTTCTCCACCACCCACTCAGGTTTCCTCGGCGCCGCCGTGTCGGTGGTGTTCGCGATGCTCGCCTCCCGGATCAAGACCTCGCCGCCGGCGATGGTGATGCTGATCGCCGCGTTCTGGTCACTTGTCCCCGGCGCGCTGAGTTTCATGTCGGTCAGCGAAGCGGCCACCGGCGGCAACGCCGACGTCGCGAGCATGAGTCAGGCCGGTGCTGCGATCCTGTCGATCGCCCTGGGGACGTTGGTCGGCTGGAGCATCTTCCACACCATCGACAGCCACTTGCCGTGGTCGAAAACCATCGACCAGCAGCCGTGAGGTAGCTTCGCCAGCGTGGACGCGGTAACCCCCGAACTTGAGCGGGTGGCCGGATGGATGTCACAGCAGGGCCTCGGTGGCGGACCCATCGAGGACGTCTCCGAGATCGTCGGCGGCACCCAGAACGTCATGTTGCGGTTCACCGTCGGGGGCCGCGAATACGTCTTCCGGCGCGGCCCGCGGCATCTGCGGCCGGTGAGCAACTCGGTGATCCTGCGCGAAACCCGGGTGCTGCGCGCCCTGGCCGGAACCGACGTCCCCCACGCGGGGCTGATCGCGGTGTGCGAGGACACCGACGTTCTCGGCGATGCGGTGTTCTATCTGATGGAACCGGTCGACGGATTCAACGCCGGTGCCGGCCTACCGGAGTTGCACGCCACGAACGCGGGCATCCGCCACGAGATGGGGCTGTCGATGGCTGACGCTGCGGCGCGGTTGGGCGCGGTGGATCACGTCGAGGTCGGCCTCGCAGACTTCGGCAAGCCCGACGGATTCCTGGAACGCCAAGTGCCGCGCTGGCTTTCGGAGCTGGAGTCCTACGCCAAGTTCGACAACTACCCCGGCCCCGACATCGGTGACGTCGAGGGTGTCGCGCGCTGGTTGCGGGAGCGAGAGCCGAAGACGTTCAAGGCGGGAATCATGCACGGCGACTACCACGCCGCCAACGTGATGTTTTCCCCCACCGGATCCGACGTGGTGGCGATCGTCGACTGGGAGATGTGCACCATCGGCGATCCATTGCTGGATCTCGGCTGGATGCTGGCGACCTGGCATCTGCCCGGACGGGACACCGCGCTCCCGAACGCTCTGATGAGCGCCGGCGGGCTGGCCACCGCTGCTGAGTTGGTGGAGCGCTACGCACGCAACACCACCCGCGACCTGTCCGGCATCGACTGGTATGCAGTCATGGCGTGCTTCAAGCTCGGCATCATCCTCGAGGGCTCGAACGCCCGCGCCGCAGCGGGCAAGGCGCCGCGGGAGATCGGCGACATGCTGCACATTGCGACGGTGCGACTCTTCGAACGTGCTGAGCAGATCATGGACGGGCAGATGGAGGGCCAACATTGATGGAGGCACAGCGGTGATCGACTTCGAGATACCGGCGGACCTGGCGGCGCAGCGCGACGAGATCCGCGCGTTCGTCACCGAGAAGATCGTGCCCTTCGAGCGTGATCCGCGGATCACCCGACACGGACCCAACGAGGACTTGCGCACCGAGCTGGTCGGCCTCGCACGCAAGGCGGGATTGCTGACATTTCAGGCTCCCCGGCGCTTCGGCGGCCGCGAGCCGTCACACCGCGAAGCCGCCGTGCTCTACGAGGCCGCAGGCTGGTCGACGCTGGGGCCCGTCGCGCTCAACTGCGCCGCACCCGACGAGGGGAACATGTACCTGCTGGCCAAGATCGCCACCGAGCGCCAGTCCGAGGAGTTCCTGGTCCCCGTGATCGACGGCCGGCAACGGTCGGTGTTCGCCATGACCGAACCCGGCGGCGCGGGGTCGGATCCCGACCAGCTCTCGACGGCCGCCACATTCGACGGCAGTGAGTACGTCATCAACGGCCGCAAGTGGCTGATAACCGGGGCAGACGGCGCCAAGACATGGATCATCATGGCCCGTGTCACGCCGAATCCGCACGGCGCCGACGGCCCCACACTGTTCCTCTGCGACGGCTCCACACCCGGTATCGAGATCGAGCGCGTGATGGACACCATGGACCGCAACTACGTTCAGGGCCACGGCGTGGTGAAGTTCACCGATCTTCGGCTGCCCGCCGACGCCGTCCTCGGTGAGGTCGGACAGGCGCTGCGCTACGCGCAGATGCGGCTCGCCCCCGCCCGGCTCACGCACTGCATGCGCTGGCTCGGCGCCGCCGAACGCGTGCAGTCGATCGCCGTCGAACACGCCCGCACCCGAACCGCGTTCGGCAAACCGCTGGCAGAACACCAGGGCGTCAGCTTCATGCTGGCCGACAACGAGATCGCACTGCAGCAGTGTCGGCTCGGCGTCTGGTGGGCGTGCTGGACGCTGGACAGCGGCGCCAAGGGGCGCCACGAGAGTTCGATGGTCAAGGCCTACGTCTCCGAGGAACTGTTCAAAGTCGCCGACCGTTGCGTTCAGATCCTCGGCGGCATGGGCATCTCCGATGAGACCGTTGTCGGGATGATCTTCTCCGACATGCGCGCCTTCCGCCTCTATGACGGACCCACCGAGGTGCACAAGTACGCGATCGCCCGGCAGGTGCTGAGGAACGCCCGGTGACTGTGTTGGATCTCTTCCGCCTCGACGGCAAGGTCGTCATCGTCACCGGAGCCTCCTCGGGTCTCGGTGTCGCATTCGCACAGGGTTTCGCCGAGGCCGGCGCGGACCTGGTGCTCGGCGCGCGCCGCGTCGAGCAGCTGGCGCAGACCGCAACCCTCGTCGAGCAGACCGGTCGGCGGGTCTGTCTCCGCAAGACCGACGTCGCCGACCCGGCGCAGTGCGGGGCCCTCGTGGACGCCGCGATGGCCGAGTTCGGCCGCGTCGATGTCCTGATCAACAACGCCGGCGTCGGCACCGCGGTGCCCGCCACCCGCGAGACGCCCGAGGAGTTCACCCGGGTGATCGACATCAACCTCAACGGGTCCTACTGGATGGCGCAGGCCTGTGGGCGGGTGATGCAAGCCGGGAGCGCGATCGTCAACATCGCCAGCGTTCTGGGTCTCACCACCGCGGCTCTGCCGCAGGCCGCCTACAGCGCCTCCAAAGCCGCGGTGATCGGCCTCACGCGCGATCTTGCTCAACAATGGAGCGGCCGCAAGGGGATTCGGGTCAACGCGCTGGCGCCCGGTTTCTTCACCAGCGAGATGACCGACGAACTCAAGCCCGGCTATCTGGACAGCTTGCTGCCGCGGGTCATCATGGGCCGCCTCGGCGATTCGGCCGAGCTTGCCGCCACCGCGGTATGGCTGGCCTCGCCGGCAGCCGGGTACGTCACCGGTCAGACCATCGTGGTCGACGGTGGCCTGACCATCGCCTGAGGGTTCGACTACTCTGGCCACTCGTGGCTGTCGGAGACGAAGTTCGGATCTCACTGGATCAGTGGAGCGCCAAGGAATGGCGGCAGGCGGTTTTCCACGCCTGTGACGCCGTCGACGAGACCGCACGCAAGCGTTATCCCACCCTGGGGGTGGCGGCGCGGTTCAAGCGCACCGTGCGCGATGACGTCGATGTCTTCCAGGCGATGACTGCACCGGACATCGACTTCGCCAACTCACGCTTCCCCGTCGCGGTGCAGAGTGACACCACCGACGGTCGGCCCGACATCGCCGATGTGCTCTTCGGGGTCCACCGGTTCCTGCACGGCCATGAGGACGAGTTGCCGGCCGGATGCGAGATCGTTCCGCACACCGATGGTGTACCGATGTTCCATTGCTCCGCCGGCCGGTTGCGACTGCGGGGATCAGCGGCGCTTGGGCTTCTCGGTATCGCGGTGTTCGCTCCCGAGAACAAGGGCGAGAACGTGCCACCCACCTACACGCTGGGCTGGCAGCAGCACACCTTCCACGTCGCCGGCTGGTGGGGTTGGCAGGACCACTTCCGCGAGATCGTTCGCAACGCACGGATCGCGAGCACGCCGCTCGACTTCGGTCCGGAGTGGAACAACTGGCAGGCCCTGGCCTAACTTCGCGGAAAACCCTGAGTGCGCCCGAAGGGATTCGAACCCCTAACCTTCTGATCCGTAGTCAGATGCTCTATCCGTTGAGCTACGGGCGCCGACTTTTCAGTTGTTCGTGGCCGAGCTGCTCAGCCGCGGCGGAGGCGAGAGGATTTGAACCTCCGGTCCCCTTTAAGGGGGACAACTCATTAGCAGTGAGTCCCATTCGGCCGCTCTGGCACGCCTCCTTGAACCGTCGCTGAGCGTACACAGGGCTGATGGCGGATGGCAAAGCCGGTCACGTCCGCACATACACTCTCAACGTGACCGCCCGCCTGCGCCCGGAGTTGGCCGCTCTGCCGGCCTACACCCCGGGACGCACCGTGCCGGGCGCGATCAAACTGGCCAGCAATGAGACGGTTCAGGCTCCGCTGCCCAGCGTGCGCGAGGCGATCGTCGCGGCCAGTGCGAACCTCAATCGCTACCCCGACAACGGTCACGCGCGGTTGAAGGAGCATCTCGCCGAGCACCTGGCCTCCGACGGCGAATTCGGACCTGAGCGCATCGCGGTCGGCTGCGGTTCGGTGAGCCTGTGTCAGCAGCTGATCCAGATCACCTGCGACGCCGGCGACGAGGTGATCTTCGGCTGGCGCAGCTTCGAGGTGTATCCGCTGCAGGTGCGTGTCGCCGGTGCGGTGCCGATTCAGATTCCTCTGCGCGATCACACCTTCGACCTCGACGCGATGCGTGCGGCGGTGACCGAGCGCACCCGGCTGATCTTCGTCTGCAACCCGAACAACCCGACCTCCACCGTGGTCGAACCCGACGAGTTGGCCCGCTTCATCGCCTCAGTGCCCTCCGACATCCTCGTCGTCATCGACGAGGCCTACGTGGAGTACATCCGCGACGGCATGCTGCCGGACAGCCTCGGCCTGGCCGACGCCTTCAGCAACGTGGTGGTGCTGCGGACGTTTTCCAAGGCCTACGGGCTGGCGGGGCTGCGGGTGGGCTACGCGGTCGGCGACCCGGAGATCATCACCGCCCTCGGCAAGGTCTACGTGCCGTTCACCGTGAGCACCATCGCGCAGGCCGCCGCCATCGCGGCGCTGCAGGCCGGCGACGAGCTGGTGGCCCGAACCGACGCGGTGGTCGCGGAGCGGCGGCGGGTCACCGAGGAACTCGCATCCCTGGGCTACGAGTTCCCGCCGACGCAGGCCAACTTCGTCTGGCTGCCGCTGGGCGATCACACGGCAAAGTTCGCCAACAGTGCCGCCGAGTCACGGGTTCTCGTGCGGCCCTATGGCGACGACGGAGCGCGGGTGACCATCGGCGCGCCGGAGGAGAACGACGTGTTCCTTCAGTTCGCTCGATCCTGGGCCGACGGCAACGCCGACGCAGACGCGTCGTAATCTCTCGGCATGAGCCATGAAGCACTCGCCGTCGAGGTCAAGGACAACGTCGCTCAGGTGACCCTGCTGGGTCCTGGCAAGGGCAACGCGATGGGCCCCGCGTTCTGGAACGAGATGCCGGTCGTCTTCGGCGAACTCGACGCCGACCCGGACGTTCGCGCGATCGTGATCAACGGGTCGGGCAAGCACTTCTGCTTCGGGCTGGACCTGATGACCATGGGCAGCGGTTTGCCGTCCGCGGACGGTGGCGGCGCATCGGCGCGGTCACGCACCGAGTTTCACACGATGGTCAAGCGGTTGCAGGATTCGATCACCGCGGTGGCCGACTGCCGCACCCCCACCATCGCGGCCGTGCACGGCTGGTGCATCGGCGGCGGTGTGGACCTGATCAGTGCCGTGGACATCCGATACGCCAGCGCCGACGCGAAATTCTCCGTGCGCGAGGTGAAGCTGGCGATCGTCGCCGACGTCGGTAGCCTGGCGCGGTTGCCCTACATCCTCTCCGACGGCCATCTGCGCGAGTTGGTGCTGACGGGCAAGGACATCGACGCGGTGCGCGCCGAGAAGATCAATCTGGTCAACGAGGTACTGCCGGACCAGGAGGCTTGTCTGGCAGCGGCCCATGCCACTGCGGCTGAGATCGCGGCGAACTCCCCACTGGCGGTTCGGGGCGCCAAGGACGTACTCGACGAGGGCCGCACCGATGCCGTCGCCGCCTCTCTGCGCTATGTGGCCGCATGGAACTCGGCGTTCCTGCCCTCGCGGGATATGAAAGAAGCCATGACGGCGATGTTCGAGAAGCGCGAGCCCAACTTCACCGGCGACTGACGCTGGCGGTGGCGGTGGCGGTGTTCGATGCCACCGCCGAGCGGTGGCATTGTTCGATGCCACCGCCGAGCGGTGGCGGAGGGATTTGAACCCCCGGACGGTGTTAGCCGTCTCTCGCTTTCAAGGCGAGTGCATTAGGCCGCTCTGCCACGCCACCTCCGAAAGCCTAACGCGCCCCGCGGAAAGGTCAGACGCGGCCGATCCGGGCCCGCGAACCGCTGGGCTTCAGCGCTACGCTGATTCGACGGCAGTTCTCTCCCAGCGCCGACATCTGCGGGCGGGTTAACGGAGACAGGAAGTGCTCGCGGACCGCACGGCCGTAACTCACCAACGCCTCTTCGACGAGCGCACGCCCTGGGTCGGTGATTGTGGCCAGCACTCCACGTCGGTCCTCCGGACTGGCTTCCCGTTCCACGAGGCCGGCTTCTTCAAGCCGGCGGATCTGGCGAGTCACCCGACTCGGCAGCGAGAGCAACTGGTCGGCTAGATCGCCCATGCGCGCCGATCCGGCCTCAGATGTCGAGAGTATCTCCAGAAGACGTACGTCGACCAGTGTCAGCTTGTGCTGATCGGTCAGCGTCCGGTTCAGCATCGCGTAAATCCTCAGAGACGCATCAAGGAAGTTCTGCCAGCTCCGTTGCTCAGCGATATCGAGCCCTGGCATTTCGCTCGCCGTGCGCCCCGCAATAATCCCACCCATAGGTCGATGGTAAGCGACCGATGCGACGTTTCGAGCCGAACGGGTCCTAGGAGGTTCACCGAAGTGAAGGCGATCAAGGTCGATCCCACCGGGACGCTGGTGTGGACCGATGTTGCCGACGTCCATGCGGGATTAGGAGAAGTGGTGATCGCGGTCGCCGCCGCGGGAGTCAACCGCGCCGATCTGCTGCAGGCCGCGGGGGTGTACCCGCCACCGCCCGGTATCAGCGAGGTCATCGGACTTGAGGTCAGCGGGGTTATCGCCGAGGTGGGCGCCGGAGTTCTGAACCTCTCTGTGGGACAGAACGTTTGCGCTCTACTTGCCGGGGGCGGGTACGCCCAACGGGTGACCGTTCCCGCAGCTCAGGTGATGCCGATTCCGTCGGGCATCGCATTGGACGATGCGGCCGCTTTGCCCGAGGTCGCCTGCACCGTGTGGTCGAACCTGTTCATGTCTGCACGCCTGCAATCCGGAGAGTGGTTGCTGGTGCACGGCGGCGCGAGTGGGATCGGGACGCACGCGATTCAGGTCGCTCGGGCCGCAGGCGCGCGGGTCGCCGTGACCGCCGGATCGCCGGCGAAGCTGTCACTGTGCCGCGACCTGGGAGCCGAGGTCGCCATCGACTACCGCGACGAAGACTTCGTGGCCCGGTTGCGCGAGGCGACCGGGGAAGGCGCCGACGTCATCCTCGACATCATGGGCGCGTCCTATCTGGACCGGAACCTCGCGGCGCTGGCTCCCGACGGTCGCCTGGTGATCATCGGCATGCAGGGCGGGGTCAAGGCGGAGTGCAACATCGGCGTCCTGATCGGCAAGCGCCTGCACATCATGGGCACCGCACTACGCGGACGGCCTGTCGACGGTCCGCACGGCAAGGGCGTCATCGTCGCGGCGGTGGTCGACTCGGTGTGGCCGATGATCGCCGATCAGTGGGTCCGGCCGGTGATCGGCGCCCGCTTCCCCATCGAGCAGGCCGCCGAGGCACACCGTGCGCTCGCCGCGGGCGAGACCTACGGCAAGGTGCTACTCACTGTCGGCCATTCAGCCCAGTGACGCCAATCAGCCCAGTGACGCCAGGGCGCGGATGAACTGATCG
>JBAXCK010000012.1:0-37914 GCA_037141465.1 Mycobacteriaceae bacterium | reverse complement strand
TCATCCCAGTGTCTCCAGCGCGTCACGGAGGATCCGCCCGGTGGCCTCGCGGTCGGGATCGCGGCGCAGCAGCATGCCCTTGGCGAAGGAGAACTTGTCGCCGTCGCGGCGCGGGACGACGTGCAGGTGGATGTGGAACACCGACTGGAACGCCGAGCGGCCGTCGTTGATCGCCACATTGGCTCCGGTGGCGCCCAACTCCGAGGCGCGTGCTGCCATCGCGATCCGCTGGCCGATGCTCATCATCGACGCCAGCGTGGTGGCCGGGGTGTCGGTCAGATCGACGCTGTGCCGCTTGGGGATCACCAGGGTGTGCCCGCGGGTGAAGGGGCGGATGTCGAGGATCCCCAGATGCCCGTCGTCCTCATAGACGCGCACTGCCGGAGCGTTGCCCGCGACGATCTCGCAGAACACGCATGCCATGGGCTCACCGTAGCGGCCCGGCGTTACGCTGCGTCCGGTGGACGTCACCGATATCGCCTTCGCCGGTGCGGCGCAGCAGGCCCGCATGCTCGCGGCCGGAACACTGACCGCGCCCGCGCTGCTCGATCTCTACCTGGAGCGCATCGCCCGGCTCGATCGGGAACTGCGTGCCTACCGGATCGTGGTCACCGAGGGCGCCCGTCGCGAGGCCGCCGCCGCGCAGGAACGCATCGACGCCGGCGAGCGGCTGCCGATGCTGGGCGTGCCGGTCGCCATCAAGGACGACTCCGACGTGGCCGGGGAGCACACCTGCTACGGCAGCAGTGCCTACGACCTGCCCGCCACCGCCGACTCCGAGGTGGTGCGGCGACTGCGCGAGGCCGGCGCGGTCATCCTGGGAAAGACCGCGGTGCCGGAGATGATGCTGTGGCCGTTCACCGAGACGGTGTCCTTCGGCGCCACCCACAACCCCTGGGATCTGGCCTACACCCCGGGTGGCAGCAGCGGCGGCAGCGCCGCCGCGGTGGCCGCGGGCCTCGCCCCGGTCGCGCTGGGCTCCGACGGCGCCGGGTCGATCCGCATCCCGGCGAGCTGGTGCGGACTGTTCGGACTCAAGCCGCAGCGCGGCCGCATCCCGATCGGGTCGGCGGGCGTTGCCGAGCCGTGGAACGGGCTGAGTCACAACGGTCCGCTGGCACGCAGCGTCGAGGATGCCGCGCTGTTCCTCGATGCCACCGCCACCGGTAAGTCGCCGCGCGGCGGGTTCGTCAACGCCGCCGCCCGCAATCCCGGACGGTTGCGGATCGCGTTGAGCACCAAACTGCCGCCGACCATGGTGGCCAGGGTGGGTCGCGCGCAGCAGCGCGCACTCGACGGTGTCGAGACGTTGCTGCGAGACCTCGGACACGAGGTGCTGTGGCGCGATCCCGACTATCCGGCGTGGGCCATGTACGGACACGTCCTGCCCCGCATGTGGCACGGGGTGTACCAGGAGGTGCGGCGCCTGCCCTATCCGGAACGCCTGGAGCCGCGGACCAAGGCGATCGCCCGGATCGGCTCGATGATCGGCGACCGTCAGATCGCGAAAGTCCTTGCCGCCGAAGCCACCCTGGCTGCCCGGGTCGGATCGATCTTCGACGACGTCGACGTCCTGATAACCCCGGGTGCGGCCACCGGACCGTCGCGCATCGGTCAGTATCAGCGCCGCGGCGGAGTGAGCACGCTGTCACTGGTCGCCTCACGGGTGCCGTACTTCGCGGTGTTCAACGCGACCGGTCAGCCGGCGGCGTCGGTTCCGTGGTTCATCGACGGTGAGAGCCTGCCGGTGTCGGTGCAGCTGGTCGGACGGCCGCACGACGAGGCGACGCTGCTGGCGCTGAGTACACAGATCGAGGCCGCGCGGCCGTGGGCGAACCGGCGGCCGCCGGTCTCCTGACTCCCGTCTTACTTGCGCAGCACGCGTGACGCCGCGAAGAAACCGGCGCCGAGCAGGAGCAGAATCGCCAGGGTGGGGTTGACGAGCCACCACACCAGGCCGGCGACGATCAGCGCCGGCGAGACGACGGCGAGCGACATCAGCGGGTGCTGGCGGACCACGTCTCGAGCGGCCTTCGCGCGCTGCGGGTCGAGCTCCCGGCCCGCCACGATCAGAACCTGCCCGCCACGATCAGAAGAAGCCGGGGAACCCGTAGAAGCCGCCGTACATGTCGCCGGGGATGAACTCCGGCGTGGCGGTGATCTGCGAATTGCCGGGCGAGGCGCAATCCTCAGTCTGCCCGCCCAGGGTCGCGCTGCCGCCGGTGGTCTCGCAGCCCGGCAGCAGCGGGTTGTCCTCGCCGGGGATGGCGCCGGCGATCGGAGCGGCGGCGAATGCCACCGCCACGCCTGCTGCGGCGAGGGCGAGGGTGAATCGTGTGCGTTGCATGTCAGCGCCGTCCTTTACGTCGGTTGGTCTGATCCTACCGAGTCCAGCGCGATTTCGGCGGACGCAGGCCTTAGGCTCTCGGGTAACACAGTAAGCGAATCCAGGGAGTCTGATGTCAACTGCAATTCGGGTCGCCGCCGCCATCATCGGTACCGGCGCCGCGCTTCTGGGCACATCGGCGACGGCCTACGCCGACACGCCGCCGGGCTGCACCGTGGCCGATATGACCAATGTCGAGACCGGCGTGGCCGCGGCCATGACCGCCTACCTGTGGACCCATCCCGACGTCAACGCGTTCTTCACCGGCGTTCAGGGTCTGCCGCAGGACGAGGCCTTCAAACAGATCAAGGACTACCTGACGGCCAATCCGGACACCAAGGCCCAGATGGACGCCATCCAGGCGCCGGGTGATGACCTACGGGCCCGCTGCGGCATCCCGGTCAGCAACATCGTCCGCGGCGTTCTCTAGCGGTCAGGGCAGCCCGGCGCGCGTCATCTCCCAGTAGGCGCCGCGCCGGGCCACCAACTCCGCGTGGGTTCCCGTCTCGATCACGCGACCGCCGTCGAGGACGACGATCACATCCGCCTCGCGGATGGTGGACAGCCGGTGGGCGATGATGAAACTGGTTCTCTGCCTGCGCAGTTCGGTCATCGCCTGCTGCACCAGCAGTTCGGTGCGGGTATCCACCGAACTGGTCGCCTCGTCGAGGATCAGCAACTGCGGACGGGCCAAAAACGCCCGCGCGATGGTGATCAACTGTTTCTCACCGGCGCTGACGGCGCCGCCGTCGTCGCTGATCCGGGTGGCGTACCCGTCGGGCAGTGAGCGCACGAACGCGTCGACGCGGGCCCCGCGCGCTGCGGCGACGATCTCCTCATCGGTGGCACCCGGTCTGCCGTAGGCGATGTTCTCGGCGATCGTTCCGCCGATCAGCCAGGTGTCCTGCAACACCATCCCCACCCGGGAGCGCAGCGAGTGCCGACTGACGCTTCGCACGTCGACACCGTCGAGCAGGATCTGCCCGGCGTCAGGGTCATAGAAGCGCAGCAGCAGATTCACCAGCGTCGTCTTGCCCGCCCCGGTGGGGCCGACGATCGCCACAGTCTTACCCGGTTCGGCGACCAGCGAGACGTCGTGGATCACGGGTGCGTCGGGGTGGTAGCCGAACGACACACCGCAGAACTCCACCCGACCGGGTCCCGGCGGTAACTCGGCCGCGGCATCCGGTGCCTGTTCGGGTTCGTCGAGGAACTCGAACACCCGCTCGGCGCTGGCCACCCCGGACTGGCACGTGTTGTAGAAGCCGGCCACCTGGGTCAGCGGCTGGTTGAACTGCCGGACGTACTGGATGAACGCCTGGACCCCGCCCAGCGTGATCCGGCCGGTGGCGATCTGGAATCCGCCGAGCACCGCGACGGCGACGTAGCTCAGATTGCCGACGAACACCGTCGCCGGCGACACCAGCCCCGAGAAGAACTGCGCACCGAAGCCGGAGCGGTAGACATCGCCGTTGAGTTCGGTGAACCTCTCCTGCGCGGCGGCGCGGTGGCCGAACGTCCGCACCAGCGTGAAGCCGCTGTAGGTCTCCTCGATGTGGGCGTTGAGCCGGCCGGTGTTGGTCCACTGCGCGATGAACAGCCGCCGCGATCGCCGCGCGATCGACCGGGTCACCCACAACGACAGCGGAACCGTCAGGACGGCGACGAGCGTCAGCGGTAACGAGATGGTGAGCATCATCGCCAGCACCGCCACCACGGTGAGGACGGCGGTGAGCAGTTGGCTGATCGTCATCGACAGCGTGGTGGCGAGGTTGTCGACGTCGTTGGTCACCCGGCTGAGCAATTCGCCGCGCTGACGGGAGTCGAAATAGGCCAGCGGCAGACGGTGCACCTTGTCCTCGACCTCGTCGCGCAGCACCCGCACCGTGCGCTGCACGATCACGTTCAGCAGCCGCGCCTGCAGCCAGATGAACAGTGCGGCAAGCAGATACAGCGCCAGAGCCAGCAGCAGGGTCCGACCCACGGCGGCGAAGTCGATCCCGCGACCCGGCGTCACGTCCATCCGGGTGAGCATGTCGGCGAAGTTCGCATCACCGCGCGCCCGCGCCGCGGCGATCGCCTGCTCCTTGCTGATGGCGGCCGGCAGCTGCCGTCCGATGACCCCGTTGAACAACAGGTCCGTGGCGTGTCCGAGCACCCGCGGGCCTATCACCGACAGCGCGATCCCGCCGAGTGCGAGCATCACCACGGCTGCGGTGGCGCCCCGGTGCGGGGTCAGGCGGCGCAGCAGCCGCAGCGCCGAGCCGGTGAAATCCCGCGAGCGCACGCGCTCGGGGTCGGCCGTCATCGCGCGCAGTCCGCCGCGCATGGCCGGGGCGCTCACGGTGCGCCTCCGACCGAGGTGGCCAGTTCCTGGGACTCGACGAACTCGGCGTAGGCGGGGCAGTCGCGCACCAGGGCGTCGTGGCGTCCGGCGCCGGCCACCCGGCCCTCCTCGAGCACGACGATCTGATCGGCGGAGCGCACCGTTGAAATCCGCTGGGCCACAATGATCACCGTGGCATCGGCGGCCGCCTCATGCAGCGCCGCCCGAACCCGGGCCTCGGTGTGCACGTCGAGGGCGGAGAAGGCGTCGTCGAACACATAGATCGCCGGTGCGCGGATCACCGCGCGCGCGATCGCCAGGCGCTGACGCTGTCCGCCGGAGAAGTTCGCACCGCCCTGTGCCACCGGCATGCCGAGGCCGTCGGGGTGTGCGGCGACGAAGTCGTCGGCGGCGGCGACCCGCAACGCCGCCCACATCTGCGCCTCGGTCGCGTCGGCTTTGCCGTAGCGCAGGTTCTCGGCGACGGTGCCGGAGAACAGGTAGCCGCGCTGGGGCACCAGGCCGATCCGCGACCACAGATCCTCGGTGTCGTAGTCGCGCACGTCGACGCCGTCCACCCGCACCGAGCCGCCGGTGACGTCGTAGAGCCGGCAGATCAGTGCCACCAAGCTCGACTTTCCGGACCCGGTGGAGCCGACGACGGCTGTCGTGGTGCCTGGTTCGGCGGTGAACGAAACATCCTCCAGCACAGGGCGCTGGGCCCCGGGATGGCGGAATGAGGCACCGTCGAGTTGCACGAGTCCGTGGGCATCGGTGTGCACCGGTGACTCCGGTGAGGTGATGGCCGCCGGTGTGGTGAGCACCTCGGTGATGCGGTCGGCGCACACCGAGGCGCGCGGCAGCAGCACCAGCAGCAGGGTGGCCATCATGACCGCCATCAGGATCTGCATGAAATAGCTCAGGAACGCGATGAGCGAACCCACCTGCATCTGGCCGGCATCGATGCGCAGCCCGCCGAACCAGATCAGCGCGACGCTGGAGATGTTGATGGTCAGGGTGGTCACCGGCAGCATCAGCGCCTGCCAGCGGCCGGCTGTCACGGCGGCGTCGGTCACCGCGGCGTTGGCCCGGGCGAAGCGGTCGACTTCGAAGCGCTCCCGGGCGAACGCGCGGATCACCCGGATGCCGGAGAGCTGCTCGCGCAGCACGCGGTTGATGCCGTCGATGAGGCGCTGCATGCTGCGGAAGATCGGCAGCATCCGCGAGACGATCACAGCGTTGGCCACCGCCAGCACCGGCACGCTGACCAGCAGCAGCCACGACAGTCCGGCGTTCTGGTGGATGGCCATCACGATGCCGCCGACGCACATGATCGGCGCGGTCACCAGGACCGTCGCCGTCATCTGCACCAGGATCTGGATCTGCCCGACGTCGTTGGTGGTCCGGGTCAGCAGCGAGGCGGGGGAGAACCGGGAGGTCTCACGTTCGGAGAAGGTGATGACGTGGCCGAACACCGCCGCGCGCAGGTCGTGGCCGACACCCATCCCGGTCCGCGACCCGAAGTAGACCGCGCCCACCGCGCACACGCCCTGCAGTGCGGTCACGGCCAGCATCAGCAGTCCGAGCCGGGTGATCGCAGCGGTGTCGCCGCGGGCGACGCCGTCGTCGATGATCGCGGCGTTGATCGTCGGCAGATACAGCGACGCCAGCGTGCTGACGACCTGAAAACCCATCACCGCGGTGACGAGCCACCGGTACGGCCGGACGTAGTGTCGCAGCAGTGCCAGGAGCATTCCGTTACTGTCCCACACCGGTGTCCACCCGCACGGATGCATCGAACACGCTGTTCAGCCGCTATGTCGGGGGTTCGGGCAGAGGCGGCCGCTACAGTGCATCCTGTGACAGACAGCAGGTCGCCCATCACGCCCGCGCGCAGGCTCGCGGTGCTTGCCGTCGCGGTCGCGGCGGCCGTTCCGACGATCGCCGCGTGCTCGAATTCCGGCGGTGACCAATCCGGGGGTGGCGGCTCGCAGGCGGCCAGCGGGCCGGCCGCCGGCAACGGCAAGGGCGGCCCGGTGTTCCCCGAGTGCGGCGGCGTCAGCGATCAAACCGTCGCCGAACAGACCCGGGTCACCGGACTGGTGAAGACGGCGGTGAACTCCGTGGGCTGCCAGTGGCTGGCCGGCGGCGGCATCCTGGGTCCGCACTTCTCCTTCACCTGGTTTCGGGGCAGCCCCATCGGACGTGAGCGCAAGACCGAGGAACTCTCCCGCACCAGCGTCGATGACGTCTCGATCGAGGGCCACGACGGCTGGATCGCCGTGGGCACCGATCCGACGCTGGGTGACAACCTCTGTGAGATCGCGATCGGCTTCAACGACGACTTCGTCGAGTGGTCGGTCAGCTTCAGCGAGAAGGCCTACCCCCCGCCCTGCGACGTGGCGAAGGAACTCATGCGGCAGTCGATCGTGAACGCGAAATGACGCGGCCCTCGGAATTGAGGCGGGCGGCGGCGGTGGTGACGGTGCTGGCGGTGCTCGCCACGTCGACTGCGTGCGGGCGGACCGTGGACGGCACCGCGATGAAGGTGGGGTCCGGCGGTAACCGGAACAACAACTCCGCCGAGAAGTATCCGAACCTCCTCAAGGAGTGCGACGTGCTGACCTCCGACGTGCTCGCCAAGACCGTCGGCGCCGATCCGCTCGACATCCAGAGCACGTTCGTCGGCGCGGTGTGCCGCTGGCAGGCCGCCAACCCGGCGGGCCTGATCGACATCACCCGGTTCTGGTTCGAGTACGGCAGCATCGACAACGAGCGCAAGACCGCCGAATTCCTCAAGTATCAGATCGAGAACCGCGCCATCAACGGTGTCGCCTCGATCGTCATGCGTAACACCGCCGATCCCAACGGCGGGTGCGGTGTCGCCAGCGACGCCGCCGGCGTGGTGGGCTGGTGGATCAACCCGCAGGCTCCCGGCATCGACGCCTGCGGTCAGGCCATCAAGCTGATGGAGCTGACGCTGTCGACGAACAGCTAGCGCCGACCAACAGCTGACGGGACCGATCAGTCGTCGCTTGGAGAGCAGGCGAACAGCAGCGAATCACGATTCGCTCCTCGAACAAGCACGGGGACGTGTTTGACGAATGCAAGACCGGTCTTTTCGAGCACTCTCGCTGAGGCGACGTTAGCGGGATCGCACGTTGCGCTGATGTGCCGCAATCGCAAGGTCCCGAAACCGAATCGCACCAATGACTTCGCGGTCTCGGTGGCATAACCCCTTGACCACACATCGCGACGGAAGACGTAACCGATCTCGCCATGTCGCCCGTCGGCGTCAACCACTCTGATGGCGGCACCTCCAACCAACGTTTGCGACTGCTTCTCGACGACGGCGAGATCGAAGGTTTTGCGTTCCGGAGATTCCGCGTTGCCGATGGCCTCGGCGATGAACCGGCGGGTGTCCTCTTCGGCGTCAGGTCCCCAGACCAGGAATCGGGTGACAAGCGGATCGGAAGCGTAGGCATGGACTGCGGCCTCGTCCTCCATTGTGAATTCCCGCAGCAGCAGGCGATCCGTGGGTAAACGAACAATCACGTCGATTGGCGGGGCACGTGGAAGCCGACCAAGGCCGCGCCTTCCATCTCAAGTTCGGACCATGGTGTGGGCACCGCGAGCACCGCGATCGCCGACGTCGGGAACTTGCCGTAGATCCGATCGGCCGCCGCCCGGTCGCTGCCGGGCCCGGCCAGTCGCAGTGCCACCGCGCTGGTGGTCGGTTCGTGGCCGACGACAAGCAGTGTGGTGACGTCATCGGCGACGGTGTTGATCTGCCGGAGGGTCTCACCGGGAGTAGTGTCGTACAACTCGTCGAGGTATTTCACCGGTGCACTGATACCGGTGCGTTCCAGGGTCTGTCGGGTGCGGGCGGCCGAGGAACACAGCACCGCGTCGACCGGCGCCACGTTGGCCCGGATCCAGGCGCCGGCCAGCGCGCCCTCCCGCACGCCGCGCGGCGCCAGGGGGCGGGCGTGGTCGGCGACGCCCTCGGGATAGTCCGATTTCGCGTGCCGCATCAGCACCAGATTTCTCATCCGTCCCAGGTTAGGCGACCGCGCCGATCTGGATCCCCGGACTTGTCAGACCCCCGCCATAGGATCGCGCCAACATGAAATTCCTGCACACCGCCGACTGGCAACTGGGTATGACCCGTGCGTTTCTCGACGCCGACGCCCAGGCGCGGTTCTCCGCCGCCCGGCGTGAGGCGGTCGCCGCCCTCGGCCCGCTCGCCCGGGACACCGGCGCGGAGTTCGTCGTCGTCGCCGGCGACGTGTTCGACGCCAACCAGCTCGCGCCCGCGGTCATCAGCCAGTCACTCGAGGCCATGCGCGCCATCGGCGTCCCCGTCTACCTGCTGCCCGGCAACCACGATCCGCTCGACGCTGCGTCGGTGTACACCAGTGACCTGTTCGGCCGCGAGTGCCCGGACAACGTGACCGTCCTCGACCGCGCGGGCTGCTGGCCGGTGCGGCCCGGTGTGGAGATCGTCGCCGCGCCGTGGCGCTCGAAGAGGCCGACCGCTGATCTCACCGCCGACGTCGTCGCCGGCCTGCCGGCCGACGGCACGGCGCGGATTCTGCTGGCGCACGGAGCGGTCGACGTCCTCGACCCCGACCGCGAGAACGTCGCGCAGATCCGGATGGCGGGCCTGCGCGAGGCGCTGAATCGTTCGGCGCTGCATTACGTCGCACTCGGGGACAAGCACTCGCGCACCCGCGTCGCCGATCGGGTGTGGTATTCCGGTGCGCCCGAGGTCACCAACTACGACCACAGGGAGTCGGACTCCGGCCACGTTCTCGTCGTCGACATCGACCTCGACGATCCGGCCCACCCCGTGAGCGTCGACGCACACCGGGTGGGCACCTGGCGCTTCCTGACCCTGGACGGCGAACTCAACAACAGCCGCGATATCGCCGACCTCGACGTCAACCTCGATCAGCTCACCGACAAGGACCGCACCGTCGTGCAACTGGCCCTCGTCGGTTGCCTGAGCGTCACCGACCGTGCCGCCCTCGACACCTGCCTGGACCGCTACTCAAGGCTGTTCGCCTGCCTGGACAGCTGGGACCGGCACACCAACCTCGTCGTCATGCCCGCCGACGAGGAGTTCGACGACCTCGGCATCGGCGGTTTCGCCGCCGAGGCGGTCGCCGAACTCAAGGAAGCCGCCCGCGCGGACGGCGATGCGGGTGCGGATGCCCGCAGTGCGCTGGCACTGCTGCTCCGGCTGCGCGCGGGCGAACGCAGCGGGAGCGTCGCGTGATCCTGCACCGGCTGCGGCTGAAGAACTTCCGCGGCGTCGCCGACCGTGAGATCGCCTTCCCCGATCACGGGGTGGTCGTGGTGTGCGGCCCCAACGAGATCGGGAAGTCCTCGATGCTCGAGGCGCTCGATCTGCTGCTCACCTACAAGGACCGTTCCGGCCACCGCGATGTCAAGGCGGTCAAACCCACCCACGCCGATGCCGGCGCCGAGGTCGAAGCCGAGATCAGCACCGGCCCCTACCGGTTCGTCTACCGCAAACGCTTCCACAAGAAGCAGATGACCGAACTCGACGTCCTCGAGCCGCGCCGCGAGCAGCACACCGGCGACGAAGCACACCAGCGGGTGGAGGCCATCATGGCCGAGACCGTCGACACCAAGCTCTGGGAAGCCCAGCGGGTGCTGCAGTCGGCGTCCACCGACGCGGTGAGCCTGTCCGGCTCCGACGCGCTGGCCCGTGCGCTCGACGCCTCCGCCGGTGAGACCGACGCCGGGGCGTCGGGGGAGCACGCGCTGCTGATCGACCGCATCGAGTCGGAGTGTCTGCGGTACTTCACCGCAACCGGCCGTCCGACCAGGGAGTGGAAGACCGCCATCGAACGGCTCGCCGCCGCCGAGGATGCGGTGGCGCAGTGCCGCCTGCGGGTCGAGGAGGTCGATCAGCGGGTGTCGCGGCACGAGGAACTCAGCGCCGCGCTGCGTCCTTTGCAGGAGCAGGCGGCGCCGGCCGGCGCTCGGCTGACCGCCGCCCAACGGGCGCACACCGCCGTGCTCGCGGTCGCCGACCAGCTGGCCACCGCCCGGCTGCAGGCCGAGACCGCCGCGGCCAACGCGTCCAATAACGCGCTGGCCAACGACCAGCGCCGGGATCTCATCGCCGACGTCACCCGCCGTGCCGAGACGCTGGCCGGACTTCAGCAGCAGGTGACTGCCGCCGCCGCGAACGAGGCGGCGGCCCGCCAGGCTTCCGAGACCGCAGCGGCCGCGGCCGGGCATGCCGATACCGCACTGGCCGGCGCGCAGGCCCGGTTCGACACGGCCGAGGCTGCCGCCGTCGCGGCGAAGGTAGCCGCCCGGGTGCGCAAGATCGACGACGCCGAGAAGGAACTCGGCGCCATCACCGCGCAACTCGCGGCCGTCACCGTGACCGACGATCGGCTGGCCGACATCGAGAAGGCGGCCGCCCTGGTCGCCACCATCGAGGCCCAACTGCAGTCCGACGCCGGGACGGTCGAGTTCATCGCCGCCACCGACCTGGAGGTGACGGTCGACGCAGACGCCCGAACCCTGACACCGGATGCCCCGTTGACCCAGCCGGCGACGGCGGCCGTCACCGTGGAGGTTCCCGGTGTCATGACCGTGCGCATCAATCCGGGCGCGACGGCGCTCACCCTGCATGCGAATCTCGATGCCGCGCGGAAGGTACTGGCCGAGGCGCTGGAGGAGGCCGGCGTTGCCGACCTCGCGGCTGCACGCACGGCAGCTCAGCTGCGTCAGACCTTGAGCGCCGACGCCGGGAAACTGACCGCCGCGCTCGACGTTCTCCTCGACGGCGAGGACGGCGCGGAACTGCGAGCGCGATCAGCCGAGCTTCACGCGGCGGCGTCCGGCGCTGACATCGACACTGCGGCTGCGGCCGCCGCCCTGTCCGCCGCCCGCGCTGATGCCGACACCCTGCGGCAGGCGGCCGTGGCGGCTGCCGCCGCACTCGCCGACACCACCACCACGACCACCCTGCTGCGCCAGCGCGTCGAGTCGGCTGAGGCCGAACTCGCCGAGGTCGCCGAGAAACTGACAACGCTGCGCGCCACCGTCGCCGACGAGACGCTGGCTGCGCAGGCCGCCACGCACGAGGAGGCGCTGCGCACGGCGAACGCCGCCGTCGCCGACCTCGCCGCAAAGTACGCCGCCACCGATCCGGCCGCCGTCGAGGCCGAACTCGCCGCCGCGGGCGCGGCTGCCGACGCGATCTCCGCCGAGGTGGACGCGATCAGCACCGAACTCAACACCCTCACCATCGAATTGGGTGTCATGGGCGGTGAGGGCAGACAGGGTGACCTCGACGAAGCGGAGGCCGGACTGGAGCGCGCCACCGCCGAGTTCACCCGCATCGGCGAGCGGGCCCGCGCCGCGCAACTCCTGCGCGACACGATGATCCGCCACCGCGACGACACCCGGGCGCGCTACGTCCAGCCGTATCGCACGGAATTGGAGCGGTTGGGCCGCATCGTGTTCGGCGACGAGGACTTCCAAGTCGACGTCGACCCCGAACTCAACATCTGCAGCCGCACCTTCGAAGGACGCACGGTGCCTTACGAGTCGCTGTCCGGCGGCGCGAAGGAACAGCTGGGCATTCTCGCGCGGCTTGCCGGCGCCGCACTGGTGGCCAAGGAGGACACCGTGCCCGTGGTGATCGACGACGCCCTCGGGTTCAGCGACCCGGTGCGTCTGAAGAAGATGGGCGCGGTGTTCAACACCGTCGGAGACCGCGGTCAGGTGATCGTGCTGACCTGTACGCCGGGCCGGTTCGACGGCATCGCCGACGCCGAAATCATCGAACTGAGCGCCTGAGGAGCTGAACTCAGTCGGCGAGTGCGAGTACCTCGTCGAACCCGGCCACCAGGCAGTCGTGGAACTCCTCGTAGTCGGGGATCGCCCCGGTGTCGACGTCGATGCCGAGCACGCAACTGTCGCAGTACGTCAGCAGGGTGACGTTGACCGCCGCACCGATCGTCGGGCCGAAGGCGTACTGCGTGCGCACTTTCGCGCCGCCGAGGTAGACCGGCACCGGCACCCCGGGCACATCGCTGGCCAGGAAGTCGACCTTGCGCAACATCGAGCCGATGTACCAGCGCGGCATGAGGTTCATCGCGCCGGCCAGGATCTGGACGTACGGCGTCGAACGCTCATTGCGCACCTTGGTGGTGCGGACGCGCGTCTCGGCGATCCGCTCGGCCGGATCGGACATCCCCACCGGGACGTCGAAGCGCGCCAGCGTGATGTGGTTGCCGCCCATCTCGTCGCCCTCTTTGCGGATGCTGATCGGCATCGTCAGGTGCAGATCGCCCACGGTCACGCCGTGCTTCTCGTGGTAGCGGCGCAGCCCGCCGGCGATTCCGGCGACGAACGCGTCGTTGAGTGCGCCGCCGCCGCGATGCGCGGCCGCCTTCATCGCCGACAGCGGCACCTCGTGGACACCGAGTTGACGGCTCAGCGACCGTTCCTTCATCAGCGGCGAACCGGTCTCGCTGACGGGACGGACGAACCGGTACACCGATCCGGCCAACTCCGCAGCCGATGACGCCGTCTGAAGCGGCCGCCGGATACCGTCGAGCACCAGCTTCGGCCCCTTGGTCACCGCGCCCGTGACCGCCTGGCGGAGAAGTCCGAGGTCGTAGCGGATGGCGTCGACGACGTCGTCGGCCAACTCGGTGAGCGGGCCGTGCCGGTGCACCTCGGGTTCCCCGCCGCCGGCGCTGACCGTCTCCATCTCGCGCGGTTGTTCGGTGAGATCGAAGATCGTCATCGCGATCTGCACCCCGCCCACCCCGTCGGTGAGCGCATGGTGGAACTTCATCAGCACCGCCGCACCGCCGTCGTCGAGTCCCTCGATCAGCGTCGCCGTCCACAGCGGGCGCGCCCGGTCGAAGTCGGCCATCGCCGCCACGCGCGCCATCTCAAGCACGCCGGTCAGATCGCGCGGTTCGGGGGCTGACACCCGGCGCAGATGAAAGTCGGGGTCGAAGTCGGGGGCGAACTCCCACCGCGGCGGCGTCGGCGGGGGTGACTCGATGACCACCTGGCGGAAGATCGGCAGAGTGCGTGCCACCACCTCGAACCGGGAGCGCACCACATCCCAGTCCGGTGCGCGGTCCAGCATGATCACCGTGACCACGGTGGATCGCAACCGGGCGTCGGATTCCATCGCCCAGGTGAAGGCGTCGCTCTGGCTCATGAACTCGGTCATCGCTGCACTACGCTACGACCGCGACGCCGGCACGTCACCACTGCGCGGGCAATCGGTGACTTTCTTCCCTGGCACAATCGGCCGGGTGCTCGAGTTGCGCCGCCGCCGCGTCCACGCGAAGCTCGCCGCCGCGCCCGGCGTGCGGCGGATCCGCCGCCCGGTGACCCCGCAGGGCAGAGACGAGTTCGACCTCTATTACGTGCGGAGCGGTCCGCGCAGCGGGCGGCCCGTCGTGATCATCCCGGGCGGCCCTGGCATGGCGTCCATCGCCGCCTACCGGGGCCTGCGCAACCGGGCCGCGGCGGCGGGCATCGAGGTCATCATGGTCGAGCACCGCGGCGTCGGAATGTCGCGCCGGTGCGACTCCGGCGGCGATCTTCCCGGAGAGGCACTGACGATCACCGGGGTCGTCGACGACGTCGCCGCGGTGCTCGACGACGCCGGCGTCGAGCAGGCCACGGTGTACGGCGCGTCCTACGGCTCCTACCTGGCCGCCGGCGTGGGCATCCGCCACCCCGGCCGGGTGTCGGCGATGGTGCTGGATTCGCCGTTGCTGGGCAGTGCCGACCTCGAATACGTGCGCCGCAACGTCCGTGAGTTGCTGTGGGACGACGACGGCGATCTGGCGGACAAGGTGCACAGGCTGGTGGAGTCCGCGACGTTGACGCCCACCGATTTGACCATCGCCGCGGCGATCTACGGTGTCGGGGGATCCGAACTCCTCGGACGCCACTTCGATCTGCTGCTGGCCCGTCGGCGGGCCATGTGGACCGCGATCCGCGGTATCGCGATCTACGGCGGACGTCGGACGACGCCCTTTCACAACGAGCCCGACCTCGTCGGTGCGATCGGGTTCCGCGAACTCAACTTCGCGGGCACGCCCGACGGGCTGCCGCTGGACCCCGCCCTCACCTGGCGGGAGGTGCCCGGGTTCGACATTCCGTTCGAGGGCGAACCGTTCGATCTGGTGGCCGAGATGCCGCGGTTCGGATGGCCGACGGCGATCGTCTCCGGGGGACGCGATCTCGTCACGCCTCCGGTGGTGGCGGACCGCATCGCCGAACTCGTTCCCAATGCCGCATTGGTCCGGCTGCCCACCGCCGGTCACAGCATGCTGGACACCCGCGAACGCGCCGCGCTGCGGGTCATGGCCGACGTGGCCGGGCAACGGGCCGTTGCGCTACCGGCGTCGGGCGCCGAACTGGACGCTCTGCCCGCCGGCCGGACCGCAGTCCTGATGGGTGTCGCGCTGACGGCTGCGGCCCGGATCGGGGCGGTGCTGCCCCGATCGACGTGATCAGGGCGACGTCATGAATCCGATCGCGGTGTAGTCCAGGTCGCCCAGGCCGGCCGGACCGAAGTTGGCCAGGGTGCGGCGCACCGCGGAGTTACCGGGTGACTGGTACAGCGCGAGGCTGAAGACCTCGTCCCAGAGCATCGTGTCCACCTCGTTGGCCAGCGCACGCGCCTTGACCGGATCCAACTCGTCGAGCACCTGCTCCACCTTGGCGTCGATCTCCGGTGAGGAGATCTTGCCGAAGTTGCTCTCCGCTCCCGTGGTGAAGATCTGGTTGAGGCAGCACAGTGAGAACGCGTCACCCACCCAGGAGAACTGGGTGATGTCGAAGTCGCCGACGTTGACGTAGTTGGTGAAGAAGCCGTTGGCCGCCTTGACGTCCAGTTCCAGCTTCACCCCGATCTGCGCCAGGCTGTTCTGCGCCACCTGTGCCATCTGCCGGCCGGGCGCGGAGTCGTAGAGCACATCGCGGATCACCAGCTGGCGGCCGTCCTTCTCCCGCACCGCACCGTTGAGCTTCCAGCCCAGAGCGTCGAGTTCGGCCTTCGCCTTCTCCGGGTCGAAGGCGACGACCGCGCTGTTGTCCTGGTAGCCCTCCTGGCCGGCGACGAAGATGTGGTTGCCCAGCGGCGTCGGCTTGTCCACCAGGCCGCGCAGATTCACGTTGACGATCGCCTGACGGTCAATGCCTTTGGCGATGGCCTGGCGCAGCGCCTTGTCGGCCAGGATCGACCCCGGCGCACCGTTGAACGTCATATGTGTCCAACTCGGGCCGGGCGCACGGCGGATCCCGATGTCGGGATCTCGTTCGACGGTCTTGAGTTCGTCCAGCGACGCGATGCCGGTGGCGTCGATGGTCTTGTTCAACAGCGCGGGGATGCGCCCGGCGTCATCGAGGACGATGAAGGTGATCGAGTCGAGAAGCGGCGGCGTTCCCCACCAGTTCGGGTTGCGGCTCAACGTGATCCGCTGCGCGGTGCGATCCACCGCGGTGACCATGAAGGGCCCGGCCGACGGTCCCGGCTTGTCGAGCTGGCCCTTGTTGAACATCTCGGGACTGCCGGTCATGCTCTTGGGCAGCAGCATGGTGTTGCCGGCGAACATGCCGCGCCACTCCGGGTAGTGCTGGGCGAAGGTCATGACGGCCTGACGGTCGTCGGAACCGCGGGTCACCGAGGCCACCCGGTCGGAGCCGTTGGGCGAGGCGATCGCGAACGCCTTGTCCTTGCCGCTGGTCGCGTTGATCTGCGCGGCAATGTCCTCCCAGGTGATGGGTGTGCCATCCGACCACGTCGCCTTCGGGTTGATGGTGTAGGTCACCACCTGCGGGTCGGTCTTGGTCAGTTCCACATTCGTGAAGTAGTCGGTGTTGACCTTCATCGAGCCGTCCGCGGCGATGACGAATGCACGCGGCATCGTGGGGCGGAGCATGGAGGCGGTGTCGGCCTCGTTGCCGTCGATGTTCAGGGTGTTGAAGTTCGACGGCAGGGCGCTCAATCCGAGCCGCAGATTCCCGCCCCGCTGCAGAGTCGCGGGGTCCTGCGGGTTGATGTCGCTGGCCGAACCGAGTTGGCCGCTGTTACCTGAGGCCGACGGTTCGCCGCGCTTCCCCGACGAGCAGCCGGTCACCACCAGGGCAGCCATTACGAGGGTGGTGGTCAGGGCCAGGGCCGCCGTGCGGCGGATCGCGTGAGTCACCCGGTCGATGCTAGACCGGCGAAGACGGGTCCGGCCGGGGGATCGCGGCCAGCAGTGTGCGGGTGTACTCGTCACGAGGATGGTCGAACACCGCATCGCCGTCGCCGTACTCGACGATGCGGCCCCGGTGCATGACAGCCACCCGATGTGCCAGGTGCTTGACCACCGACAGGTCGTGGGAGACGAAGAGGTAGGAAAGGTTGAACTCCTGCTGCAGATCCAGCAGAAGGTTGATGATGCCGGCCTGGATGGAGACGTCGAGTGCCGAGACCGGCTCGTCGAGGGCGAGGATCTTGGGCTGCAGCGCCAGCGCGCGGGCGATGCCGATCCGCTGCTTCTGCCCTCCGGAGAACTCCGACGGGTAGCGGGTGGCGTCGGCGCGGCGCAGTCCGACCACCTCCAGCAGTTCGGCGACGCGGGCGTCGGTGGCCGTCTTGTCGACGCCGCCGGCCTGCAGGGGCTCGGCCAGGATGTCGAACACCGGCAGTCGGGGGTCCAGTGCGGCCACCGGGTCCTGGAACACCACCTGCACCTCGCCGCGCAACTCGCGGCGATCCGCGGCGCCCAGCGTTGCGACATCGCGGCCCAGCACTTCGATCGAGCCGGACTGCGGGGCGCGCAGCTCGAGGATCTCGTGCAGCGTGGTCGATTTGCCCGACCCGGACTCGCCGACGATGCCCAGGGTGCGGCCCTGCTCGAGTTCGAAGCTGACGCCGTCGACCGCACGCACCTCGCCGACGGTGCGGCGGAACACCACCCCCTTGGTCAGTGCGTATGTCTTGGTCAGGTCGCGCACCCGGATCACCACCTCGCGCGGCCCGTCGTCCTCGGTGTGCGGCGCTTCGGTGGCCACGCCGAAGATCTCCGCGGCGCTGCGCCCGGCGACCTGATCGGTGCGGATGCACGCGGCCTCGTGGCCGGCCGCGACGGTCCGCAGCGCGGGTTCGGCGGCGCGGCAGTCGTCGATCGCCAGCGGGCAGCGCGGTGCGAACGGGCAGCCCGGCGGCAGCGACACCAGCGACGGCGGCGCGCCGGCGATCGGCACCAGCCGCGATCCGCGGGCGGCGTCGAGTCGCGGGACGGAGCCGAGCAGCCCGGCGGTGTAGGGCATCCGGCGGTCGGCGTACAGCTCGGCGACCCCGGCGGTTTCGACGGCGCGGCCGGCGTACATCACCAGCGCCCGGTCGGCGAACTCGGCGACCACCCCGAGGTCGTGGGTGATGATCAGTACGCCGGCGCCGGTGACGTCGCGGGCGGTCTTGAGCACCTCGAGGATCTGCGCCTGCACGGTGACGTCGAGCGCGGTGGTGGGCTCGTCGCAGATGATGAGATCGGGATCGCAGGAGATCGCGATCGCGATGACCACCCGCTGCCGTTCGCCGCCGGACAGCTCGTGGGGGAATGCCCGCGCGCGCTGCTGCGGCGCGGCGATGCCCACCAGTTCGAGTAACTCCACCGCGCGGCGCCGCGCCTGATCCCTGCTCACGTCGTGGTGGTGGATCCGGATGGCCTCGGCGATCTGATCGCCGACGGTGTAGACCGGCGTCAGCGCCGACATCGGGTCCTGGAACACCGTGCCGATACGCGCTCCGCGGATGCGCGACATCTCCGCGTCGGACATCCCGAGCAACTCTGCGCCGTCGAGGCGCACCGAACCGGACACGGTCGCGTACTCCGGCAGCAGCCCGATCACCGCCATCGCCGCCGCGGACTTTCCCGAACCCGACTCACCGACCATCGCCACCACTTCGCGTGGCGCCACCGAGTAGCTCAGTTCACGCACCGCGCGCAGGTCCCCGCCGTCGGTGGGGAAGGTGACGGCGAGGTCGGTGACCTGCAGAAGTGAACCGCTCACCGGCGGATCCGCAGGCTCGTGCTGCCCGGGTCGAGAGCGTCGCGCAGCCCGTCGCCGATCACGTTGGCGCACATGATGATCAGCACGAGCACGCCGGCGGGGAAGAGGAACACCCAGGGGAACGTCGTCGCCGAACTGGTGCCGTCGGCGATCAGCGTCCCCAGTGACACGTCCGGCGGCTGAACACCGAAGCCGAGGAAGCTCAGACCGGTCTCCGCCAGGATCGCCACGCCGACGTTCAGCGCGGTGTCGATGATCAGGATCGAGGCGACGTTGGGCAGGATGTGGCGGGCGATGATCCGCCTGCTCGGCACGCCCATGTACCGCGCCGCCTGAACGTACTCACGGTCCCGCAGGCTCATCGTCAGACCGCGCACCATTCGTGAGGAGATCATCCAGCTGAACGCGGCCAGCAGCACGATCAGCGTCAAGATGTTGGCCGAGTTCTTGGTTCGGGGTGTGGTGATCGCGATGAGAATGAAACTGGGCACCACCAGCAGCAGATCCACCAGCCACATCAGTGCGCGATCCCGCCAGCCGCCGAAGTATCCGGCGATCGAGCCGACCGTCGCGGCGATGAACGCCGAAATGGCCGCCACGCAGACGCCGATCAGAAGGGACTTCTGCATGCCGCGCAATACCAGCGCGAGGATGTCCTGGCCGATGGCGTTGGTCCCGAACCAGTGCTCCAGGGTCGGTGGCGACTGCAACGCGTAGTAGTCCAGGTCGGTGTGCGAATAGGGCAGCAGCGGCGGAATCACGTAGCACCCGATGAACATCGCGATCAGCAGGGCCAGTGCCGCCACCGCAAGGCGGTTGCGCAGGAACCGGCGCAGCACCAGGGTGCGCCGCGAGACGAATGGTTGCGACTCAGCCGCGTTGCGCACCGTCATGTCACCCGCACCCGCGGATCGAGGATCGCGTAGATGACATCGGAGAGCAGGCCGGCCAGCAGTACCACCGCGCCGGAGAACACCGTGATCGCGGCGATGATGTTGGTGTCCTGGGTGGCGATGCCCTGCACCACCCATTCGCCCATCCCGTGCCAGCCGAAGATCTTCTCGACGAACACCGCACCGGTGACCAGGCCGGCCACGCTGTAGGCGAACAGCGTCGCCATCGGGATCAGCGCCGTGCGCAACCCGTGTTTGAGCAGAGCTTGGCGCCGGGTCAGCCCCTTGGCGCGTGCGGTGCGGATGAAGTCCTGACCGAGGACGTCGAGCATGGCGTTGCGCTGGTATCGGCTGTACCCGGCGATCGCCATCAACGCGAGCGTGGCCGTCGGCAGGACCAGGTGCTGTATCCGGTCGACGAATCGCGCCCATCCGCCGGTGATCACGTCCGGTGACGTCTCTCCGGTGTACTGGAAGAAGTCCACGCCCAGGACCGAGTTCACCCGCAGTGCGCCGAGGATGAGCAGATTGGCCAGGACGAACGTGGGCGTGCTGATGATCAGCAGCGAGAGCACGGTGACCACCCGGTCGGATAACCGGTACTGCCGGATCGCGCCCCACGCGCCGACGACGACACCGATCACCGTGCCGAGTACGGATCCGATCAGCAGCAGTCGCAGGCTCACGCCGATGCGCCGCCACAATTCGGCCGACACCGGCTGACCGGTGACCGTCGTGCCGAAGTCGCCGCGCACCGCCCCGGATACCCAGTGCGCGTATCGCAGCGGCACCGGCTTGTCGAGATCGAGTTCGGCCGCTTTGGCGTCGATGACAGCCTGCGGCGGCCGCGGGTTGCGCTGCAGCAGGCTGTTGAGCGGAGTGAACGTGTACGACGTCAGCGTGAACGTCAGGAATGACGCCAGCGCCAGCAGCACCAGGTAGTTCAGCAGCCGCCGCGCCAGGAAGCGGATCACCAGGACAGGGTAGGGCCCGGGCGGCCTTCGGATCAGGCTGATTCCCGCCGATGACCCCGGGCGGGGATGCCGCTAGCATGCTGCCCGTGAGTGTGACCGACCAATATCTGGCCAACAACGCCGAGTACGCGAAGACCTTCAAAGGGCCGCTGCCGCTGCCGCCGAGCAAGCACGTCGCCGTGGTGGCCTGCATGGACGCCCGGATGAACGTCTACGGAATCCTCGGGCTGAACGAAGGCGAGGCGCACGTCATCCGCAACGCCGGCGGAGTGGTGACCGACGACGAGATCCGCTCGCTGGCGATCAGCCAGCGCCTGCTGGGCACCCGCGAGATCATCCTGATCCACCACACCGACTGCGGCATGCTCACCTTCACCGACGACGACTTCAAGCGCGACATCGCGGCCGAGACCGGTATCAAGCCGGAGTGGGCCGCGGAGTCCTTCCCCGATATCGAGGAAGACGTCCGGCAGTCGCTGCGCCGCATCGAGGCCAGTCCGTTCGTCACCAAGCACACCTCGCTGCGCGGGTTCGTCTTCGACGTCGCGACCGGAAAGCTCGACGAAGTCACCGTGTAGTTGACATCGATTCCCCGTTGGTGGGTAAATAACTTAACTCAGATAATTCTGGTTAAACCGACCAACATTACGAGGAATCAATGGCCGAGCCCACGACACCGACCCTCGCGCAGCATCCGGTGGCCGGACAGTACGAACTGAGTCATCTGCGCTCGCTGGAAGCCGAGGCGATCCACATCATCCGCGAGGTGGCCGCCGAATTCGAGCGTCCGGTGCTGCTGTTCTCCGGCGGCAAGGACTCGATCGTCATGCTGCACC
The DNA here is from genome assembly GCA_037141465.1 of Mycobacteriaceae bacterium. Taxonomy (GTDB): domain Bacteria; phylum Actinomycetota; class Actinomycetes; order Mycobacteriales; family Mycobacteriaceae; genus Mycobacterium. The sequence continues at coordinate 16,402 of JBAXCK010000012.1, read as the reverse complement.
TGGCCATCAAGGCCTTCGCGCCGGCCCGTCTGCCCTTTCCGGTCATGCACGTCGACACCGGGCACAACTTCGACGAGGTGATCACCACCCGCGACGAACTCGTCGCGCGCCACGGCCTGCGACTGGTGGTCGCCAGCGTCCAGGACGACATCGACGCCGGGCGGGTGGTGGACAACGGACCCTCGCGCAACCCGTTGCAGACCGTGACACTGCTGCGTGCCATCGGTGAGAACCGCTTCGACGCCGCGTTCGGCGGGGCGCGTCGCGACGAGGAGAAGGCCCGCGCCAAGGAGCGGGTGTTCAGCTTCCGCGACGAGTTCGGCCAGTGGGACCCCAAGGCCCAACGGCCCGAACTGTGGAACCTCTACAACGGACGGCACCGCAAGGGCGAGCACATCCGCGTCTTCCCGCTGTCGAACTGGACCGAATACGACATCTGGGCCTACATCGGCGCCGAGGACATCGCGCTGCCCGGCATCTACTACTCCCACCGCCGGCCCGTGTTCCGCCGCGACGGCATGCTGCTCGCCGTCCACGAGTTCATGGCGCCGCTGCCCGGCGAGGAGGTGTTCGAGACCTCGGTGAGATTCCGCACCGTCGGTGACGTCACCTGCACCGGCTGTGTGGAGTCGACGGCGGTGACCGTCGAGGAGGTGATCGCCGAGACCGCGGTGTCGCGGCTCACCGAACGCGGCGCGACCCGCGCCGATGACCGGATCTCCGAGGCCGGCATGGAGGACCGCAAGCGGGAGGGTTATTTCTGATGAGCGCTTGCGCGAAGAAGCGAGGACTCTGATGGCGACTCTGTTGCGTCTGGCCACCGCCGGTTCGGTGGACGACGGAAAGTCGACGCTGATCGGCCGGCTGCTGTACGACTCCAAGGCCGTCATGGAGGATCAGCTCGCCGCCGTCGAGCGCACGTCACGCGAACGCGGCAACGACTACACCGATCTGGCGCTGGTGACCGACGGGTTGCGTTCCGAACGCGAGCAGGGCATCACCATCGACGTCGCCTATCGCTACTTCGCCACGGCCAAGCGGAAATTCATCATCGCCGACACCCCGGGCCATCTGCAGTACACCCGCAACATGGTGACCGGCACCTCCACCGCGCAACTGGTGATCGTCCTCGTCGATGCGCGGCACGGACTGCTCGAGCAGTCCCGCCGGCACGCGTTCCTCGCCTCGCTGCTCGGCGTCCAGCACGTCGTACTGGCGGTCAACAAGATGGACCTCGTCAACTGGGATGAGGAACGCTTCAACTGGATCCGCGAGGAGTTCCACGCGTTCGCCGCACGTCTGGACATCCACGACGTCACGACCATTCCGATGTCGGCACTGAACGGCGACAACGTCGTCACCAAATCGGACAAGGCTCCGTGGTACGACGGTCCGCCGTTGCTGAGCCATCTCGAGGACGTCTACATCGCCGGTGACCGCAACCTCGTCGACGTCCGGTTCCCGGTGCAGTACGTCATCCGCCCGCAGACCCGCGATCACGCCGACCACCGCAGTTACGCCGGCACCGTCTCCAGTGGCATCCTGCGGCCGGGTGACGAGGTGGTGGTGCTGCCCAGCGGCAAGACCAGTCGCGTCACCACCATCGACGGTCCGAACGGCGCTGTGGCCGAGGCGTTCCCGCCGATGGCGGTCTCGGTCAGCCTGGCCGACGACATCGACATCTCGCGCGGCGACATGCTGGCCCGGCCGCAGAACCAGCCCGTCGCCAGCACCGACTTCGACGCCATGGTGTGCTGGATGGCCGACGACGCGGCGCTGGAACCCGGACGCGACTACGTCATCAAACAGACCACGCGCACCACGCGGGCGCGGGTGACCGCGTTGGACTACCGGCTCGACGTCAACACCCTGCACCGCGACAAGAGTGCGACCGCGCTCAAACTCAACGAACTCGGCCGGGTCAGCCTGCGCACCCAGGTGCCGCTGCTACTCGACGAGTACACCCGTAACTCCGCCACCGGATCCTTCATCCTGATCGACCCGGACACCAACGTCACCGTCGCCGCCGGAATGGTGCGCGACACCGCACCGGCGGCCACGCGGACGGCGACACCGAACACCGTGCGGCACGCCTCGCTCGTCACCGCCGGCGAGCGGCTGACCAAGGGCCGCACACTGTGGTTCACCGGGTTGTCCGGGTCGGGCAAGTCCTCGGTGGCGGTGCTGGCCGAGCAGATGCTGCTCGAGCACGGCACACCGGCCTACATCCTCGACGGGGACAACCTGCGGCACGGTCTGAACGCAGACCTGGGCTTCTCGATGGCCGACCGGGCGGAGAACCTGCGCCGGCTGGCCCACGTCGCCACCCTGATGGCCGACGCCGGCCTGATCGTCCTGGTGCCGGCGATCAGCCCATTGGAGGAACACCGCGAACTGGCCCGCAAGGTGCACACCGACGCCGGCATCGAGTTCTTCGAGGTCTTCGTCGACACTCCCCTGCAGGACTGCGAACGCCGCGACCCCAAGGGGCTCTACGCCAAGGCGCGCCGCGGCGAGATCACCCACTTCACCGGGATCGACAGCCCGTATCAGCGGCCCAAGAACCCCGACTTGAGACTGACGCCGGACTTCAGCGCCGCCGAACTCGCCCAGCAGGTGATCGACCTGCTCGAGTCGCACCCGTGAACGATCACGAACTGGCGGCCGCGCTGGCCACCGAGGCCGGGCTTCTATTGCTCGGTGTGCGCGCCGAGTTGGCCGATGCCGAGGCCGAGGAGCGCAAACGCCAGGGCGACAAGCGGTCTCACGATTACCTGATGGCGGCGTTGGCGGCAGCCCGGCCCGGTGACGCGGTGCTCTCCGAAGAGGGGGCCGATGATCCGGTGCGGCTGGGCGCCCAGCGGGTCTGGATCGTCGACCCGCTCGACGGCACCCGGGAGTTCTCCGAACCCGGCCGCCAGGACTGGGCGGTGCACGTCGCGCTGTGGTGCGAGGGCGAACTCGCCGCCGGCGCGGTGGCGCTGCCGGCCCAGGGCGTCACGCTGGCGACGCCGACGGTGCCCGCTCCGGCGGCGTGGCCGGGTGCCCCCCGGGTCGTGGTGTCGCGCACCCGCCCGCCTGCGGTCGCCCAGCGGGTTCGCCAGCAGCTCGGCGCCAGCCTGGTCGAACTCGGATCGGCCGGCGCCAAGGTCGCCGCGGTGGTTCAGGGCCGCGCCGACGTCTACGTCCACGCCGGCGGGCAGTACGAATGGGACTCGGCCGCGCCGGTGGCGGTGGCCCGGGCCGCGGGGCTGCACACCTCCCGGATCGACGGCACCCCGCTGCGCTACAACCAGGCCGACCCGCTGCTTCCTGACCTGGTCGTTTGCCGCGCTGAGCTGGCAGAACGGGTGCTCGACGCGGTGCGCTGAGCCCCGGCCCGCTCAGCAGAATACAGGGGGACTTCTCAGTTTCCTCTCAGGTGTGCTACCGTCACAGGCGGAACACGGAAAGGTGGTCGGGACGTGCGCCGCGCGATTGGTCCGATTGTCACGACAGGGGTCGCCATAGTGGTGGCCGGTGTCGTCGTGGCCAATCCCATCGTCGTCGCGCCGCGTACCGACGTCCAGATCCCGGCGGTGAAGCTCTCCGGTAGCAGCGACGCCACCGGCAGCATGCTCGATCAGGCGTTCCTCGACGCGATCGCCCCCGGCCCCTCGGACTCGGCCAACCCGTTCACCGCCCTCAAAGAACTGATCTCCTCGCTGGCCGCCAACGCCACGTCCCTGGGCAGGAACGCGATCGTGAACGCGTTCGTGGCCGGTGTGACGGCGGTGTCCGAGCCGGAGTTGACGGCCTCTGCACTGCCGTACGCCTCCGACGGCACGCCCGGCGCGGTCACCCTCGCGCCGCCGCCGGACTTCGCCGGCATGGCCGCGCTGGCCGCGACGGCCGGCCTCGACCCCGCTGCGATCGCGAACGGTCTGCTCACCGGAGCCGCCGACATCTCCTCGGCCGTCGATCCGACTCATGTCACCAACGCGATCGGCGCCGCCGTCGACCAGATCGCCTCGTCGGTGGTCAGTGACGCCGGCTACGTCGGGCATCAGCTGATCGCCGCCGCCTACGCCGCCGGTGCCGCGGTCGCCTCCGAACCGGCGATGATCGTTGCGACGCTGCAGTCCCTGGTAAAGGGCGACATCAAGGGCGCCCTGCAGACCGCGGTCGCCGCTGCCACCGCCCCGCTGCGCCCGACCGGAATAGTCATCAACGCGTTCGTCACGGTGGTGCAGTCGCATCTGACCGAACTCGTCACCGGTGTGCCCACCATCGACATCCCGTCCGCACCGGCCGCCAATCCGCTGGCATCGCTGGCCGCGCCGGATTCCGCGCCTGCCGGCGCCGGGGACCGCGGCGTCCGTGTGGCCACCGGGACCGCCGGCGACACCTCCGCCGCCGAGCCGGTCGTCGCCGACACGACGCTCCTGCAACCGGCGCCCTCGGTGGACCTCTCCTCGATCGCGCGTGGGCTGGCGGGCCTCGGCGCGCAGGGCCGCACAGCTCCCGCCGCCGCAGCCGCCGCCGCGGAAAGCGACGCTGCAGGCACGACGACGCCGGCCGCCACGCCCGCCGCGCCCCGAGTGGTGGCGCGCGATTCGGTGAAGCCCTCCCGCGACGGCGGGCACGCCAACGCCGGCCGCGGTGTTCGCGGCTCCGCGGCTGCCAACTGATCCGTCGGTGGCAGAATCCGCGTCATGCGGATGTCGGCGAAGGCGGAATACGCGGTGCGGGCGATGGCCCAACTCGCGACGGCACCGCCCGGCGCGCTGACCAAGACCGACGACCTGGCCAAATCCCAGGGCATCCCGCCGCAATTCCTCGTCGACATCCTCTCGGATCTCCGGGCCGACCGATTGGTGCGCAGCCACCGCGGACGTGACGGCGGCTACGAACTGGCCCGCCCGGCCGATCAGATCAACATCGCCGATGTGCTGCGCTGTATCGACGGCCCGCTGGCCAGCGTGCGCGACATCGGACTGGGCGACCTCGACTACACGGGCGCGACCACGTCGCTGGCCGACGTGTGGCGCGCACTGCGCGCCAGCATGCGCTCGGTGCTGGAGGGCACCAGCCTGGCCGACGTCGCCGCCGGAAGTCTGCCCGACCACGTCCGCGAGCTGGCGCGAGACTACGTCTCCCAGGAGGACCACCGCGGCCGGCGCAGTTCATGACCGCCGAACGCACCCACGTCGAGATCCTCGGCAGCATCGGACCCAACTGGTTCGCCTCGGTGATGGGCACCGGGATCGTCGCCAATGCCGCGGCGACTCTCCCGGTGGCGGTGCCCGGTCTGCGGACCTTCGCCGGCGTCGTCTGGGTGATCGCCGCCGCCCTGCTCGCGGTTCTGCTCGTCGTGGTCGGCGGCCACTGGTTGCGGCACCCGACGTCGGCCCGCGGTCACGCCCGCAACCCGCAGATGGTGCATTTCTACGGCGCCGCCCCGATGGCGCTGATCACCGTCGCGGTGGGTGCGGTGCTGCTCGGCGGTGACATCGTCGGTGAGCGGACGGCCATCACCATGGCCTGGATGCTGTGGGCGGCCGGAACCGTGGGCGGGCTGTTCACGGCGGTCAGCATTCCGTTCCTGATGTTCACCCAGTTCGACGTCGAACCGGACGCCGCATTCGGCGGCTGGCTGATGCCGGTGGTCCCGCCCATGGTCTCTGCTGCCGCGGGGGCGCTTCTGGTGCCGTACGCACCGGCAGGCGCATTGCGGACGACCTTGTTCTACGGGTGTTACGCCATGTTCGGCATGTCGCTGCTGGCCGCGTTCATCATCATCACCATGATCTGGAGCCGGCTGGCGCTGTACGGCACATCGGGTACGGCGCGCGTCCCGACGCTGTGGATCGTGCTGGGGCCGCTCGGCCAGTCCGTCACCGCCGCGGGACTTCTCGGCACGAATGCGGCTCTCGCCGTCGAACCGGAACTGGCAGACGTCTTCAACTCTCTGGCAGTCGTCTACGGCGTTCCGGTGTGGGGCTTCGCGGTGCTGTGGATCGCACTCGCCACTGCGCTGACGGTCCGGACGATGCGCCGCGGAATGCCGTTCGCGCTGACGTGGTGGAGTCTGACCTTCCCGCTGGGCACCTTCGTCACCGGCACCACCCAACTCGCCGTGCACACCGGACTACCCGCCTTCGAGGTCGTGGCCGTCATCGCCTACTGCGGACTGCTGCTGTCGTGGGCCCTGGTCACCGTGCGGACCGTGGGCGGCAGCGTTCGCGGGAATCTGATCGGCCCGCAGCCGCCGGCCGCCCCTGTCCGCGCCCGCAAGGAGCCGGTGCGGTAGTTCGCCCTCGCGTGCCACAATCACGACGACAGGAGGCACGACGTGCAAGTTGGCATGACCATGCCGGTGATGGAGCCCGACCTCGACGCCTCCGTCCTTCGCCGGTGGGCGACGATGATCGACGAGGGCCCGTTCTCGTCGCTGTGCTGGGGTGAGCGGGTCGCCTTCGGCAACCCCGAAGCGGTGACGCTGCTCGGCGCGCTGGCCGCATGGACGCAACGCGTGCCGCTGATCACCACGGTCGTGGTGCCGCAGCTGCACGATCCGGTGCTGCTGGCCAAGTCGCTGGCGACCGGCGACATGCTCAGCGGCGGCCGGCTGACCGTCGGGGTCGGGGTCGGCGGCCGCGAGGAGGACTACCGGGCCGTCGCCGCCGATCCGTCCACCCAGACCATTCGGGGGCTGGCCGAGCGGGTGGCCATCATGAAGAAGGTGTGGGCGGGGGAGAAGATCACCGATTCGGTGGTCGAAGTCGGACCGCGGCCGGTGCACGACGGCGGCCCGCGCCTTCTGGTCGGCACCATCGGTCCCAAGACGTTGCGCAGCGCGGCCGGATGGGCCGACGGGCTGGCCGGGATCACCCTGGATCTCGACACCGCCAAACAGAACGAACTGTTCGAGGTGGGTCGCGACGCGTGGCAGCAGGCCGGAAAACCGCCGCCGCATCTGGCGACCTCGTTCTGGTTCGCCCTCGGCGACGCCGAGGCCGCCCGCGCCCAGATCCATCGGCACCTGCGCCACTACATGAACTGGATTCCGGTCGAGTTCGTCGACGCGATGGCGCCGAGCACCGGCTGGGCCGGCACCGAAGATCAGCTCGCCGAGACTCTGGCCCGCTTCGCCGAGATCGGAACGAGCGAGATTCACCTCATCCCGACCAGCTCCGACGTCGGGCAGCTGCGCGCCGCTGCCGACGTGGTCGCCGACCTCGCATTGGACACCGCCTCATGAGTCAGCCGTACGGCAACTACCAGATCGAGATCTACTTCCAGGGGCTCTCCGGTGTGCTGCCGAGCCTGCCGATGTCCTTCGCCGAGTTGGAGTCACGCGCAGAGCAGGCGCTGCCGCCGTCGGTGTGGTCCTACGTCGCCGGCGGCGCCGGCGACGAGCTCACCCAGCGCACCAACGCCACCGCGTTCGCCGACTGGGGTCTGATCCCGCGGATGCTGGTGGGCGCCACCCAGCGCGACCTCTCCGTCGAACTGTGGGGCCGGCGTTGGCCGACACCGGTGTTCATGGCGCCGATCGGTGTCATCGGACTGTGCACACCGGATCACCACGGTGACCTCGCAGCGGCGCGCGCAGCCGCCAGCACCGGGGTGCCGATGTGCGTGTCCACCCTCACCATGGATCCGCTGGAGGACGTCGCCACCGAATTCGGTGACACGCCAGGCTTTTTCCAGCTCTACACGCCCACTGATCGGGATCTCGCCGAGAATCTCGTCCACCGCGCCGAGGCCGCCGGGTACGCCGGCATCGTCGTCACCCTGGACACCTGGATTCCGGGCTGGCGCCCGCGGGATCTGTCGACGGCCAATTTCCCGCAGTTGCGCGGCCTGTGTCTGGCCAATTACATCAGCGATCCGAACTTCCGCTCCAAGGTCGACGCCGACCTGTCCGATCCGCGCAACGCGGTGCCGCACTGGGTCAGTGTCTTCGGCAACTCGCTGACGTGGAGCGACCTGCCGTGGTTGCGGTCGATCACCTCGCTGCCGCTGATCCTCAAAGGCATCTGTCATCCCGACGACGCGCGTCGCGCGATCGACGCCGGCGTGGACGGCATCTACTGCTCCAACCACGGCGGCCGGCAGGCCAACGGCGGACTGCCGGCGATCGACTGCCTGCCCGGGGTGGTCGACGCGTGCGGGGACGTCCCGGTGTTGTTCGACTCGGGCATCCGCTCGGGTGCCGACGTCGTCAAGGCGCTCGCGATGGGTGCTCGCGCGGTGGGAGTCGGTCGGCCCTATGCCTACGGCGCCGCACTGGCCGGCACCGACGGCATCGTGCACGTGCTGCGCTCGATCCTCGCCGAGGCCGATCTCATCATGGCGATCGACGGCTACCCGAACCTCAAGGACCTCACCCGTGACGCACTGCGGCGGGTGGGCGGCCGCTGATGAGCGATCCGTCCATTGGCGATCCCTCCACCAGGGTCTCCCGGCTGAGTGAACGTCAGCGGATGGATCGCGCCGATCTCGACGCGGTTCTGGACGCCACTCCGCTCGCCGTTGTCGCGTTCGTCCGTGACAGCCATCCGGTCGCCCTGCCGATCGGCTTCGCCCGGCTCGGCGACGAGGTGGTGATCCACGGCTCCACCGGCTCACCGTGGCTGTGCACACTGGCCACCGGAGTGCCGGCATCGGTGTGCGTGACCCTGCTCGACGGGGTCCTCGTCGCACGCAGCGGTTTCGAGTCGTCGTTCCACTACCGCAGCGCGGTGCTCTTCGGCGGCTTCACCGTCATCGGTGACGACGAGAAAGACGACTATCTGCGGGAGCTCACGGATTCGTTCATTCCCGGACGCACCGCGGAGTTGCGGGCGAGCAGCACCAGGGAACTCGCGGCCACCCAGGTGCTCGCGATCGCCATCGGTGCGGACAACTGGTCGGTGAAGGTCGCCGACGGCTGGCCCGAGGACGATCCCGAGGACGTCGCGTCAGGTGTGTGGGCGGGCGTGATTCCGATCGAAACCCGCTACCGGCCACCATTGCGGGCCCCGGACTGCGACGAAGGTGTCCCGGTACCGGCGTCGGTGCGCGGGATGACCGGTCTCAGCGGCGCCTGAGCCAGTTCAGCGGCGCGAAAACCTTGCGCATCACCCGGCGGAAGTCCTCGGGGAACGTCTCGTCCTCGCCGTACTCTGCGGGGTTGGACTGCCGCAGGCGCTCGTCGGGATCCGGCTCATCACTGCGGTGCGACATCGCCTACCCCAAACCCCGTTCGATGGTGCCCCCGGCAGGATTCGAACCTGCGGCCTTCTGCTCCGGAGGCAGACGCTCTATCCCCTGAGCTACGGGGGCGCACGTGCGATGCTGCGCCGTCGGGCGAGGTCAGCCTAACGCATAGGATTAATCCCCGTGACCCCCGCCGACCTCGCCGATCTGCTGCGCAGCACCGCTGATGCGGTGCTGGCCGAGCACGGCCTCGACGCGGCCGCGCTGCCGGCGGAAGTCACCGTGGAACGCCCGCGCAACCCCGATCACGGCGACTACGCCACCAACGTCGCCCTGCAGGTCGCCAAGAAAGCCGGAGCCGATCCTCGTGAACTCGCGGGCTGGCTGGCCGAGGCGCTCTGCGACGCCGACGGCATCGCCTCGGCCGAGGTCGCCGGACCCGGTTTCGTCAACCTCCGCCTCGACGCGAGCGCCCAGGGCGTCATCGTGGCGAACATCCTCACCGCCGCCGGACGCTACGGACATGCGGCGACTCTTGCCGGACGCACCATCAACCTCGAGTTCGTCTCGGCCAACCCGACCGGTCCGATCCACATCGGCGGCACCCGGTGGGCCGCGGTGGGTGACGCACTGGGCCGGCTGCTGAGCACCCAGGGTGCGTCAGTGGTGCGCGAGTACTACTTCAACGACCACGGCGCGCAGATCGACCGGTTCGTCAATTCGCTGATCGCCGCCGCCAAGGGCGAGCCTGCGCCGCAAGACGGCTACGCCGGGGCCTACATCTCCGATATCGCCGCACAGGTGCTCGCCAAGGCCCCCGACGCGCTGAGCCTTGCGGACGAAGAGCAGCGCGAGACGTTCAGGGCGATCGGCGTCGAGTTGATGTTCGGCCATATCAAGGAATCCCTGCATGAGTTCGGTACGGACTTCGACGTGTACACCCACGAGGACTCGATGCACACCAGTGGGCGGGTCGACGAGGCGATCGCGCAGTTGCGCCGCACCGGCGCCATCTACGAGAAAGACGGCGCGACGTGGTTGCGCACCACCGAGTTCGGCGACGACAAGGACCGCGTCGTCATCAAGAGTGACGGTCAGCCCGCCTACATCGCCGGTGATCTCGCCTACTATCTCGACAAGCGGCAGCGCGGATTCGACCTGTGCATCTACATGCTCGGCGCCGACCATCACGGCTACATCGCCCGGCTCAAGGCCGCCGCCGCCGCGCTCGGTGACGACCCGGACACCGTAGAGGTGCTGATCGGTCAGATGGTCAACCTGGTCCGCGACGGGGCACCGGTGCGAATGAGCAAGCGGGCAGGCACCGTCATCACCCTCGACGATCTCGTCGAGGCGATCGGTGTGGACGCCGCGCGCTACGCGCTGATCCGCTCCTCGGTGGACAGCCCGATCGACATCGATCTGGCGCTGTGGTCATCGGCGTCGGCGGAGAACCCGGTGTACTACGTGCAGTACGCACACGCGCGGTTGTGCGCGCTGGCCCGCAATGCCGCCGACCTCGGCGTCACCCCCGACGCCGCCCACCTCGATCTGCTCACGCACGACAAAGAGGGCACGCTGATCCGCAATCTCGGTGAGTTCCCCCGGGTACTGGCATCCGCGGCGGCACTGCGCGAACCCCACCGGGTGTGTCGCTACCTCGAGGACCTCGCCGGGGACTATCACCGGTTCTACGACGCCTGCCGGGTGCTGCCCCAGGGCGACGAGGCGCCGGGCGATCTGCACAGCGCCCGGCTGGCGCTCTGTGAAGCGACCCGGCAGGTCATCGGTAACGGCCTGGAGATCCTGGGCGTCAGCGCACCGGAGCGAATGTGAACGTCCACCCCGCTGGTCCGCGGCACGCCGAGGCGATCCACCACGGCACCACACCGCCGCGTCCGCGTGACACCGCCGCCGTGATGGCGCTCGCGCCGAACGTCTGGCCGCGCAATGCCGTTCGCTCCGCCGACGGGGTGGTGCGCATCGCCGGTGTGAGCGTGACCGACCTCGCCGCGCAGTACGGCACGCCGCTGTTCGTCGTCGACGAGGACGACTTCCGCGGCCGCTGCCGCGAGATGGCGGCCGCCTTCGGTGGGGGAGTGAACGTTCACTACGCGGCCAAGGCTTTCCTGTGCGGGGAGATCGCGCGCTGGGTCGCGCAGGAGGGACTCTCCCTGGACGTGGCCAGCGGCGGCGAACTGGCCGTCGCCCTGCACGCCGGCTTCCCGCCGGAGCGCATCGCCCTGCACGGAAACAACAAGTCGCGCACCGAACTCCTCGACGCCGTCAAGGCCGGGGTGGGCTGCGTGGTGCTGGACTCGCTGACCGAGATCGAACGCCTCGACGAAGTGGCGGCCGACGCCGGCATGGTGCAGGACGTCATGGTCCGCGTCACCGTCGGCGTTGAGGCGCACACCCACGAGTACATCGCCACCGCGCATGAGGATCAGAAGTTCGGACTCTCGCTGGCCGGCGGTGACGCCATGGAGGCGGTGCGCCGGGTGTTCGCGGCGGCCAACCTTCGACTGGTCGGACTGCACAGCCATATCGGTTCGCAGATCTTCGACGTCGGCGGCTTCGAAGTGGCAGCCCACCGGGTGATCGGTCTGCTGCGCGATGTGGTGGCGGAATTCGGGGTGGACAAGACCGCGCAGATCGCCTGCGTCGACCTCGGCGGCGGACTGGGCATCTCCTACCTGCCCTCCGACGACCCACCGCCGGTGGCGGACCTGGCGGCCAAGCTGAGTGCGATCGTGGCCAAGGAGTCGGCGGCCGTCGGGCTTCCGGTTCCGCGCCTGCTGGTCGAACCCGGCCGGGCGATCGTCGGGCCGGGCACCGTCACCCTCTATGAGGTCGGCACCGTGAAGGACGTCGCGATCGGCGCCGGTGCGCAGCGCCGCTACATCAGCGTCGACGGCGGGATGAGCGACAACATCCGCACCTCGCTCTACGGTGCCGAGTACGACGTCCGGCTCGTCTCACGCGCCAGTGACGCGGAACCCACGCTCGCACGCGTGGTCGGAAAGCACTGCGAGACCGGTGACATCGTGGTGCGTGAGGCCTGGGTGCCCGCCGATGTCACACCCGGTGACCTGCTGGCGGTCGCGGCCACCGGCGCCTACTGCTACTCGATGTCGAGTCGCTACAACCTGATCGGCCGTCCCGCGGTGGTGGCCGTCCGCGACGGGCAGGCGAGGGTCATCCTTCGCCGGGAGACCGTCGAGGATCTGCTCAGTCTGGAGGTCACGTGATGGAGAAGCCGATCGGTGTCGCCGTGCTGGGACTGGGCAATGTCGGACGCGAGGTGGTGCGCATCATCGCCGACAGTGCGGCCGATCTCGCCGCGCGCATCGGCGCGCCGCTGGAACTGCGGGGTGCGGCGGTGCGGCGGGTGACAGACGATCGCTGTGTGCCGACGTCGCTTCTGACCGACAACCCCGAGGAGCTGGTGTCCCGTGAGGACGTCGACATCGTCGTGGAACTGATGGGGCCCGTCGAGCCGGCCCGCAAGGCGATCCTGACCGCGCTCGAGCACGGCAAGTCCGTGGTGACCGCGAACAAGGCGCTGCTGTCGCAGTCCACCGGTGAACTCGCCGAAGCCGCCGAGCGTGCCCATGTCGATCTCTACTTCGAGGCCGCAGTCGCCGGCGCCATCCCGGTGATCCGTCCGCTGATCCAGTCGCTGGCCGGTGACACCGTGCTGCGGGTGGCCGGCATCGTCAACGGCACCACCAACTACATCCTCTCCGAGATGGCCTCCACCGGAGCCGACTACGCCGGCGCACTGGCCGATGCGAGCGCGCTCGGCTACGCCGAGGCCGACCCCACCGCCGATGTGGAGGGGTACGACGCGGCGGCAAAGGCCGCGATCCTGGCCTCGATCGCCTTCCACACCCGCGTGACCGCCGACGACGTCTACCGCGAGGGCATCACGAAGGTGGGCCCCGAGGACTTCGCGGCAGCCAAGGCGCTCGGTTGCACCATCAAGCTGCTGGCCATCTGTGAGCGGATCACCGGAACCGATGGCGCGCAACGGGTCTCGGCGCGGGTCTACCCGGCGCTGGTTCCACTCGAGCACCCGCTGGCCACCGTCAACGGTGCGTTCAACGCGGTGGTGGTCGAGGCCGAGGCCGCGGGCCGGCTTATGTTCTACGGCCAGGGCGCCGGCGGCAACCCCACCGCGTCGGCGGTCATGGGCGATGTGGTGATGGCCGCGCGCAACCGGGTACAGGGCGGCCGCGGCCCACGCGAGTCGAAGTACGCCGAACTTCCCATCGCGCCCATCGGCATGATCCCCACGCGCTACTACGTCAGCATGACCGTCACCGACCGTCCCGGCGTGCTGGCCGCGGTGGCCACCGAGTTCGGCAAGCGTGAGGTCAGCATCGCCGAGTTGCGGCAGGAGGGCCTCGTCGGTGAGGACGCCCGCATCGTCGTCGTCACCCACCGCGCCACCGATGCTGCGCTGTCGGAGACAGTCAAAGCGCTCGCCGGACTCGACGTGGTGAAGACGGTCAACAGCGTGCTGCGACTGGAGGGCACCTCGGAATGAGGCACACCCCATGGCCCGGCCTCATCGAGGCGTACCGCGACCGCCTGCCGATGGCCGCCGACTGGACGCCGGTCACCCTGCTCGAAGGCGGGACGCCGCTGGTGTTCGCCCAGCGCCTGTCCGAGATGACCGGCTGCACCGTGCATCTCAAGGTCGAAGGCCTCAACCCGACCGGCTCGTTCAAGGACCGCGGCATGACCATGGCGGTCACCGAGGCGGTGGCGCGCGGGCAGAAGGCCGTGCTGTGCGCCTCCACCGGCAACACCTCGGCATCGGCGGCCGCCTACGCCGCACGTGCGGGCATCACCTGCGCGGTGCTGATCCCGCAGGGCAAGATCGCGATGGGCAAGCTGGCGCAGGCCGTCATGCACGGTGCGAAGATCATCCAGATCGACGGCAACTTCGACGACTGCCTGGAGCTTGCCCGCAAGCTCACCGCCGACTACCCGACCATCTCGCTGGTCAACAGTGTCAACCCGGTACGCATCGAGGGGCAGAAGACCGCGGCGTTCGAGATCGTCGACGCACTCGGCACCGCGCCGGACGTCCACGCCCTGCCGGTCGGCAACGCGGGCAACATCACCGCGTACTGGAAGGGCTACACCGAGTACCACCGCGACGGGCTCACGCGTGCGCTGCCGCGGATGCTGGGCACCCAGGCTGCCGGCGCGGCCCCGCTCGTGCTCGGCAAGCCCGTGGCCAAGCCCGAGACGCTGGCCACCGCGATCCGCATCGGTGCGCCCGCGTCCTGGGACGGGGCGGTCAACGCCCGCGAGGAGTCGGGCGGACGGTTCCTCGCGGCCACCGACGACGAACTGCTGGCGGCATACCGGCTGCTGGCCCATGACGAAGGCGTCTTCGTCGAGCCGGCGTCGGCCGCCGGCGTCGCAGGCCTGCTCAAGGCCGTCGAGGACGGCTGGGTCGCGGCGGGCTCGACGGTGGTCTGCACCGTCACCGGCCACGGTCTCAAAGATCCCGACACCGCTCTGCGCGACGTACCCGCCGTCACTGCGGTTCCCGTCGACACAGGCGCCGTCGTCGCCGCGCTGGGTCTGGTCTAGATGGGGCCGGTGTAGTGCTCAGGCTGGCGCCGGGACTGACGGCGAGTGCGGTGGTGGCGGCCTCCAGCGCCAACCTCGGGCCCGGCTTCGACAGTCTCGGTGTGGCACTGAGTCGCTACGACGAACTGGTGGTCCAGACCGCCACCGCCGATGTGCGCGTCGAGATCACCGGCGAGGGCGCCGGTGATCTCCCGAACGATGCGGACAACCTCGTCGCCCGGGCGCTCCTGCGCGCACTGGAGGCCGCGGGCGCCACGGCGCCGGGTCTGATCCTGCACTGCCGCAACGCGATTCCGCACTCACGGGGTCTGGGGTCGTCGGCCTCGGCGGTGGTGATCGGAATGGCGGCTGCCAACGGCCTGCTTGCGCAGACCGATCTCGATCCGCTCAGTGACGAACAGCTGATTCAGCTGTCCTCTGAATTCGACGGGCATCCGGACAACACCTCGGCGGCGGTTCTCGGCGGTGCGGTGGTGTCATGGACGGACTTCGACACCGATCCGCCGTCGTATGCGGCGACCCGGTTACGGCTGCATCCCGACATCCGGATGTTCGCCGCCATCCCGGACGTCAAGTCGTCCACCGCCGAGACGCGCGTGCTGTTGCCCGACCACGTGCCGCACACCGACGCACGGTTCAACATCAGCAGGGCGGCGTTACTGGTCGTGGCCCTCACCGAGCGGCCCGAACTGCTCATGGTCGCCACCGAGGACGTCCTGCACCAGCCACAGCGGGCCGTCGCGATGGCGTCCTCGGCGCAGCTCCTCGGCGCGCTGCGGTCACACGGGGTGCCGGCGGTGCTGTCCGGGGCCGGTCCCGCGGTCCTGGCGCTCACCGCCGCCGCGGCACTTCCGGCCGAAGCCCGCGATGCCGCCGCTGAGCTGGGCTTTGCCGTGGAACAGATGACCCCCGGCGAGCCGGTGCGGTGGGACTCCGGCGTACCGGCGCGCGCGCAGTAAGCGGGCCTTTCTTGCTTCGATTCGGCGGGGCGGCTATCCTCGGGAGTGTCCAGCAACCGCGGCAATTCGAAGCCGCGCTGAAACAAGGACCATCACCGAATCCTTCGTTCGATCAACAGCAGCGGACTGATGTCCAGCCATCTGCCTGCCGATGAGACTTGGTGACTCCACACTGGGCGCCCAGCGCAACCCGCTGAGCGCAACACCCGGCGAGGCGGAAAGTCCCGGCGGGGTAAGAAAGGAAATCCGTGACCGATACGGACCTCATCACGGCTGACGACGCCTCCACCTCCACCGCCGGCGACGGCGGCTCGCTGGCCACCATGGTGCTGCCCGAGCTGCGCGCACTGGCCAACCAGGTGGGCGTGAAGGGCACCTCCGGGATGCGCAAGAACGAACTCATCGCGGCGATCCGGGAGAACCAGAACGGCGGCACACCCGCCGCAGCCGTCAACGGGGGCGCAGAATCCACCGGCGAATCCACCGATAGATCCACCGACAGCGGCCGCGAACCTGCCGAATCCCAGCAGAACCGCGGCGAGAACAGGGACCAGAACCGGGATCGCAACCGCGGTCAGGAGCAGGGCTCAGATCGCGGGGGACAGGACCGCGGCCCCGACCGCGACGACGACGGCGATGGCCGA
>JBAXCK010000011.1:0-39552 GCA_037141465.1 Mycobacteriaceae bacterium | reverse complement strand
GGCCGAATACCGCGCCGACGCGGCTGTGGAAGCCCAGCCCAGCCACGGTCCCGCGGAGTTCACCGGGGACGCGAACCCGTCTGAGCTGCAGACGACCCTGACACCGGGCTGGGTCAGCCAGCGGAAGATCAGCGAGGACTCCTCGACCAGAGCGCCACCCAGCGGGGCGGGCCTGGGCAGGACGACCTGGGCGCCGGCGAGCAGCGCGTCGACGACCGGCATGGGCGGAACCCCGCGGCGGGCGCAGCCTGCGGCCGCCAGTTGTCCGTGCCGGACCACCGCGAGCTGCCAGCCGCCCGCCCCATCGGGTGCGGCAGCCACCAGTTCGGCCACCGCAGCCAGGGCGCGCAGCCGCTGCCCGCGCCAGAGCACCTCGACGGTGGTGGCGGTGAGGTCGCGCAGCCGTGCGGCGCTTTCGTAGCGGGAGCGCGCGGCCAACTCGCCCACCCGCGCGACGGCCGCCGCCAGCGCGGCGTTGTCGGCGCCGTCGATCAGCGCCGCGGCCCGCGCGGCTGCGGGTGCGTAGTCGGCGGCGCAGACGCCGCGCTCGGCCGGGCACGGCGCCACTTCCCGCTCGGGGCACCCCGGCCCGTGCTCGCCGCGCACGCCGATGCGGGTCGTGCAGGTCCGCACGCCGGTGAACCGTGCGATCAGACCTGCGGCCTCGAGGGCGTCGGCGCGGGTGCGCAGCGGCCCCACCGCCCGGTCGGTCCGTGGGCTGCGCACCACCGTCAGCCGCGGGAACGCCTCCTCGCTCACGCTGATCCACCACCACCGCTGCGGAAATCGGGACCGGCGGTTGTAGGGCGGGGCGTGGGCGGCGAGCAGGCGCAGCTCGCGAACCCCGGCCTCCAGGGCGTGTGCGCATTCGACGTGGTCCACACCCTGCGCCAGGGCGACCATCTCACCCATCCGCGCCCGCGGGTCGGCGCCGTTGAAGTACTGCGACACCCGCCGGTGCAGGTCGGTCGCGGTGCCGACGTAGAGCACCTCGGCCGACGGGCCGCGGAACAGATAGACCCCGGGGCGGTGCGGCAGCCCGGCGGCGAGCGTGCGTTTGGCACGGCGCGCGGCCGGCACCCCGGGCAGATAGCCGCGAAGGTCCGCCAGAGTCTCCACACCCTGGTTTCCCACCCGTTCGATAAGCGCATGCAGGACGTCGACGCAGGCGCGGGCGTCATCGAGGGCCCGGTGGGTCGGCTGCGTCGCCGACCCCACCAGGCGTGCCAGGGCCCCCAGTCGCACGCTCGGCGCCTCCTCGCGGCACAGCACCCGGCGTGCGAGCCGAACGGTGCACAGCACCGGGAACCCCGGCCACGGAAATCCGCAACGCTGCGCCGCGGCCCGCAGGAATCCGGTGTCGAATCCGGCGTTGTGCGCGACCAGCACTGCGCCCCTTGCGAATTCGAGGAACATGGGCAGTACCGCCTCGATCCTCGGGGCGTCACGAACCATCGCGGTGGTGATCCCGGTCAATTCGACGATCTGCGGGGGAATGCTGCGTCCGGGATCGACCAGGGTCGCGAATTCCGCGATCACCTCGCCCGCGCGCACCTTGACCGCGCCGATCTCGGTGATCGCGTCGAAGCTGCCGTCGGCGCCGGGTCTGGCCCGCCCGCCGGTGGTCTCGAGGTCGACGACGACGAAGGTGACGTCGCGCAACGGCGTGGCCCCGGCGCGACCCAGCCCGTCGCCGAATTCGAAGCTCAGCTGCGGAGTTGCGGGGGAGCCGGCCACGGATGCAGACGCTAGGCAGCCGCACCGACAGCGGGCGCTCGCCGCGCCGAGGCGGCCCGAATCTGTCAGACCGCGGCGATAACGTCGTCGGCGAGGTCACGAGCAACCGATACGAGGAGTGCGCGATGGAACAGCAGCCACGACCAGATCAACCCGGGGAGTCCACGGAGGAACCGGTGGTCATCGACTGTGACGACTGTGCGGTGCGCGGACAGGGCTGCCGCGACTGTGTGGTCAGCGTATTGCTGGGCGTTCCGGATAGTTTGCTGGCCGATGAGCGCGCCGCCCTTGACGTGCTTGCCGAGGCAGGTCTGGCGCCTCGTCTGCGTCTGGTCCCGGTGCACCGCCGGGGCAACCCCGGCCTGGCCAGCTGAACCGACCCCGCCTGTTGCTGGTGGTGCAGCTGTGACGGGTGGTTCCCTTAAAGTTTCCTGAGACAGTTGGACAAAGACGATGCCGTTTCGTAACCTTTCTGAGACCTAAGGCCCCTCTTGACGGGTTGAGCGCACAGCAGTCAAAGGATGCACAATCTTGAGGTTCGACCGCACTTCTCTGGCTGAATCGGTTTCCTTCCGGCGTTTCGCCGCCGTCATCGCCGGCGTCGCCATCGCCGCCTGTGCGTGGTCGCCTGCCGCCGGCGCCGACCCCGCCGACGAGGCGCTGGCCAAGCTGACCGAACTGTCGCGGCAGGCGGAGCAGATCACCGAGTCGATGCACTCCGCACAACTCGACCTCGATCAGAAGGTCGCCGCCCAGACGGCCGCCGAGACCAGGCACGCCGAGGACCAGGCCTCGCTGGAGCAGATCAAAGCCCAGCTCGTCGGGTACCAGGGGTCGGTCGACAAGTTAGCTGCGTCGGTCTACATGGGTGGCCGCACCGACGGGATGAACGCCATCCTCACCGCCGCCTCGCCGCAGGGCCTGATCGACACGATGGCCGTGCAGCGCGTGATGGCGACCGAGATGTCGGCCCAGATGTCGACGTTCCGGCACGCCAGCGAGGAGGCCACCCAGATCGAGGCCGCATCGGCGAAATCCGCCGCCGACGCCAAGGCCGCCGCGGACGCGGCTGCCGCGGTGCGCGCCGACCTGCAGCGCAAGCAATCCGCACTGCAGGTCCAGATCGCCGTCGTCAAATCCCGCTATGAGGCGCTCACCCCGGTCCAGCGCGCGGCGCTGGCCAGCCCGCCGGCTCCGCCGGCCGGCATCGTCGAGAACGCCCCGGCCCCCGAGGTGACCCCGGTCAGCGATATCGCTGCCCTGGCGGCACTGCCCACCCCCGGCGCCGGCAGCGGTGCCGGCGCGGTCGCGGTGCAGGCTGCGCTGTCCCGGATCGGTTCGCCGTACAGCTGGGGTGCCGCGGGCCCGGGCGCCTTCGACTGCTCAGGTCTGGTGATGTGGTCCTTCCAGCAAGCCGGCATCTTCCTGCCGCACTCCAGCTACGCCCTGGCCGCCGGCGGTCAATCGGTGTCGATGGATCAGATGCAGCCCGGCGACGTCATCTCCTACTACTCCGACGCCTCGCACGTCGGTATCTACGTGGGCGACGGCATGATGGTGCACGCCTCCACCTTCGGTATCCCGGTCGCCGTGGTCCCGGTCAACAACGCGCCCATCTACAACGTTCGCCGTTACTGATCGCCGCCCGGCCGCCCTGGCGGCCGTTCTGATCGCTGAACTCGTCGGTGCGGCTGCGGTGCTGTTCGCGCCGTCTCCCGCACCCATTGAACCGGATCGCCTTGCAGCGCGCGTACACGCCGACATCGGCCCGTCGATGAATGTGGTCGATGATTTCTGGGACCGGCCGTGGGACCGCGACGTCCGTGTCGTCACCACGGGCAGTCAGCAGGAGTTCGTGACCCAGGCCCACCTCGATCCGGCCGGGCATTGGAGTGACATCGCCGCAGTCGCCGTGGCCGATGACGTCGACCTCGCCAGCGGCCGGGCCACCGGTCAACGGATCGTGTTCGCGCCCGGCGCATCGGCGATGTCTGATGACGCACTGCGCATCGTGGTGACCCATGAGTTGTTCCATCTCGCCGCCCGCGGCGCTACCGCGACCGACGCACCGCGGTGGCTCACCGAGGGCGTCGCCGACTATGTCGCCCGCCCTGCCACGCCCGTTCCCGCTGCGGCCCGGGAGAACACCGAACTTCCGACGGACGCGGAACTGGACTCCGCGGGTGCGGCGCGATCCACGGGTTACGACCGGGCATGGTGGTTCTCGCGGTTCGTCGCCGATGTCTACGGCGTCGAGGGTCTGCGCCAGCTCTACTATCGGGCCTGTGGCCCGGGCCACGGAAGCTTCGCCGAGGCCGTTCGTCAGGCCTTGGGCGTCGATATGGACGCATTGCGCTCCCGGTGGGCGCAATGGCTGTCCGCAGACCAGTAATCTGAGTGCGCGATGACGCGAATCCTTCTGGTCACCAATGACTTTCCACCGCGCCGGGGCGGGATCCAATCGTATCTGGAGCAGTTCGTGCTTCGGCTGGTCGCCACCGGTGATCATGACCTCACCGTCTACGCGCCGCAGTGGAAGGGTGCCGACGATTACGATCGCGCCGCACCGATGCGAGTGGTTCGCCACCGGGGAACCCTGATGCTGCCGGAGCCCGGTGTGGACCGCACGATGCGCGCGTTGATCGCCGAGTACGGCGTCGAAACCGTCTGGTTCGGCGCCGCCGCGCCATTGGCTCTGTTGGCCTCGCGGGCGCGCGAGGCCGGCGCCCGCCGGGTGCTGGCAAGCACGCACGGCCACGAGGTCGGCTGGTCGATGGTGCCCGGCGCCCGCTCGGCGCTGCGGCGCATCGGTGATCACGCCGACGTCATCACCTACGTGAGTCGCTACACCCGGGGTAGATTCGCCGCGGCCTTCGGCCCCCGCGCCCGACTCGAGCACCTGCCGCCCGGGGTCGACACCGGCCGCTTCCACCCTGATCCCGCCGCTCGCGCCGAACTGCGGTCCCGTTACGGACTGCACGAGCGACCGACCGTCGTGTGCGTGTCGCGGCTGGTGGCGCGCAAAGGGCAGGACATGCTCATTGGGGCGTGGCCGCAGATCACCCAAAGCATCGAACGCGCCACCCTGGCCATCGTCGGGGGCGGTCCTGATGAGCAGCGGCTGCGCCGGCTCGCCGCCGGTGCCGGCGACTCGGTGCTGTTCACCGGCGCGGTCCGCGGCGCGGAACTGCCCGCCCACTACGCGATGGGCGATGTCTTCGCCATGCCGTGCCGGACCCGGGGAGCAGGCCTGGACGTCGAAGGTCTGGGCATCGTGTTCCTCGAGGCCTCGGCCACGGGTATCCCGGTGATCGCCGGTGACTCCGGCGGCGCCCCGGAGACCGTGCTCGACGGAGAGACCGGGCGGGTGGTCGACGGCCGCGACCGTGACGGGATCGCAGAGGCGATCATCGGACTGCTCGCCGACCCGGCACGGGCGCGCGAGATGGGGGAGGCCGGCCGGCGGTGGATCCTCCGGGACTGGAACTGGGACGTCCACACCGCGCGGCTGGCCGAACTGCTGCAGGTCGGCCCGCCCGCGCCGCTGGTGTAGCTTCTCGCACGTGCACAGCATCCAGATCGCCGACCAGACCTTCGTGGCCGCCGATCCGGCCGCGGTGGGCCGTGCGGTCGGCGACCGCGCGGGCTGGCGGCGCTGGTTCGGCGACCTGTCGTTGACCGTGGTCGAGGACCGCGCCGAGAAGGGCGTGCGCTGGACGGTCGCCGGCCCGCTCGCGGGGACCATGGAGGTGTGGCTGGAGCCGATGCTCGACGGGGTTGTGCTGCATTACTTTCTGCACGCCGAACCCGCCGGAGCGGATCCGGCGCGGGTGGCCAGATCCACGGTCGCCGCGATGAACCACCGCCGGCGGGTGGCTGGAAAAAGGATGGCGTTCGAGGTCAAGAAGACCGTGGAAGCCGGCCGGCCGGTCGGCGTCGCGCCGCGGCATTGATATCCGGTGACCTCCGGTACGGGCGGGGTACCGTTCGGTATCCGGAAATCCATCGAGTGAAAGAAAGCGACGGGAAAGCGGCGACAGTGGCGGACAAGACGGCCCAGAGCATCTACATCGATGCCGATCCCGGCACCGTGATGGACGTCATCGCCGATATCGGCTCCTACCCGGACTGGGTTTCGGAGTACACCGACGCAGAGGTGCTTGAGACCGACGCCCAGGGCCTGCCGAAAGTGGCGCGGCTGGTACTCGACGCCGCCGTGCTCAAGGACACCATGGTGCTCACGTACGTCTGGACCCCCGAGGCGGGTTCGGTGCGGTGGTCGCTGGTGTCCAGTTCACTGCTCAAGGCGCTCGACGGCGCCTACACGTGCAGGGCCAAGGGGGCCGGTACCGAGGTCACCTACGAATTGGCGGTCGACCTGATGATCCCGATGATCGGTCTGCTCAAACGCAAGGCGGAACGACGGCTCACCGACACCGCCCTCAAGGACCTCAAGAAACGGGTCGAGGGCTAGGCCGTGTCGTCGATCAGTTTCTTCGTCGGCAAGGGCGGCGTCGGCAAGTCCACGTTGGCGTCGGCGACCGCCGTGCAGGCCGCCCTGGGCGGCAAGCGGGTGCTGGTGGTGTCCACCGATCAGGCTCACTCTCTGGGCGACGTGCTCGGTGTGACCGTCACCCCATCGGGTGAGAGCGAACCGGTCCGGATCCTCACCGAGGAACGTAGCGGCGACAACGGCGGTGGCCATCTCGACGCGCTGGCGCTGGACACCCTGGCCCTGCTGGAGTCCGCGTGGTGCGCCACCGCACCCGTTCTGGCGGGCCGTTTCCCGTCGTCGGATGTGGGCAACCTTGCGCCCGAGGAACTTTCAGCACTGCCCGGTATCCAGGAGGTGCTCGGACTGCGCAGGGTCGCCGAGCTCGCCGAATGCGGGCGGTGGGACTACGTGGTGGTGGACTGCGCATCCACCGCCGATGCGTTGCGGATGCTGACACTTCCCGCAGCGTTCGGGGAGTACGTCGAGCGCTGCTGGCCCCGCCACCGCCGCCTGAGCGTCGCGATCGACGACGTCCGCACGGCTGCGACCGTCGCGCTGGTGGAGGCGGTCAGTACCGGCGTCGAGTCCCTGGCTGCACTGCTGACGGATTCGGAGAGGGTGGCTGCGCACCTGGTGCTCACGCCGGAACGTGTGGTCGCCGCCGAGACCGTGCGAACGCTCGGGTCGCTGGCACTGATGGGTGTGCGCGTCGCCGAGTTGATCGTCAATCAGGTGCTCTTCCAAGACGATTCGTACGAGTACCGCAACCTGCCTGATCATCCGGCATTCGACTGGTACGCCGCGCGTATCGCCGAACAGGAGAGCGTGCTCACCGACCTCGCCGACGCCATCGGCGCGATCCGGATGGTGCTCACCGCGCACCTCGCCGGCGAGCCCATCGGGCCGAAGGCGCTCAGCCAGCTGCTCGACGAGGCACGTCGTCGTGACGGGGCTGCGCCACCGATGCCGTTGCGGCCGGTCGTCGATCGCGAATCGGGCACCGGCCTGTCGGCGGTCTATCGCCTGCGGCTCGGGCTGCCGCAGGTCGACGCCGGCGAGCTGAGCCTCGGGCGCGCCGGAGACGATCTGATCGTCGCGGTGGCCGGGCTGCGTCGCCGGATTCGGCTGGCCCCGGTGCTGCGACGCTGCGTGGTCGCCGACGCCGCCCTGCGCGGCAGCGAGTTGACGGTCCGGTTCCGTCCCAACCCGGATGTGTGGCCGGCATGAGTGACCCGGCATGAGTGACCCGGTGCATCCGGAGATCGGGCCCGAACTTCGCAAGCTCGCCCAGGTGATCCTGGACCGTCTCGACCCGGCTGTTCGTGCGGCCGCCGCGATGGCGACCGAGTCGCTCACCGGGGCGAGCCGGTGCCAACAGGTGTGGTGTCCGGTGTGTGCGCTGGCCGCGCTCGTCAGCGGGGAACAGCACCCGTTGCTGACCGTGATCGCCGAGCACAGTGTGTCGCTGATGAATGTGGTGCGGGCAATGGCCGCCGAACCCGGCCAGCGCCGGCCGGGCGATCACCGGGTGCCTGAACCTCCGCAGCCGGCCGAGGACTCCGAGGGGTCCGGCGCCGGGACTCGTTACCAGCCCATTCCGATCGTTGTGGAGCAGACCGGCCCGTCGGAGTAGGTGCCGGCGGACGCCGGCTGGGAGCAGGCCTGTGGATTGGCCGTGAACGGCTTGCGCCGTGTGGTCGAGCACCACCCGAACCGATAGGATTGCAATACAACCGGCGTACGCCGGCGAGGGAGGTCCCATGTGGTACTGGCTGCTCAAGTACATCTTCATGGGTCCCCTGCTGTCCGTGCTCGGCCGGCCCAAAGTCGAAGGGCTCGAACACGTCCCGGCTTCCGGCCCGGCGATACTGGCCAGTAATCACCTCGCCGTCGCCGACAGCTTCTATCTCCCGCTGGTGGTGCGGCGCCGCATCACCTTCCTGGCCAAAAGCGAGTACTTCACCGAGAAAGGTCTCAAAGGCCGGTTCAAGGCGTGGTTCTTCACCGCGGCGGGCCAGGTCCCGATCGACCGCTCGGACGCCGATGCGGCCCAGGCCGCGCTCGACACGGCCAGTCGGCTCCTGGCCGGCGGCAAGCTGATGGGGATGTACCCCGAAGGCACCCGCTCGCCTGATGGCCGGTTGTACAAGGGCAAGACCGGATTGGCGCGCGTCGCGCTGGAGACCGGCGTGCCGGTGATCCCGGTCGCCATGATCGGAACCGACGCCGTCAACCCGCCGGGCTCGAAGATGTGGCGTTTCGGGCGGGTGACTGTCCGCTTCGGCCGGCCGATGGACTTCTCCCGTTTCGACGGAATGGCGGGCAACCGGTTCATCGAACGTGCGGTCATCGACGAGGTGATGTACGAACTGATGAAGCTGTCGGGCCAGGAGTACGTCGATATCTATGCCGCAACGCTCAAGAAGGGCCAGCCGCCGGCGGTGACCCCGCAACCAGCTGACGCGCGGATTCCTCAGACCGCCGTGAGCTGACCGGGCGCCCGGGGCGCGAAGTCACCCCGGCGACCGCGACGGTCGCCACCGCCCACCACACGTACGAGGTTCCGACCAGCTGCCGCCACCAGGAGGCTGCCGCCTCGTGGTGTTCGGGCAGCAATTGCAGAGGCGGCCAGAGCATCAACGCCAGACCCGTCCCGGTGATCGCGCACAGGGCTGCGCTGCGCCGCCGGTAGGCGAGCACGCCGGTCACCACCACCACCGGCAGGGCCCACACCCAGTGATGGCTCCACGACACCGGCGAGACCACCAGTCCGAACAGCGCGACGCACATGAGCGCGAGCGCGGATGCCTCACCGTCAGTGCGGCCGTCCTCGTTGCCGGCGGCCAGCACCCGGCGCACCGACCAGACCGTCAGACCCAGCATCGCGATACAGACAGACGTCCACACGGCGAAGTGGCCGCCGTCGGACAACTCCAGTCGGGCCAGGGCGCCGGAGGCGTTCTGATTGGTGTTCCACGTCGCCGTCCCGATCCGATCGGTGTTCGTCACGGTGTGCGTCCAGTACTCCAGGGAGTCTCGCCAGGCGAAAGCGAAGCCGAGTCCGGTCGCTGCGACGAAGGACGCCACGGCGGTCACCGTTGAGCGCAGGTCGCGGCGCAATACGAAGTACAGCAGAAAGACAGCGGGCGTGAGCTTGAGGGCGATCGCCAGACCCAGCAGCACGCCGCGCGGCCATGCGGTGCGGCGTGCGACGGCGTCGGCGATCACCAGCGTCATGAGCACCACGTTGATCTGTCCGAAGGAGAAGTTCGCGCGGATCGGCTCCAGCATCGTGACCGACGCCGCGACCACTGCCAGGGCCGCCCACCAGGCGGCGCGGCTGCTCACCTCGAGGCTCCGCAGCACCAGCCACACCGACAGCACCAGCAGCGCGCACGTCACCGCGGTGATCGCCACACTGGCCACCGGAAGGCCCACCAGCGCCAGCGGGCTGAACACGATCGCCGCCAGAGGGGGATAGGTGAACGGAAGATCCAGGCCACCGGCGGTGTGAAACATCGCACCGTCGGCATAGAGCGGTTGGGCGTCCAGCCACGCCCGTCCGCCCATCCGGTAGACGTCGGCGTCGATGCGGTAGGGGATGTGGGAGAACAACTGCCAGCCGGCCCGGATCGCGGCGAGCAGAATCAACGCCTGCAGCACGCGCCGCAGCGCAGTCGGCAAACCCGCACCGTCGCGCCCCATGTCCACACCAGCGTATCCGGGCAAACGGCCCATTCCGGGATGGGCGTAGTTTCTAGCCGTGCTCACAGCTGTTCACTTCGACGTTCGCTTCATCGCGCCGGGCCGCGAACCGCTGATGTGGTGTCTGATCGCGTTCATTCTCACGTTCTTCGTGACCCGCACGATCACCCGCTATATCCGCGACACCGCCGATCAGACCGGTCCGCGCAAGTGGTGGCAACCGCACAACATCTCCGTGCCCGGAAAAGGTGGGGGCGGCGGCACCCACATCCATCACGCGGTGTTCGGAGTCATCCTGGTGCTCATCTCCGGGATCGCGATGGTCACGATGGCATCGGAGGGAACCAACCACCAGTTCACCGCGGCGGGGATCGTCTTCGGCATCGGAGCCGCACTGGTGCTCGACGAGTTCGCGCTGATCCTTCATCTGCAGGACGTCTACTGGAGCGCTGACGGACGGACGTCGGTCGATGCTGTGTTCGTCGCGGTGGCGGTCGCCGGACTGCTGGTGATGGGATTCAACCCGCTGGCGATCTTCGACGTGGGGAGCTGGCACGACGCCGATTCGTCCGTCGCTCGGCTCGCGGTGATCGTGTTGGTGTTGCTCAACCTCGCACTCGCGGTAGTCGTGCTGCTCAAGGGCAAGTTGTGGACCGGTTTACTGGGCATGTTCTTCACCCCGCTTCTGCTGATCGGAGCGATCCGCCTGGCGCGCCCGCACGCGCCCTGGGCCCGCTGGTACTACCAGGACTCGCCGGCCAAGATGCACCGGTCGCTGGAACGCGAGCGGTATCAGCGCCGGCCGTTCGTTGAGGCCAATCTGTGGTTGCAGCATGTCATCGCCGGCGAGCCGCGACTGGCCACCGACGCGGAGGTCTCGGCGAAACTCGATCAGGTCGTTCACGCCGCGCCCGCGCCGCAGCAACCCGCCGCGCCCGCAACCCCGGGGACCTGACGTGCGGTACTTCTACGACACCGAGTTCATCGACAACGGCCGCATCATCGACCTCATCTCCATCGCGGTGGTCGCCGAGGACGGGCGTGAGTTCTATGCCTGTTCCACCGAGTTCGACCCGGAATCCGCCGGGCGATGGGTGCGCACCAACGTGTTGCCCAAACTGCCTGCGCCGGCCTCCCCGCTGTGGCGCTCGCGGCGCGAGATCAGGGAGGCGCTCGAGGAGTTCCTCGGTGTCGACACCCCGGACATCGAGGCCGAGCCGATCGAACTGTGGGCCTGGGTGGGCGCCTATGACCACGTCGCGCTGTGCCAGCTATGGGGGCCGATGACCAGCCTGCCCCCGCAGATTCCCCGGTTCACCCGCGAGTTACGGCAACTCTGGGAGGACCGGGGCTGTCCCCGGATGCCGCCCAAGCCCCCCGAAAGCCACGACGCGCTGGTCGACGCGCGCCACAATCTGCACCGCTACCAGCTGATGGCCGGGACTTCGCGCAGTTAGCGCCGGGATCCGCGCCCGTTAGGATGATGGGCGTGAACTGGACCGTCGACGTACCGATCGAGCAGCTCCCGGCTCTGCCGCCGTTGCCTGCCGATCTGCGCGCACGCCTGGAGAGCGCTCTGGCGCGGCCCGCCGCCCAGCAGCCCAACTGGGACGCCGAGCAGGCCAGGGCGATGCGGACGGTCCTGGAGAGCGTCCCGCCGGTGACCGTCGCATCCGAGATCGAGCGTCTGTCGGGGCAGTTGGCCGCGGTGGCCAGGGGTGAGGCGTTCCTTCTGCAGGGCGGCGACTGCGCCGAGACGTTCGCCGACAACACCGAACCGCACATCCGCGGCAACATCCGGACCCTGCTGCAGATGGCGGTGGTGCTCACCTACGGCGCCAGCATGCCGGTGGTCAAAGTGGCCCGTATCGCAGGCCAGTACGCCAAACCCCGTTCGGCGGACATCGACGCGTTGGGTCTGAAGGCCTACCGCGGCGACATGGTCAACGGGTTCGCACCCGACGCCGTGGTCCGTGAACACGACCCGTCCCGGCTGGTACGCGCCTACGCAAACGCGAGTGCGGCGATGAACCTGGTGCGCGCGCTGACGTCCTCGGGACTGGCATCGCTGCGTCTGGTGCACGACTGGAACCGCGAGTTCGTGCGCACATCTCCGGCCGGAGCGCGTTACGAGGCGCTGGCCGCCGAGATCGACCGCGGCCTGCGGTTCATGAGCGCATGCGGGGTGGCCGACCGCAATCTCGACACCGCCGACATCTACGCCAGCCATGAGGCACTTGTGCTCGACTACGAGCGCGCGATGTTGCGGTTGAGCGAGGAGTTCCCCAAACAATCCCCGGAGCCGCGACTCTACGATCTCTCGGCGCACTACATCTGGATCGGTGAACGCACCCGCCAACTCGATGGTGCGCACATCGCCTTCGCCGAGGTGATCGCCAACCCGATCGGTGTCAAGATCGGACCGACGATGACTCCTGAACTCGCCGTCGAGTACGTCGAGCGTCTCGATCCGCACAACAAGCCCGGACGACTCACGCTGATCAGCCGACTGGGCAATCACAAGGTGCGCGACCTGCTGCCGCCGATCATCGAGAAGGTTCAGGCCACCGGACATCAGGTGATCTGGCAGTGCGATCCGATGCACGGCAACACCCACGAGTCCTCCACCGGGTACAAGACCCGCCACTTCGACCGGATCGTCGATGAGGTGCAGGGCTTCTTCGAGGTGCACCGTGCCCTGGGCACGCACCCCGGCGGCATCCACATCGAACTGACCGGCGAGAACGTCACCGAATGCCTCGGCGGTGCGCAGGACATCTCCGACACCGACCTCTCAGGCCGGTACGAGACCGCGTGCGATCCGAGACTCAACACTCAGCAGAGTCTGGAGCTCGCCTTTCTCGTCGCTGAAATGTTGCGTGACTAGCGGCCGGTCAGGCCGCCGACATTCAGCCCCAGCGTCCATGCGCCGATCGTCACCAGACCGGTGAGCACCAGCACCGCCAGCGTCCACAAGATCGCGACACGTCGCGACCGTTGGCGTTCCCAGATGAACTCATCGAGGTCGATCCCGGCGAACTGCCGGGGTGCTGGCTGCGACACGGCTTCGGTCTGTGCTTCGGCAGCCGGCCCGGCGTCATCGTCGTCACCCGGCACGAACTGCCGGGTGGGGTTGGGCGCACCGGGTGGGGGCGCTGGGCGGCGATCGACGAGGACGGTGGCGGCCGCGTGCGCGGCGGAGTTCCGCGGTGCGGGAACGCGGAAGTGCGGCAGCGCCAGTTCCTCGGCGATCATCTCGAGTTCCTCACCCATCTGGCAGGCGTCGGCGAACCGATCCTCGGTGTCGCGAGCCGTTGCCCGTGCGATGAAGCCGTCCAGTTCCGGCGGCACCCCGTCGATCACTGAACTCGGTGGCGGAACGTCACGGTCGAGACGTTGATTGGCGACGGCGAGTGCGGTGTCGCCGCTAAACGGCGTCTTTCCGGTGAGGAGTTCGAACGCCAAGACGCCGGCGGCGTACACGTCGCTGCGCGGCCCGGTCTGTCTGCCGGCCACCTGTTCGGGGGAGAGGTACGCGGCCGTTCCCAGAATGACGCTGGTCGACGTGATGCCGGCGTCCGCGATGGCCCGCACCAGACCGAAGTCGACCAGTTTCACCTCGCCGTCTTCGGATATCAGCACATTCTCCGGCTTGAGGTCGCGGTGCACCAGTCCGGCGCGGTGGGCGACGCCTAGACCGCTGAGAACCCCTCGCAGCACGGCGACCATCGCGTGCGGCGGCATCGGGCCGCGCTCGCGAAGGAGCTCACGCAGGGTGCCCCCGTCGATGAGTTCCATCACCAGGTACGGGTACCGGGCATCCAGACCCTGGTCGTAGATGGCGACCAGCCCCGGATCTTTCAGTCGCGCGATGGCGCGCGCCTCGCGCTGGAATCGGACCAGGAACTCCCGATCGCCTGCGTAGCGGGGGTCCATCACCTTCAGCGCCACCGGACGGTCGAGCCGGGCATCGAGGCCGCGATACACCGTGGACATTCCGCCGCTGGCGATCTGAGCATCGACGCGGTATCTGCCGTCGAGCAGAGTCCCGACCAGTGGGTCCGACGTCACCGCCACATCCTAGGTCGCCGGGCTTCTAGACTCCTGATCGTGAGCAGCATTCCGGCCGCCGACGATGTGCTCGATCCGTCCGAACCGGTCTACGACCTTGTGACGGTTGCTGAACTGTTGAAGGTACCGGTCACCAGAGTCCACCAGCACCTGCGCGAGTCGCATCTGCTCGCGGTACGCCGCGGCGGGGTGCCCGTCGTGCCGCAGGCCTTCTTCACCGCTGCCGGCCCGGGTCGCGCAGAGATCGTGAAGTCACTGCCGGGACTGCTCGCCGTGCTTCGCGACGGCGGATATCGCGACACCGAAATCCTGACGTGGCTGTTCACTGCGGACCCCTCGCTGACGCTGACCCGCGACGGTGTGCGGGAGCCGGTCACCAACGGCCGTCCGGTCGATGCGTTGCACGCGCATCAGGCGCGCGAGGTGCTCCGTCGTGCGCAGGCTATGGCGTACTGACGGCTCCGGCCGGTTCCTCGCGGCGTAACCAGTACCACGCCGCCGCCGCGCACACCGTCGCCAGCGAGAGGTGCAGCCAGGAATACATACCGTGCGATCCGTCGGGCTTGAAGATCACCATGATCCAGGTCGAGAACGCCGCGATACCGGCGATCGCGGCCCGCGATTGGGTCAGTGACGAGGCGACCGCCAGCGGCCAGGTGTAGTACCAGGGCAGCGCGGCCGGCACGAACAGAACCACCACCACCATGGCCCATGCGATGCCCTGTAGTGCCTCGCGATCGTCATGGCGGAACCGCCACCACAGCAGAGGCAACGCCACCGCGATCACGGCGATGCCCGCGAGCCGCGTCACCTCCAGGACGCCGTAGAAGTTCACCGTCGTGAAGAGCCCGCCGACGGCATTGGAGAGGTTGGCCACCGCCGTCGGAACGGTCAGCCAGTTGACGATCTTCACCGAACCCGCCAGCGCGGTGAGCCACCCCAATCCCACACCGGCCATGGTGGACAGCACCGCGAACACCGCGATGAAGGCGGCGATCGATCCCGCCGATGCCGCGGCGAAGGCGCGCGGACGACTTCCCGGCAGGTGGCGCATCCACACCCACACCATGAATGGCAACGCCAGGATCGCGGTCGCCTTCACCGCCACACCCACGGCGATCAGCGCCGCACCGGCGATGTGGCGGCGGGTGAGCATCAACGCAATGCCGGCCATCATCAGCCCGACCATCAGCATCTCGTTGTGCACCCCGCCCATCAGATGAATGATGACCAGCGGGTTGAGTGCGCAGATCCACAGCGCGATGGCGCCGTCAGCGCCGACATGCCGGGCGACCCGCGGCGCCGCCCAGATCAACAGCGCCAAACCCGGCAGCATGCACAGGCGTAGCAGGATGGTGCCGGCAATCACATGGTCGCCCACCACCAGGGTGACGAATTTGGCCACCAGGATGAACGCCGGACCGTACGGGGCGGTGGTGGTGGTCCAGATCGGACTCACGTTGTCCAACAGCGAGTTCGAGTTCTCGATCGGTGCTACGACGTAGGGATCGAAGCCGTCGCGCAGGAGTGCACCCTGTGCGAGATAGGAGTACGTGTCGCGGCTGAAGAGTGGGACGCTGACCAACAGCGGCGCCAGCCAGAAGGCGGCTGTCGCCTTCATTGTGAACGCACTGACGCCCGGTTTCTCCAGCATCAAGCGCCCCAGCCAGAGCCAGGCGAACAGCATGATCAGCACTCCGGTCCACAGCAGGACCGACGACACCACCAGGCCGTGGCCGAAGCGCAGCCAGGACAGCCGCATCGACTCCAGCACCGGGTCGTGCTGGCGGGTACTGCCGGCGCCCATGCCGCCGAGGGTGATCAGCACCGCGGCCGCGAAACCCAGCCGTGCCGGTCGCCCGTCGGCGCTGCGGGCGAACTCGGCCAGGCGGGTGATCATCCGCCTGGTCATGCCGACCGGTTGGCAGCCAACCCGGCGAGTTCGGTCAGCCCCGTCTTCGCGGGCGCGTTGATGGGTGCGCTGTGCAACGCGTCCAGCGCGCGCCGGGTCAGCATGTCGATGTGTTCCTCGACCGCAGCCAGCGCACCGACGTCCTCGATGACCGAACACAGACGCCGGACCTCGGCGTCACTGAGTTGATTCCCGATCGAGGAACTCAGGAGAGCCGCTGCGGTCGGGTCGGTGCGTTCGGCCCGCTGCACCGCCTCGGCCAGCAGCACGGTCCGCTTTCCCGAGCGAAGGTCGTCACCGGAGGGCTTGCCGGTGACCGCCGGATCGCCGAATACGCCCAGGACGTCGTCGCGCAACTGGAAGGCGATCCCCAGATCGGTGCCCAACCCGTGGAAGACGGCGTGGACCTCGGGGCGGTCCGCCGCCGCGGCGGCACCGAGTTGAAGGGGCCGCGACACGGTGTAGGACGCGGTCTTGTAGGTGTTGACGGCCATCGCCGACTCGATGGAATGGGCACCGCTGGATTCGGCGACGATGTCGAGATACTGCCCGCCGAGAACCTCGGTCCGGATATCCGACCAGACCCGGTTCACCCGTCTGTTGGCATCGCCGGGAAGTTCCACCGAGGCCACGATGTCGTCCGCCCAGACCAGCGAGAGATCACCGAGAAGGATCGCCGCCGATCGGCCGAACTGATCGGCCGATCCGCGCCAGCCCTGGTTGCGGTGCATGTTCGCGAAGTGCATGTGGGCGGTCGGCATACCGCGCCGTGTCGCCGACTCGTCGATCACGTCGTCGTGAACCAGCGCGCACGCGTGCAGTAGTTCCAATGCGGAGAACAGTTGCAGTGCCGAGTCCTCGACGGGATCGTCAGGGCCCGGGGTCACCGCGCGATAACCCCAGTAGGCGAACGCGGGCCGCAACCGCTTCCCGCCGCGCAGCACGAAGTCCTCGAGCACACCGATCAGGGCGTCGTAGTCGACCCCGATGTATCGCGCCTCGCCGCGGCGTCCGGCGAGATACCGGCGGAGCTGGCCGGTCACTGCGTCGGCCAGTTCGCCGGCGGACGGCCCGCTCGAATACGGGCCAGTCGGATCCACGCCCATCACCCTAGAGATTCCCGCGGGTGTCGTCGTGGCCGGAACCGCGCTCTGAGTCGGCTAAGCGGGGGGACTGGTCGCGATCGCGCCATGCCAGGTATCCGATCAGCCCCGAGACAAGGAATGCCGCCACGGCGAGCCAGATACCGGCCGCGGTGAAGGAGCGGGTGCTGGGATCGGTGTAACGCGCCTGTGCGCTCAGGTTGGTCACCGCGCCGGGCTTGAGCTTCCACTGGACCGTGCCGATGTCGATCCGCTCGCCGTTGGTGGAGGTGACCTCGCCGGGGAATGCCGCACTGAACGTCACGTCGCTGTCGGGATCGGTGAGCGTGGTGAGGTCCACCCGGCCCTCAAGGATCACCAGATTGCCGGCCCTTCGCAACGTGATGTCGGCGCCGGTGGCATCACGGCTGAGGTTCGCCAGCTGCGGAACCTCGGCGAAGGACAGTCCGGCGAACGATGCCGCCGACCCCACGTAGCCATCGGCCTCGTAGTCCGACACCGCTATCTTCTGGCTGAAGGGAAGGTTCTCGTCGAACTGCGGACCTTTGTCGCTGTCGTTGCGCGGCTTCACCGCGGCGATGATGTCTCCGGACACCTGGTCGTCGCCCGAGACGGTGATCGACGCGTGCACCCGCAGGCAGCCGGCGAACACCGGCGCGACGATCAACAGCAGCAACGCCGTCAGGCGCATCCGGACCCGCACTCGACGTATCGTGCCAGATCACCGGGCGGCGGGTCGCTCTCCGGTCGCCTGGAGCGGAAGGGTTCGGCCCAGGATTGCGAACGGCCGCGGATCCCCGGCGAAGTGGTAGTCCCGGATGATGTCGGTGAAGCCCAGCCGGCGGTAGAGCCGCCAGGCGCGGTTTGACTCGCCGTTGATCTCCGGCGTGGACAGCAGGACGTGGCCCTCTCGCCGGTCGGTCAGCAGCCTGCGCACCAGCGCCTCGCCCAGTCCGCGGCCCTGAGCGCCGGGGTGGATGTGCAGTTCGGTCAGCTCGAAGTAGTCACTCATCAATCGGGAGACCTCGCCCGGCGCTACGCCGACCCGGTGCAGGCCCCGGGTCACCTGCTGCTGCCACCACTGGTCGGGGGCGCCGCCGTACCCGTAGGCCACGCCC
This sequence comes from Mycobacteriaceae bacterium, assembly GCA_037141465.1. Taxonomy (GTDB): domain Bacteria; phylum Actinomycetota; class Actinomycetes; order Mycobacteriales; family Mycobacteriaceae; genus Mycobacterium. The sequence goes on along the minus strand of JBAXCK010000011.1, from coordinate 21,411 downwards.
AGCAACCGGTCACCGGGGTAACCCTCGACGGTTTCGACCGCGGCCACGGCCCGCCAACCCAGTCGGCCGGTGTGTTCGAGCCACATCGACGCCCGCTGTGCTTCGGTGCCGCGGGGATAGCGCATCGCATCCACGTAGACGGCGAGTGCCTCATGCAGCCGAAGTTGCATGTCGTTGGGTGACAGGTCGATCAGGAAGGTCGCCAACGCCCCTGCCGCCCCGTTCGCCGGGTGGACCCCGCTGCAATGGTCACCCCGCCATTATGGTGCGCCGGTGACGGCCTGCTGACGGGCCGGTGACGGACACCGGGGAACCGCTTGACGTGGCAGGATCTCGTTGTCAATCTTATGTGCAGCCAGCTTGTGTGCAGCCAGGTGGGCGAACCGGGTGGTAGCGGGTACCCCCGACTCGTATCATGTAGTCATCCGCCAGGCCGGCCGGGCGGTACGCCATGTTCTAGGACCCAACCTAGGACCCAACGCGCAGGCAAGGAGGGACGAATGCCACTCTCCGATCATGAGCAGCGGATGCTCGATCAGATCGAGAGCGCCCTCTACGCCGAGGACCCCAAGTTCGCCTCCAGCGTCCGGGGCGCGGGATTGCGGGCCCCGTCGGCCCGGCGGCGTTTCCAGGGCGCGGGCCTGTTCGTCCTGGGCCTGGCTCTGCTGATCGCCGGGGTCGCGTTCAAGGCCACCATGGTGGCGGGTTTCCCGGCTCTCTCGGTGCTGGGGTTCGTGATGATGTTCGCCGGCGTGGTCTTCGCGGTGACCGGCCCGCCCGCGCCGGGAGGCCGTGATCCGGGCGCCAAGGGCGCCGCCGCGCCGCGCGCCCGCCGTGCCCGGGGTGCCGGTGGGTCGTTCACCAGCCGGATGGAAGACCGTTTCCGCCGGCGCTTCGACGAATAACCCTCTCCCCACCGGTCCATCGACCAAGGGCAGCCTGATCGGCTGCCCTTTTCTTGTGCCCCTGGGTGGCCTTCGTGGAGCCGTCGGCAGCTTTTTCGACACGGTTGCGACACGAAGTGGAGGAAAGTGGGGCGTAGTGGGGTAATGTGGCGCCAGGCGGAGCGATACCGCCGGGTCACTAGGAGGTTTTCCGGGATATGCGCGTCGGGATGTGCGTCGCATGTTTCTAGGCACCTATACGCCCAAGTTGGACGACAAGGGGCGGCTCACGCTGCCCGCCAAGTTCCGCGATGCGCTGGCAGGAGGGCTGATGGTCACCAAGAGCCAGGACCACAGCCTCGCCGTATACCCCCGCGGCCAGTTCGAGCAACTGGCACGGCGTGCCTCGGCCACGTCCCGCAGTAATCCGGAGGCCAGGGCATTCCTGCGCAACCTCGCCGCGGGCACCGATGAGCAGCACCCCGATTCCCAGGGCCGGATCACACTCTCGGCCGACCACCGTCGCTACGCGGGCCTGACCAAGGAATGCGTGGTCATCGGAGCGGTGGATTTCCTGGAGATCTGGGACGCCCAGGCATGGCAGGACTACCAGCAGACCCACGAAGAGAACTTCTCCACGGCGAGCGATGAATCCCTCAGCGACATTATCTAGGCCGGCGTCCCGGCCTGCTCTGCCGCACACCGGTGCGGCGTGGCCTCTGCCCGAACCGACCCTGACGTACTTCCCCGACGCCAGGTTCGTATCGGACAGGGACCTCGCCGCACCGGTCCCCGCCCCAGCCATGGAGTCCCGCCGACCCGGAGGTGCGCTCGTGGCCGCCCAGGATCCCGGAACCGAACCGGCACACATTCCGGTCCTCCTGCAACGGTGCGTGGCTCTGCTCGGTCCGGCACTGACCCGCAGATCCGCCGACGGAGCGGGCGCTGTGCTCCTGGACGCGACCCTCGGTGCCGGTGGGCACACCGAGCGGTTCCTCTCCGAGCTTCCCGGCCTGCGGGTGATCGGCCTCGATCGTGACCCCGATGCCCTGGCGATCGCCGGGCAGCGGCTCGCCCGATTCGGTAACCGGGTGAGCCTGGTGCGCACCCGCTATGACGGGATCGCCGCCGCCCTGGCCGAAAACGACCTTCCTGCAACGCAATCCATCGATGCTGCCCTGTTCGACCTCGGCGTTTCCTCGATGCAGCTTGACCGCCCGGAGCGCGGTTTCTCCTATGCGCAGGACGCACCGCTGGACATGCGGATGGATCCAGACTCCTCGTTGACCGCCGCTGAGATCCTCAATACCTATGACCGTGCCGCTCTGACCGACGTCCTGCGCCGGTTCGGCGAGGAGAAGTTCGCCTCCCGGATCGCGGGATTCATCGTGGCCCGCCGTGAACGGACCCCGCTGAGCCGAACCGGTGAACTCGTCGAGATCCTTTACGACGCCATCCCCGCCGCGACCCGTCGCACCGGCGGGCACCCCGCCAAGCGGACCTTCCAGGCGCTGCGGATCGCCGTCAACGCCGAACTCGATTCGTTGACCGCCGCACTGCCCGCGGCGATGGCCGCCCTGCGACCGGGGGGCCGGCTCGCCGTGATGGCCTACCAGTCGCTGGAGGATCGAATCGTCAAGTCGGTGTTCGCCGACGCCACCGCCTCGCGAACCCCGGCCGGTCTGCCGGTGGAACTGCCCGGGCACGGGCCGCTCTTCAGCAGCCTCACCCGCGGTGCCGAGCGCGCAGACGCCGCCGAGATCACCCGCAACCCGCGCAGCGCGGCGGTCCGGCTACGCGCCGTCGAACGTCTGGATCCGACGAAGGGCGAAGAGGGCACGCGATGAAGACCGGCAGCAAGCCCGCGGCGCGCACCGGTCGCACGCCACGCCAGCCGAAGAAACTGGGTCCCCAGCAGCGACGGGGTCCCCAGCAGCGACGGGATCCCCAGCAGCGACTGGGTCCCCAGACCGCCCCGGCCGCGAGGCCGGCCCAGCGCCCGGTCCGGGCAAAGACCGCCGGTGAGGCCAAGGCGCGTGCCAAGGCGCGCAAGGCCAAGGCACCCAGGGTCGTCCGGGCACCACTTCGCGAGCGGATCGCCGAGCGGATCCACGCCACGCTGGCCGGGGTGGACCTGCGGCCGCAGGTGCTGCTGGCCCGGGTGCCGTTCGTCGTGCTGGTGATGGGTGCACTGGCCAGCGGCTTGGCGATCACGCTCTGGCTGTCCACGGCGTCGGCTCAGCGGTCCTATCAACTCGCCGGCGCGCGTGCGCTCAACGATGCCCTCACTCAACAGAAGGAAGCGCTCGAACGCGATGTCCTGCAGGCGGAATCGGCACCCGCGCTGGCCGATGCGGCCCGCGAACTCGGCATGATCCCGTCGAAGGACACCGCCCATCTGGTTCAGGACCCGGCCGGTAACTGGGTTGTGGTGGGCAAGCCGAAGCCCGCCGAGGGCGCGCCGCCGCCTCCGATGAACACCAAACTGCCCGACGAGAAGCCGCCCGCTCCGCCGGCGCCGCCGCCCGCCCCCGCACCGAAGCCGGGAGCATCGGTGGAGGTGCCCAGACTCGTCGGCCCGCGCACGGGTGCGGCCGGCTCGATCGAGGTGCCGGTTCTGCTGCCGGCGCCGCCCGGCACCGCGCACGCCGGCGGCGGGCTGCAACTGGTGCCCTTCGACTCGGCCCCGCCGCCGGGGCCGGCCACCGCTTCGGCTGCGACGCCGGCGATGGCCGCTGTTCCCAATCCGGCCGCTGTTCCCAATCCGGCCGCCGTGGCTGTGCCCGGAGTCGACGGGGTGCCGGCGCAGTGAGCCGTAAGCAGAGTCGTTCCGCGTCGGGCCGCTCGATGGAGGGCGTGGCGGTGAAGTCGCGCCGTACCCGTGTCGCCGCGGAGAGCGGTTCGGACACCGGGGAATTCGTCTACCGGTACCGCATCGGCAACATCGTGATCGCGCTGGCGATAGTCGTTGTCGCCGCGCAGCTGTTCAACATCCAGGTACCCAAGGCTGCCGCGCTTCGCGCACAGGCCGCCGGGCAGCTCAAGGTCACCGACGTGGAGAAGGCGGTGCGCGGGAGCGTCGTCGACCGCAACTTCGACAAGCTGGCGTTCACCACCGAGGCCCGCGCGTTGACGTTCCAGCCCATGAAGATTCGCAAGCAGCTCGCCGAGGCCAAGCAGAAGTCCGCGTCCGCGCCGGACCCTGACGTGCGGCTCGCCGAGATCGCGACCGACATCGCCGCGAAGCTGAACAACAGGCCCGACGCGCCGACGCTGCTGAAGAAACTGCGCAGCAACGAGACCTTCGTCTACCTCGCCCGCGCGGTCGATCCGGCATTGGCCGGTGCCATCACCAAGAAGTACCCCGAGGTGGGCGCCGAACGTCAGGATCTTCGTCAGTATCCCGGTGGTGAGCTGGCGGCCAACGTCGTCGGCGGAATCGACTGGGACGGCCACGGACTCCTGGGCCTGGAGGACTCGATGGACGCCGTGCTGGCAGGAACCGACGGCTCCATCACCTACGACCGCGGCTCCGACGGTGTGGTGATCCCGGGCAGCTACCGCAACCGGCACGAGGCCGTCAACGGCTCGACGGTGCAGCTGACCCTCGACGACGACATCCAGTACTACGTCCAGCAGCAGGTGCAGCAGGCAAGGGACGTCTCCGGCGCACGAAACGTCTCGGCCGTCGTGCTCGACGCCAAGACCGGAGAGGTGCTGGCGATGTCCAACGACAACACCTTCGACCCCAGTCAGGACATCGGCCGCCAGAATGACAAGCAGATCGGGAACCTTCCGGTCACCTCGCCCTTCGAGCCCGGTTCGGTCAACAAGGTCGTCACCGCCGCCTCGCTCATCGAGTTCGGACTGTCCAACCCCGACGAGGTGCTCCAGGTTCCTGGCTCGATCGACATGGGTGGGGTCAACATCCGCGACGCCTGGGCGCACGGGGTGATGCCCTACACCACCACCGGCGTCTTCGGTAAGTCCTCCAACGTGGGCACTCTGATGCTCGCCCAACGGATCGGCCCGCAGCGCTACTACGACATGCTCGGCAAGTTCGGTCTCGGGCAGCGCACCGGCGTGGGCCTGCCGGGCGAGAGTGCGGGCATCGTGCCTCCGATCGACCAGTGGTCGGGCAGCACCTTCTCGAACCTCCCGATCGGGCAGGGCCTTTCGATGACGCTGTTGCAGATGGCCGGCATGTATCAGGCCATCGCCAACGACGGCATGCGGATTCCGCCCCGGATCGTCAAGGCGGTGATCGGACCGGATGGGCAACGCACCGACGAACAGCAGCCCAACGGTATCCGCGTCGTCTCGCCGGAGACCGCCCGCACCGTTCGCAACATGTTGCGTGCGGTGGTGCAGCGCGACCCGATGGGCGCCCAGCAGGGCACCGGTCCGGCGGCGGCGGTCGACGGCTATCAGATCGCCGGCAAGACCGGCACCGCCCAGCAGATCAACCCCGGCTGCGGCTGCTACTACGACGACGTCTACTGGATCACCTTCGCGGGGATGGCGCCGGCCGATGATCCGCGCTACGTCATCGGCATCATGATGGACAACCCCGCGCGCAACGCCGACGGATCACCGGGGCACTCCGCGGCCCCGCTGTTCCACAACATCGCCGGCTGGCTGCTGCAGCGGGAGAACGTCCCGTTGTCGCCCGACCCCGGCCCCCCGCTGACCCTCCAAGCAGCCTGACGTCCGGCCGATAGGGTGGCGCGGTGACTCCCGACCTGCGGCCCCGCAGCAGCCCGGGAGTCGCGCTGGCGGCGCTGGCCGAGGGTATCGGCGCGATTGCCGCGGATGGGCCGACGCTGGCTGGTCTGCGCGTCACCGGTGTGACACTGCGCGCCCAGGACGCCACCGCGGGCGACCTCTTCGCGGCACTGCCCGGTTCGGCGGCGCACGGCGCCGAGTACATCGGTGAGGCGATCGCCGCCGGTGCGGTCGCCGTCCTCACCGATGCCGCCGGGTCGGCGATCGTTCATCGGATCCTCGGTGAACCCGCTGCGGTACCCGTCCTTGTTCACCCCTCGCCGCGTTCGATCCTCGGTGCGGTGGCCGCCGACGTCTACGGCCACCCGTCGGATCGCGTCGCGGTACTCGGCGTCACCGGCACGTCCGGTAAGACCACCACCGCCCACCTCATCGAGGCCGGCCTGAGCGCGGCGGGCCGCACAGCCGGGCTGATCGGAACCGTCGGCGTGCGTATCGCGGGCGTCGACGTGCCCAGCGCGTTGACGACTCCCGAGGCGCCCGCACTGCAGGCGCTCCTGGCGGTGATGGCCGAGAAGGGCGTCGACACCGCGGTCATGGAAGTCTCCAGCCATGCACTGGAGCTGGGCCGTGTTGACGGAATCCGTTTCGCCGCAGGCGGTTTCACTAATCTCTCCCGCGACCACCTGGACTTCCATCTCACGATGGAAGACTACTTCGACGCCAAGGCGAAACTCTTCGATCCGTCCTCGCCGTGCAGCGCCGCGGTCAGTGTCATCTGTGTCGATGACGACGCCGGGGTGTCCATGGCGAGGCGGGCCCGCGATCCGGTGACCGTCAGCGCGCGGGGCAACCCGGCCGACTGGCGCGCCGAGGACATCGTCGCACTCGACGGTGACCCGACGGCCGGCCTGCAGGAGTTCACCGCGGTGGACCCCGGCGGGGTGCGCCACCGGTTGCGGATCAGACTGCCCGGTCACTACAACGTGGCCAACGCGCTGCTGGCCGTGGCGATGCTCGACGTGATCGGGATCTCTCCGCAGCAGGCCGCACCGGGACTGCGCACCGCATCGGTGCCGGGCCGGCTGGAGGTCGTCGAGGCCGGACAGGACTTCCTCGCCGTCGTCGACTACGCGCACAAACCCGGCGCGCTGCGCGCGGTGCTCGAAACGCTGCGCCGGCCCGGCCGCCGTCTCGCAGTGGTGGTGGGCGCCGGCGGAAACCGAGACCCGGGCAAGCGTGGGCCGATGGGCGAGGTGGCGGCCGAACTGGCCGACCTGGTGGTGGTCACCGATGACAATCCGCGCGACGAGGATCCGGCCGCGATCCGGGCCGCCATCGTGGCCGGTACCCGTGACGGCGCGGCGGAGGTGGTGGAGATCGGCGACCGCAGGGCGGCCATCGACTTCGCGGTGGGCTGGGCACGCCGCGGTGACGTCGTGGTGATCGCCGGTAAGGGTCATGAGAGGGGTCAGACCACAGCCGGTGTCGCCCGCCATTTCGACGACCGCGAGGAGCTCGGGCTGGCTCTCGAGGGGTTGCGCGGGTGATCGACATGACGGTGGCCCGCATCGCCGAGATCGTCGGCGGCCGGCTTGCCGACATCAATCCCGGGGACGCGGCGACCCGCCACGTCACCGGCACCGTGGAATTCGATTCACGGGCCGTCACCGCGGGCGGATTGTTCCTGGCGCTGCCCGGTGCGCGGGTGGACGGACACGACTTCGCCGCCGCGGCGATCAACTCCGGTGCGGTCGCGGTGCTGGCCGCGCGACCGGTCGGGGTCCCGGCGATCGTGGTGCCGCCGGCCCCGCCGTCGGATGCCCACGCCGGCGTCCTGGAACACGACACCCGCGGCGAGGGCGCGGCGGTGCTCGCCGCCCTGGGGCGCTTGGCCGCGGCCGTCGCCGCGGAGTTGTCTGCCGACGGGTTGCGCATCATCGGCATCACCGGCTCATCGGGAAAGACCTCGACCAAGGACATGATCGCCGCGGTGCTGCGCCCGCTGGGGGAGGTGGTGGCGCCGCCGGGATCGTTCAACAACGAACTCGGACATCCCTGGACCGTGTTGCGCGCCACCGCCGGCACCGACTTCCTGGTGCTGGAGATGTCGGCGCGGCACCCCGGCAACATCGCAGCCCTGGCGCGCATCGCACCCCCCTCGATTGCGGCGGTGCTCAACGTCGGGACGGCTCATCTCGGTGAGTTCGGCTCCCGCGAGGCGATCGCGGCGACGAAGGCCGAACTGGTCGAGGCTGTCGGTGCATCCGGTGCGGTGATCCTCAACGTCGATGACCCGGCGGTGGCGGCGATGGCCGGCCAGACCCGCGCCCGGGTGGTGCGGGTGGGCCGCACCGGGGACGCCGACGTCCGCGCCGAGCAGATCGAACTCGACGACCTCGCGCGCCCGAGTTTCACTCTCGTGGCCGCCGGCCGCCGGGTGCCCGTCACGCTCGCGGTGCACGGTGAGCATCAGGTGAGCAACGCGCTCTGCGCGGCCGCGGTGGCGCTGGAGTGCGGCGCCACCCCCGAGCAGGTCGCCGCCGCACTGTCCACCGCCGGCCCGGCGTCACGGCACCGCATGGAGGTGCACACCCGCGCCGACGGTGTCACCGTCGTCAACGACGCCTACAACGCCAACCCCGACTCCATGCGTGCCGGCTTGCAGGCTTTGGCGGTGATGGCCCGTCGGGGCGGTTCGCCGCGTCGCAGCTGGGCGGTCCTGGGTGAGATGGGTGAACTCGGCGAGGACGCGGTTACCGAACATGACCGCATCGGGCGACTCGCGGTGCGCTTAGATATCACTCGACTCGTCGTCGTCGGAACTGGGAGGCCTATGAGCGCCATGCACCACGGGGCGGTCATGGAGGGGTCCTGGGGTTCGGAGTCGACGATGGTCGCCGATGCCGACGCCGCACTGGAGTTGTTGCGCGCCGAACTCCAATCCGGTGACGTCGTGCTGGTCAAGGCCTCCAACGCAGCGGGTCTCGGCGCACTCGCCGAGGCCCTGGTCTCCGATCAGCCGGCGCAGGACCAGGACTCATGAGGCTGATCCTCATCGCCGTCGGCATCTCGCTGGCGGTCTCGATCCTGTTGACGCCCACGCTCATCAGGTTGTTCACCCGTCAGGGTCTCGGTCAGGAGATCCGCGAGGACGGCCCGCCGAGTCACAGGACCAAGCGCGGTACGCCGTCGATGGGCGGTGTGGCGATCCTGGCCGGTATCTGGGCAGGTTACTTCGGCACCCATCTGGTCGGTCTGGCGATGGACGGCGAGGGACCCACCGCCTCGGGCCTGCTGGTGCTGGGTCTGGCCACCGCACTCGGTGTGGTCGGATTCCTCGACGACATCATCAAGATCCGGCGCGCGCGCAACCTCGGGCTGAACAAGACCGCCAAGACCCTCGGGCAGATCGGCGCCGCGGTGATCTTCGGCATTCTGGTGCTGCAGTTCCCCGGGGCCGAAGGGCTGACGCCCGGCAGCCGGCAGTTGTCCTACGTGCGCGAGATCGCCACCGTCGCGCTGCCGCCGGTGCTGTTCATCCTCTTCGTGACCGTGATGGTCAGCGCGTGGTCCAACGCGGTGAATTTCACCGACGGTCTCGACGGATTGGCTGCCGGATGCATGTCGATGGTCAGCGCCGCCTACGTGCTCATCACCTTCTGGCAGTTCCGTAACGCATGTGCGACCGCGCCCGGTCTGGGTTGCTACAACGTGCGCGATCCACTTGACCTGGCGATCATCGCCGCCGCCACCGCAGGAGCGTGCATCGGTTTTCTGTGGTGGAACGCCGCGCCGGCCAAGATCTTCATGGGCGACACCGGATCGCTGGCACTCGGGGGAATCATCGCCGGACTGTCGGTCACCAGTCGCACCGAAGTCCTCGCCGTCGTGCTCGGTGCGTTGTTCGTCGCCGAGGTCACCTCGGTGGTGGTGCAGATCCTGGCATTCCGCACCACCGGCCGCCGGGTGTTCCGGATGGCGCCCTTTCACCATCATTTCGAACTCGTCGGCTGGGCCGAGACGACGGTCATCATCCGGTTCTGGTTGCTGACCGCCATCGCCTGCGGGTTGGGCGTCTCGCTGTTCTACAGCGAATGGCTCTCAGCAGTCGGGACCTAGGGCCGACCGGCGACCGATGAGCGGCGATCTGACGCCCCTGGCGCCCGGTGCGCGCGTTCTGGTGGCCGGAGCACGCGTCACAGGACGCGCCATCGTTGCGGCCCTTGCCGATTGGGACGTTCGGCTGTCGGTGTGCGACGACGACCTCGACGCCGCCCGCGCACTCGCCGGCGCCGCAGCACTGAGCCCCGATGACGCGGCGGCTCGGGCGGGCGACTTCGATCTCGTGGTGACCAGTCCGGGATTTCCGCCCACCGTCGCGGTCCTGGCCGCAGCCGCGGCCGCCGGCGTCCCGATCTGGGGTGACGTCGAACTTGCCTGGCGCCTCGACGCCGGGGGGTACGCCGGGCAGCCGCGGCAGTGGCTGGTGGTGACGGGGACCAACGGCAAGACCACCACCACCTCGATGCTCTACGACATGCTCGTCGCCGACGGCCGCCGCGCGGTGCTGTGCGGCAACATCGGCGAGCCGGTGCTCGATGTGCTCGCCGTGCCCGCCGACGTGCTGGCCGTCGAGATCTCGAGCTTTCAGCTGTACTGGGCTCCCTCGCTGCGCCCGGCGGCCGGGGCGGTGCTCAATGTCGCCGAGGACCACCTCGACTGGCACGGCAGCTTCGCCGCCTATGCGGCCGCGAAGGCGCGGGCGCTGCAGGGCCGGGTCGCGGTCGCCGGTGTCGACGACCCGCCGGCGGCGGCGCTGCTGGCCGACTGCACCGCAGCGGTGAAAGCAGGTTTCCGCCTCGGCGAGCCGGCTGCCGGTGAACTCGGCGTCCGCGACGGCCATCTCATCGATCGGGCCTTCGCCGACGACCTGACGCTGGCGCCGGTCGGCGTGATCCCGGTGGCCGGCCCGGTGGGTGTTCTCGATGCGCTGGGCGCGGCCGCCCTGGCCCGCTCGGTCGGGGTCTCCGCCGCGGCCATCGAGTCGGCATTGGCCGGTTTCCGGGTGGGGCGCCACCGAGGCGAACAGGTGGGCGAGGCCGGCGGGGTCCGTTACGTCGACGACTCGAAAGCCACCAACCCGCATGCCGCTCAGGCCTCCATCGTGGCCTACCCGAGGGTCGTCTGGATCGCCGGCGGCCTGCTCAAGGGTGCCGGCGTCGAGGCGGCCATCGCCCGGGTGGCAAACCGGCTGGCCGGCGTCGTGCTGATCGGGCGGGACCGCGCCGCCTTTGCCGAGGCGTTATCGCGACACGCGTCCGATGTCCCCGTCATCCAAGTTGTGACGGGGGAGGATGCTGTGGTGTATGAGACAGACGGGGCCACTGTTGCTGGCGAGACTCGCGTGATCGACGCATCCGGTCCGGACCTGGGCAGACGGGTGATGGCCGGGGCCGTCGCGGCCGCCGCGGAACTGGCCCGCCCCGGTGACACGGTGCTGCTGGCACCCGCCGGCGCGTCCTTCGACCAGTTCGCCGGCTACGCCGAGCGCGGGGAGGCTTTCGCCGACGCCGTCCGCCGCCTCTCCTGAGTCGAGGCGGCGCGGTGAACGGATTGCTCAACCGGATTCGGGGCCGGCAGACCGCGGCCGAACCGGCAGCGGCGGCGCCGCCCAAGCGTTTCGGCGCCTGGCTTTCGCGGCCGATGACGTCGTTCCACCTGATGATCTCGGTGGCCGCCCTGCTCACCACGATGGGGCTCACCATGGTGCTCTCGGCCTCCGGCGTGCACTCCTATGACGAGGACGGCTCGCCGTGGTCGATCTTCCTGCGCCAGGTGTTGTGGACCGTAGTGGGCCTGTTCGCGTGCTGGTTCGCACTGAAGCTGCCGGTGAAGTTCCTGCGCCGCACCGCCTTCGCGTCATTCGCGGTCACGATCGTGTTGCTGGTGCTCGTGCTGATCCCCGGCATCGGTCAGGAGTCCAATGGCACGCGCGGGTGGTTCATCGTCGCCGGGTTGTCGATGCAGCCCTCGGAGCTGACCAAGATCGCGTTCGCGGTGTGGGGGGCCCACCTGCTGGCGACCCGCCGGATGGAACGCGCCACGCTGCGCGAGATGCTGGTTCCGCTGTTCCCGGCGGCGGTCATCGCACTCGCACTCATCGTGGCCCAGCCCGACCTCGGGCAGACGGTGTCGCTGGGCATCATCCTGATGGCGCTGCTCTGGTTCGCGGGTCTGCCGCTGCGGGTGTTCCTCAGTTCGCTGCTGGCGGCGATCGTGGCGGCGGCCGTACTCGCGGTGTCCGAGGGGTACCGCTCCGACCGGGTCCGGTCCTGGCTGGATCCCAACGCCGACCTGCAAGGCGCCGGCTACCAGGCACGACAGGCGAAATACGCGCTGGCCAACGGCGGCATCTTCGGCGACGGACTCGGCCAGGGCACCGCCAAGTGGAACTACCTGCCGAACGCGCACAACGACTTCATCTTCGCCATCGTCGGCGAAGAACTCGGCTACATCGGCGCCGCCGGACTGTTGGCTCTCTTCGGAGTCTTCGCCTACACCGGCATGCGGATCGCCCGGCGCTCGGCCGACCCGTTCCTGCGTCTGCTGACGGCGACGGCAACGGTGTGGGTGATCGGGCAGGTGTTCATCAACGTGGGCTACGTCATCGGGCTGCTGCCGGTCACCGGGATTCAGCTGCCGCTGATCTCCGCCGGGGGAACCTCAACGGCCACAACACTGTTCATGGTCGGGCTGATGGCAAATGCGGCCCGCCACGAGCCGGAGGCGGTAGCGGCGCTGCGTGCCGGCAATGACGACCGGATGAACCGCCTGCTGCGGTTGCCGCTGCCGGAGCCGTATCTGCCGTCACGGACCGAGGCGCTTCGCGATCGGTTGCGGTCGCGGCCGGCGCCGGCGGCCAAACCGGCGAGACCGCCGCGCGGGGCCAAACCACACGCGCGCCGGCGGGCGCAGCCGCCCGAGCCGAAAGCCGGGACACAGCGCAGCGGGCAGCGGCGTTCAGGGCATCATGGAAGCGCCTCTCAACCGAGGCGTGCCCGCGCGGCGCAGGGCCACGCGCAGCACGGGAGCGGGCGGTCCCGAAGATTGGAAGGTCAGCGTTTCGGGTGACGATGTCTGGGGCGAGGGATGCGGAGACCCTGTCCGTCGTCCTCGCCGGTGGCGGAACCGCCGGGCATATCGAACCTGCTCTGGCGGTCGCTGACGCGCTGAGAAGTCTCGAACCCACCGTCCGGATCACCGCGCTGGGCACCTCGCGTGGGCTGGAGTCCCGGCTGGTGCCCGAACGCGGGTATCCGCTCGAACTCGTCACCGCCGTGCCCCTGCCCCGCACACTCAACGCAGACCTGCTGCGGTTGCCGTGGCGGCTGCGCAGCGCGGTGCGCCAGACCCGGGTGGTGCTCACCAAGGTGAGCGCCGACGCGGTGGTGGGCTTCGGAGGTTATGTCTCGGTGCCGGCGTACCTGGCGGCGCGTGGCCGCACACCCGTCGTGGTCCACGAAGCCAATGCCCGCGCCGGTCTTGCCAACCGCATCGGGGCGCGGATCGCCAAGCGGGTGCTGGCGGCGGTGGGGGATTGCGGGCTGCCCGGCGCCGAGGTGGTCGGCATGCCGCTGCGTGCCTCGATCACGGGACTGGACCGCTCGGCGCTGCGGGCCGAGGCCAGGGCGCACTTCGGTTTCTCCGACGATGCTCGCGTGCTGCTGGTGTTCGGCGGCTCCCAGGGTGCGGCGTCGATCAACCGGGCGGTGTCCGGCGCGGCAGCCGAACTCGCCGCGGCCGGCGTCGCCGTACTGCACGCCCACGGTCCGAAGAACTCTCTGGACCTGCCCGTACCTGCCCCGGGGGGTCCGCCCTACATCGCGGTTCCGTATCTGAGCCGGATGGATCTGGCGTACGCGGCGGCGGACCTCGCCATCTGCCGGTCCGGTGCGATGACCGTCGCCGAGGTGTCGGCGACGGGGTTGCCTGCGGTGTACGTTCCCCTGCCGATCGGTAACGGCGAACAGCGACTCAACGCGCTGCCGGTGGTGCGGGCCGGCGGTGGACTGCTCGTCGACGACGCGGATCTGACGCCCGGTTTCGTCGCCGGGGACGTCGTGCGACTGATGAACGACTCCGCGGCACTGGCCGCCATGACGGCGGCGGCCGCATCAGTCGGTCATCGTGACGCCGCGCGACGGGTGGCGCAGATCGTGCTGGAGGTGGCGCGCACCGCGCACGCCGACGCCAGGGTCGGATCGTGAACATCGCCGGCAACAGGTGGGACCTCCCACCGGAACTCGCGCGGGTGCACATGGTCGGTATCGGCGGCGCCGGGATGTCGGGGATCGCGCGGATCCTGCTCGACCGCGGCGGTCAGGTCTCGGGTTCGGACGCCAAGGAGTCCCGGGGAGTCGCCGCACTGCGCGCCCGCGGCGCGCAGATCGCGATCGGACACGATGCGGCCAATCTCGATCTGCTCTCCGGAGGGCCGACCGTGGTCATCACCACGCATGCGGCGATCCCGAAAAACAATCCCGAACTCCTCGAGGCGCACCGCCGCGCGGTTCCGGTGATCCTGCGACCGGCCGTGCTCGCCAAGTTGATGGCCGGGCATCGCATTCTCATGGTGACCGGAACCCACGGCAAGACGACCACCACGTCGATGCTCATCGTCGCGTTGCAGCACAGCGGCTTCGATCCGTCCTTCGCCGTGGGCGGAGATCTCGGTGAGGCCGGCACCAACGCCCACCATGGCAGCGGTGATGTCTTCGTCGCCGAGGCCGACGAGAGTGACGGATCGCTGCTGGAATACACCCCCGATGTCGCGGTGGTGACCAACATCGAGGCGGACCATCTCGACTTCTTCGGCAGCGAGGCGGCCTACATCGACGTCTTCGACGCGTTCGTGCAACGGCTGGCGCCGGGCGGCGCCCTGGTGGTCTGCGCCGATGACACCGGCGCCGAAGCGCTGGCGGCGCGGGCCGCGACGGCGGGTGTTCGGGTGCTGCGATACGGGACCGGGCCGGCGGCGGGCCTGGCCGGTGAGCTGATCGGCTGGCAGCAGCAGGGAACGGGTGCGGTCGCCGAGATCCGCCTCGCCGGCGAGCAGCATCCCCGGGCCATGCGGCTCTCGGTGCCGGGTCGTCACATGGCGCTCAACGCACTGGCCGCGGTGCTGGCCGCCGTGGAAGCCGGCGCCCCGGTGGAGCAGGTGCTCGACGGATTGGCAGGCTTCGAGGGTGTGCGCCGCCGTTTCGAACTGGTCGGCACCGCGGACGGCGTGCGGGTCTTCGACGATTACGCGCATCACCCGACCGAGGTGAGCGCCGCGCTGACCGCGTTGCGCGGTATCGCACGCGGGGATCACAGCGGCCACCCCGGCGGCCACCCCGGCGCGCAGGGCGGCGCGCAGGGCGGCCGCAGCATCGTCGTCTTCCAGCCCCACCTGTACTCGCGGACACAGACCTTCGCCCGCGAGTTCGGTGCGGCCCTCGACGGCGCCGACGAGGTCTTCGTCCTCGACGTCTATGCGGCGCGGGAGCAGCCGCTGGCCGGGATCAGTGGCGCCACCGTCGCCGAACACGTCAGCGTGCCGGTGCATTACCTGCCGGATCTTTCCGCGGTGGCCGCGTCCGTGGCGTCGGCGGCACGTCCGGGCGACGTGGTGGTGACCATGGGTGCCGGTGACGTCACCATGCTGGGCCCGGAGATCCTCGCGGCGCTGGAGTCCAGAGCCGGCGAGCCGAGGAGTCGCCGATGAGCGACGAGACCCCCGACGAGACCCCCGACGAGACACCCGACGAGACACCTGACGAGATGCAGGCCGATCCCTCCGAAGTTCAGGCCGAACCGGCCGACGGCGACGAGGCGGTCGACCTCGAGGGCCCGCGCCGGCGCGCGCGCCGGGAACGTGCCGAGCGCCGCGCCGCCCAACAACGCGCACGCGCCATCGAGGACGCGCGCCGCGAGGCCAAACGCAGCGCCCGCGGTCATCTCGTCGAGCAGCCCAAGCGTCTCGGGGATCGCGCCGTCAAGGGGCTCAAGACGGTGGTCTGGATGATCGGGCTGGGCGTGCTGGTGGTCGCGCTCGCGCTCGTTCTGTACTTCACGCCGGTGATGTCGGCGCGGTCGCTGGTGGTCGTCGGCACCGGCGCGGTCACCCGCGAGGAGGTGGTCGACGTCGCGCAGGTCCGCCTCGGGACACCGCTGCTGCAGATCGACACCGATGCGGTCGCAGACCGGGTCGCGGGCATCCGGCGGGTGGCCAGCGCACGCGTTCAGCGCGAATACCCGTCGACGCTGCGCATCACCATCGCCGAGCGGATCCCCGTCGTGGTCAAGGACTTCCCCGACGGTCCGCATCTCTTCGACCGCGACGGCGTGGACTTCGCCACCGGGCCGCCGCCGCCGGGCCTGCCCTACATCGACGTCGCCGATCCCGGTCCCGCCGATCCGCCGACGATGGCTGCGCTCGAGGTGATGACCGCACTGCGCCCCGAAGTCGTCGCACAGGTCAGCCGCGTCGCCGCGCCGTCGGTCGCCTCCGTCACGCTGACCCTCAGCGACGGCCGGACGGTGGTGTGGGGGACCACTGACCGCACCGCGGAGAAGGCGGAGAAACTCGCGGCCCTGCTGACCCAGCCGGGTCGGCTCTACGACGTGTCGAGCCCGGATCTGCCGACCGTCAAGTGACGGCGACGGGCGGGGAGAAAAAAGCCGCGCGACACGCGGGCGCGCCTCCCCAATCCGGACCGTGCCGGTCCTACCGTTCTGACCAAGCGGACAACTTGACATAACTCTAAGCCTGAGGTTGAGGTTGAGGGTTTATCAGGGGCAACGCTCACAGCAGGGCTCACAGCAGAAGGCTCACAGCAGAAGGTCCGACCACCGGAGGAACACCGCGATGACCCCACCGCACAACTACCTCGCCGTCATCAAGGTCGTCGGCATCGGCGGCGGCGGCGTGAACGCCGTCAACCGGATGATCGAGCAGGGACTCAAAGGCGTCGAGTTCATCGCCATCAACACCGACGCCCAGGCGCTGCTGATGAGCGACGCCGACGTCAAACTCGACGTGGGCCGGGACTCCACCCGTGGGCTGGGTGCCGGCGCCGATCCCGAGGTGGGACGCAAGGCCGCCGAGGACGCCAAGGACGAGATCGAGGAGCTGCTGCGCGGCGCCGACATGGTGTTCGTCACCGCCGGCGAGGGCGGCGGCACCGGCACCGGCGGCGCGCCGGTGGTGGCCAACATCGCGCGCAAGCTCGGCGCACTGACCGTCGGTGTGGTGACCCGGCCGTTCTCCTTCGAGGGCAAGCGCCGCTCGAATCAGGCCGAGGTCGGCATCTCCTCGCTCCGCGAGAGCTGCGACACCCTGATCGTCATCCCCAACGACCGGCTGCTGCAGATGGGCGATGCCGGGGTCTCGCTGATGGACGCGTTCCGCAGCGCCGACGAGGTTCTCCTCAACGGTGTGCAGGGCATCACCGACCTGATCACCACACCGGGCCTGATCAACGTCGACTTCGCCGACGTGAAGGGCATCATGAGCGGTGCCGGTACGGCGCTGATGGGCATCGGCGCGGCCCGCGGTGACGGCCGCGCCCTCAAGGCCGCCGAGATCGCGATCAACTCCCCACTGCTGGAGGCGTCCATGGAGGGTGCCCAGGGTGTGCTGATGTCGATCGCCGGCGGCAGCGACCTCGGTCTGTTCGAGATCAACGAGGCCGCCTCGCTGGTGCAGGACGCCGCCCATCCGGATGCCAACATCATCTTCGGTACGGTCATCGACGATTCCCTCGGCGACGAGGTGCGCGTGACGGTGATCGCGGCCGGCTTCGACGCCAACGGCACCAACCGCAAGCCGATCACGTCGGCGGGCACGTCGAGCATCGCACCCGGTGCGGCCGGGCAGTTGACCACCTCGCTGTTCGAGCCGATCGAGCCGCTGGAGCCGGTGGGTGTGCCGGTGCACACCAACGGTTCCTCGGCGTACGGTGACGACGACGATGACGTCGACGTCCCGCCCTTCATGCGCCACTGACTCGGTGCGCGTTCGTCGCGTCACCACCACCCGGGCCGGCGGGGTCTCCGTCGCCCCGTATGACACCTTCAATCTCGGTGATCACGTCGGCGACGACCCGCACGCGGTGGCCGCCAACAGGATTCGGCTTGCCGAGGCGATCGGACTGCCGGCCGACCGCGTCGTGTGGATGAACCAGGTGCACTCCGACCGGGTGGCCGTCGTCGACGGTCCGAGGTCGGAACCGGTTGACGACGTCGACGCACTGGTGACCGCGGTGCCCCGGCTGGCGTTGGCGGTGGTGACCGCCGATTGCGTTCCGGTGCTGATGTCGGATGCGCGCGCCGGTGTGATCGCCGCCGCCCACGCCGGGCGAGTCGGAGCCGCCAACGGTGTCGTGTTGCGCACGCTGGAGGCCATGCTGGCCCAGGGCGCGCACGTCACCGACATCTCGGTGCTGCTCGGCCCGGCTGTCAGCGGGGCCAACTACGAGGTGCCCGAGGAGATGGCGGCCGACGTCGAGACCCGACTGCCGGGAAGCCGGACGACGACCCCGCGCGGAACTCCGGCGCTGGACCTGCGGGCCGGCATCGCACGTCAGTTGCTGGCCGCCGGCGTCGAGGCGATCGGCATCGACCCGCGCTGCACCGTGGCCGACACCGCGTTGTTCAGCCACCGCCGCGGATCGCCCACCGGTCGGCTGGCCTCGCTGGTGTGGATGCAGTGAGCGACAGGATCGCCGAACTCACCGCCGCGCTGGCCGCACTGCGGGCACGGCTGGCCAGGGCGGCCGGGGCCGCCGGCCGACCGGTGGAGGACATCACGCTGCTGCCGGTGACCAAGTTCTTCCCGGCCACCGACGTCGCGATCCTGTGGCGACTGGGATGCCGCGCGTTCGGCGAGTCACGCGCTCAGGAGGCCGTCGCCAAGATCGCCGAGTTCGACGATCTGCTGGGGGAGTTGGAGCCTCCGGCGTCGGATGCCGCCGCGGTGCGCTGGCACATGATCGGCCACCTCCAGCGCAACAAGGCCAAAGCGGTTGCAATGTGGGCGGACACCGTGCACTCCGTCGACAGCGTCAAACTCGCGCAGGCACTCGACCGCGCGGCCGGCGAGGCGCTCGGCGACGGCGTGCGTGCGGAGCCTCTCGATGCCTTCGTCCAGATCAGCCTGGATGGCGACGTCGCCCGGGGCGGGGTCGACATCGGCGCACCCGGGGAGGTCGACCGGCTGTGTGACCTGGTCGCCGGCGCCTCGGCGCTGCGACTCGCCGGGCTGATGGCCATCGCCCCCCTGGGGGCGGACCCCGATGCGGCCTTCTCGGCCCTGGCCGCCGAGCACCGCCGGGTCCTGGCGCGCCACCCTGCGGCGAGGGGTCTGTCGGCGGGGATGTCGGAGGACCTGGAGGCGGCTGTGCGACATGGTTCGACGTGTGTGCGTGTCGGTACGGCGCTTATGGGCAAACGTCCTCTAACGTCTCCCTAAATATTCACTTCAGTCACACCAACAACAAAATCCACGAAGCATCACGAGTACCGAAGTTCAGTTCTTGGGAAGGGTCACGCGGATGAGCACTCTGCATAAAGTCAAGGCCTACTTCGGCATGGCGCCGATGGACGACTACGACGACGAGTACTACGAGGACGATCGCGACACCGGCCGTGGTCGGGGCTTCGGCCGACGCGGTGACCGGTTCGCCGAGGACTCCTACGACCGGGATCTCCGGCACGACTACGACGATCGCGACGGCGACTACCCGCCGACCGGTGGGTTCCGGTCCGGCTACGACGGCGGCTACGACGAACCCCGTTTCCGCCCGCGCGAATTCGATCCCCACGATGGACCGCGTTCCCGGTTCGCCCCGCTGCGCGGCTCGACCCGCGGCGCCCTGGCGATGGACCCGCGCCGGATGGCGATGCTCTTCGAGGAGGGCAGCCCGCTGTCGAAGATCACCACGCTGCGTCCCAAGGACTACAGCGAGGCCCGGACCATCGGGGAGCGCTTCCGCGACGGGCAGCCGGTGATCATGGATCTGGTGTCGATGGACAACGCCGACGCCAAGCGTCTGGTCGACTTCGCCGCCGGCCTCGCCTTCGCCCTGCGCGGGTCCTTCGACAAGGTCGCCACCAAGGTGTTCCTGCTGGCGCCGGCCGACGTCGACGTCAGCGCCGAGGAGCGTCGCCGCATCGCCGAAGCCGGCTTCTACAGCTACCAGTAACCGCGTCGGTAGGCTGACGTCGCCTCATCTCCTCGCTAGCTAAGGACCGGCTCCGTTGGCCATACTTCTGCAGATTCTCGGCTTTGCGCTGTTCCTGTTCTGGTTGCTGCTGATCGCCCGGATCGTCGTGGAGTTCATCCGGTCCTTCAGCCGGGACTGGCAGCCCCGCGGGGCCACGGTGGTGATCCTCGAGGCGATCATGACGGTCACCGACCCGCCGGTGAAGCTGTTGCGCAGACTGATTCCGCAGGTCACCATCGGTGCGGTCCGCCTGGACTTCTCGATCATGATCCTGCTGCTGGTGGTGTTCTTCGGCTGGAACGCCGCCTGGGGCGCAGCCGTCTGAGCAGGGCTGTTGCGCCGCCGCGACTCTGAAATTCGCTCTTAATTACCTGCGCGGGTGCAACTTGCGCGTCTGGTGTGACAGGATGTGCGCCAGTTACAGTACGGAACAATGAACGCTGACCGCGTTCTACACTGACGACTCACCGTCTGGGAGATTCGGAAGGGGCAGATAATGCCGCTGACACCGGCCGACGTGCACAATGTGGCGTTCAGCAAGCCGCCTATCGGCAAGCGTGGCTACAACGAGGACGAGGTCGACGCCTTCCTCGATCTGGTCGAGACGGAACTGGCCCGCCTCGTCGAGGAGAACGCCGACCTCCGTCAGCGGGTGGGCGAACTGGACACCGAACTCGCCTCGTCACGGACCGGCGGCGGGCAGACCGCGGCCATCCCGCTCTACCAGCCCGAGCCGGCCGCTGCGGCGGCCACCGAGGAGGACACCGGACTCAGCGACGAGCAGGCCGTCAAGGCCGCCCGCGTGCTGAGCCTCGCCCAGGACACCGCTGACAGGCTGACGAACTCCGCCCGCGCGGAAGCCGACAAGCTGCTGGGCGATGCGCACGCCAACGCCGAGCAGATCGTCTCCGAAGCGCGCTACGTCGCCGAGACGACCGTCAACGACGCGCGGCAACGCGCCGATGCGATGCTCACCGACGCGCAGACCCGCTCGGAGTCGCAGTTGCGTCAGGCGCAGGAGAACGCCGCGATTCTTCAGGCGGACGCGGAGCGCAAGCACACCGAGGTGATGGGTGCCATCAACCAGCAGCGGAACGTGCTCGAAGGTCGGCTGGAGCAGTTGCGCACCTTCGAGCGCGAATACCGCACGCGGCTCAAGACCTACCTGGAATCCCAGCTCGAAGAACTCGGTCAGCGCGGGTCCGCCGCTCCCGCCGATGCAGGCGACGCCGGTTACACCCAGTACCAGTAGGGCCACCCGCCCAGACCTGCAGGAGGCCGGCCGATGCTGATCGTGGCGCTGGTGCTCGCCGTCATCGGCCTCGTCGCTCTGGTGACCGCCGTGGTCACCACCAATGAGGTGATCGCCTGGGTGTGCATCGCCGCCAGTGCAATGGGCGTGGTGCTGCTGATCGTCGACGCGGTGCGCGAGCGTGCGCAGCGCAGACTGATCCCCATTTCGCCGGCCACCGACGCCGATACCGAGATCATCGCCGACGACACCTCTGTCCTGGCCGGGGAGGTCGCCGCCG
>JBAXCK010000010.1:0-39563 GCA_037141465.1 Mycobacteriaceae bacterium | reverse complement strand
GACGGAGTATCGGTTCGCGATCATTCCGTCGGTGTCGGCTGAGCAGCCAAGCGACATCCGTTCGCTGATCGACGACGTCGTCGACGCCAGTTGCGGCGCGATGTGGATCGAGCACGCCGGAGAGCACAGCGCGGTGATCGTCACCGAACGTCCGGAGTCCGGCACGCTGGACGCGCTGCTCGACGCGACCAAGGACCGCGGACTGGCCGTGTATGACATGGCGCTGCGCCGGCTCTACGACCCGCAGGACAGCGTGGCGGTGACGGTGCGGCTGGGGGACTGCGTCACCGTGCCCTACCTGACCCGCGATCTGCTGATCGACTTAGTCGAGCGCCCGGTCTTCCCGAGTCCGGCCGAGCCGTTCGTCATCGTCTCGCGCACCGATGCGGACTACATCCAGATGTACCGCCGCGCCGACGGCGAGTATCAGCTGGAGTACCGCGACGGCGGACCCGAGTCACACTTCGTGGTGCACACCGCTGACGAGCGACTGGTGGCCGACGTCATATGGGCGTGGGTCAGCGGCGATGCGCGCTGGCAGCGCATGGTCGAGTGGATGTTCCTCGACACCGACGCCGCCGACGCGGCGCTCTAATCGTCGATGCCCTAGTCCTCGATACTCAGCGCCTGGGTGGGGCAGTTCTCGCAGGCCTGCTCGAGATCGGTGCGACGGTCCTCGCTGATGTCCTCGATGAGGATGCTCAACTCCCCGTCGGCGCCGATCTGGAAGATGTCCGGCGCGGTCGCCTCGCACAGGCCGATCGAGGAGCACTTGGTCCGGTCGACGACGATCTTCATCGCTTCTTCTCGGGAGTGAATTCAGCGCGCATGCTCAACACGGTATGGAAGAAGTTGCCGTTACCCAACTCCGGCTCGCCGACGGTATGGATGTCGGGCAGTCGCGTGAGCAGTTCGTGGAAGGTGGCGGCCAGCTGCCGGCGCGCCAGTTGCGCGCCCAGGCAGTGGTGGATACCGCCGCCGCCGAAGGCGACGTGCTTGTTCGGCGAGCGGGACAGGTCGAAGCGCTCGGGGTGATCGAACACCTCGGTGTCCATATTCGCCGAGGAGTAGAACATGATCACCTTGTCGCCCGCGGTGATGTGGTGGCCGCCGAGTTCGGTGTCATGGGCGGCGGTGCGGCGAAACGTCATGATCGGGGTCGCGTACCGCACGATCTCCTCGACCGCCATCGGCATCCGGCCCTCGAGGTCCTCCATCAGCCACGCCCGCTGCTCGGGGAAGTCGGTGAGCGCCTTCAACCCGTGCGAGGTGGACTGCCGGGTGGTGTCGTTGCCGGCCACGATGAGCAGGAAGAAGATCGCCGAGATCTCCTCGTCGGTGAGCCGCTCGCCGTCGACCTCGGCCTGGACCATCGCGGTGATCAGGTCGTTCTCCGGCTTGCGGCGACGGGCCTCGACCAGCTCCATCGCGATGGCCTGGCAGGTCATGATCGCCTGCGCGACCCGGCCCAGCGGATCGGCGCCCTGCAGGAGCCGCGGATCGCGCCACCCGTCGGGGAACTGTGACTCGTAGGCGATGGTGCGGCGGTGCTCCTCCGGGATGCCCACCATGTCGCAGATGTTGTGCATGGGGACCAGGGCGGCGACCTCGGTGACGAAGTCGATCTCGCCCCGCTCGGCGATGTCGTCGACGATGCGGCGGGCGTTGGCGACGATGTGGTCGTCGATGCGCGCCAGTTGTTTGGGCGTGAACGCCGCCGCCATCAGCCGGCGGATCTTGGTGTGCCGCGGCGGGTCCATCGCGATGAAGCCCTGACCGGCGTCGAGGAATTCCTTCGGCATCGACTCGAACAGGATGCCCTCACCGGAGATGAAGTCGGCGGGCCGGCGGGTCACCTCGACCAGGTCGGCGTGGCGCACCACGGCCCAGAAGCCCTGATCGTTGGGATCCTCGAACAACCCGTTCTTCACCGGCCGGTGCCAGGAGATGGGGCGTTCGGCGCGCAGTTCGGCGAAGGTCTTCTCGCGGTCGCGCCACGTGCCCGACCAGAAGGCCAGCGACGACAGGTCGGCGGGGTCATAGGGGCGCTCGGCACGGGTCAGGATCGCGGTCATGCAGCCAGCATCTGACAGAAAACAGAAAATGTCAAGCTATGTCGACGATCGGAAAATCATGTCGCTTGAGCTAGACTCCCAGCCATGTCTGTCGTCGATCTGCGTGCGGAAACCCGTGCCTACGGGCGTGCCCGCCTGCGGGAGCTGGCGCTGGACGCCGCCCGCGAGGTGGTGCTGGAGCGCGGCTGGGGCGCGGTGCGGATGAGTGCGGTCGCCGCCGCCGTGGGCGTCAGCCGGCAGAGCCTGCACGCCGAATTCGGCACCAAGGACGACCTCGGTCACGCCCTGGTGCTGCGCGAGACGGGCGTGTACCTCGACGGCGTCGGCGCGCGTCTGGCCGAGCACCCCGGCGATCTGGCCGGCGCGGTGGCCGCCGCGGTGGAGTACATGCTTCTCTCCGCGCGGGAGAACCCGCTGCTGCAGAGCGTCCTCACGCGCAGCGCCGGCAACGGCGACGTGTCACTGCTCAGCGAGCTGACGATCCAGGGTGAGCCGATCCTGGGATACGCCATCGGCATCGTCACCGAGTGGGTGGCGTCGCAGTGGCCGTCCGCCGACCCGGGCGAGGTGCGCCTGATGGTGGAAACCGTTGTGCGCCTTGCCCAGAGCCACATCCTCACTCCGGTCAAGGACCCGGCGCAGGCGGCCGGAGACCTGGCGACGGTCGCCTGCCGCTGCCTGCCACTGGATTAGCGGCGCCGGGGGCCGTCCTTCGTCGGCGGCGCCGGGGGCTTGGCGGTGAACTCCTGCTCGGGCCGTCCGGTGGTGCCGTAGCGCAGGCCGACCTTGACCTCGTTGCTGGTGGCCAGGCCCGCCAGGTAGCGCTGCGCGGTGGCGCGTGAGACGCCGATCGCGGTGGCCACCTCGGCGGCCGACATCGGTCCGTCGGCGTTCATCAGCGCCTGCAGCACAAGGTCTTTGGTGGGCGACTGGGCGATGGGCGGTGCCTGTTGCGGGCCGACGCGGGGACGGATCGCCTCGATCGCGGCGTCGACGTCGGCCTGGGTGAGGTTGGTGCCGGCCAGGATGCTGCGGTAGCGGGCGTAGCCGGAGAGTCGTGCCGCCAGTTCGGTGGGTGCGAACGGTTTGACGAGGTAGCTCAGTGCGCCCGCGGCGAAGGCCGCACGGATGGTCTCTGCCTCGGTCGCCGCGCTGAGCACGAAGCAGTCGCAGCCCAGTTCGCGCACCAGGTCCACTCCGGAGCCGTCGGGCAGGTAGACGTCGACCAGTGCCAGATCCACCGGGCCGATCTTGCGTGCGCCCTCCAGGGTGGTCGCGGTGCCGGCGACGGCGAAGCCCGGCAGTGCGTCGACGATGCCGGCGTGCATGTTGGCGACGCGGAAGTCGTCCTCGACGACCATGACCTTCAGTTCGGGATTGCTCATTGCGCCAGCCCCGTCGTTGCTTCCTGAGCCATGACTCCGGGCAGCCGGGCGATGAACTCCGCGCCGCACAGTTGCGCCCCCGGGTTGCCCGGACTCGACAACCGCACGTCGCCGCCCAGTGAGCGGGCGATCTGACGCGACAGCGCCAGGCCGATGCCGCGTCCGCCGGGCAGGTCGGAAGCGGGTTTGGTCGAGGTGCCCTCGATGAAGACCTGGTCGACGAAGTCCGCGGCCACGCCTTCGCCGCTGTCGGCGGTGGTGATGTGCAGCGTCGAACGGTCTTGCAGCAGTTCCACTTCCACGATCTTCACCGGGTTGGGCGTGGTGCGGGCGGCGTCGATCGCATTGTCGAGCAGATTGCCGATCACGGTGGTGACGTCGACCGGGATCACCAGACGGCCCGGCACCCAGGTGTTCTCGCCGATGCGCAACGTGGCGCCGGCTTCGCGGGCCACCGCCGCCTTGGCCGCCAGGAACGCCTGCAGGAACGGATCGCGGATGGTGTCGATGCCGGGCAGTGCCGACCCCAGCGGTCCGGACTGCAGCAGATCCTCGAGGAAGCGTGCGGCCTCCTCGGTGTTGCCGTTGTGCAGCAGTCCGTTGAGCAGGTGCAGCCGGTTGGCGAACTCGTGGCGTTGCGCGCGCAGCACGGTGCTCATCAGCTTGACGGCGTCGAGCTGGCGGGTCAGCAGTTCGACGTCGGTGCGGTCGCGCACCACCAGCACGGTGCCGAGGTCCTTGCCCTCACGCTCCACCGGACGGGCCGAGACGACGAGCACGTGATCGCCGACGGTGGCCAGCATCGGAGTGGGCTCCCGCGATTTGAGCACCTCCAGGATGCGCGGGGTCAGGCCGATCTTCTCGATGGGATTGCCGGTGGCCGAACCGATCTCGAGCAGCCGGGCCGCCTCGTCGTTGACGAAGGTGGTGTTGCCCTCGGTGTCGGCGGCCAGCACACCCTCGCCGATACCGTGCAGCACCGCCTCCTGGGTGCGCACCAACTCGGTCATCTCGGTGGGCTGCAGACCCAGGGTGAGGTCGCGCCAGCGCCGGGCCAGCAGACCCGAGAGCAGAACGCCGATGAAGAGCGCCGGGCCGCCGGTGAGGGCGGCGGCGCGTAGGTCGCGGCGCAGCAGGTCGTACACCGACGCCGTCGACATGCCGACGCTGACCTGGCCGACGACCTTGGTCGAATCGAGCGCGACGATCGGGACCTTCGCGCGGACCGACGGGCCCAGCGTGCCGGTCTGGCGGACCACCTCCTCGCGGCCGGCCAGCGCGGCCGACGGGTCGGTGCTCACCGGTTTGCCCAGCAGGTCGGCGGTGGGATGGGTCAGCCGGATGCCGTTCTGGTCGGTGATCACCACGAACAGCGCGCCGGTGCCCTGTCGGACCTTGGTCGCGATGTTCTGCAGCTGACCCTTGGCCAGTTCCGCCGGCGTGGGCAGGTAGGTGTTGTAGCGGGCGACGTCAGCGCGGACCGCCGGCGCGGAGCTGATCACCCGGGCGATGTCCAGACAGCGGATGCCGTACTCGTTCATCAGCCGCTTCTGGCTGACCACCGCGAGTAGGGCGAACGCGATACCCAAGGTCAGCGCGACGACGGCGAGCTGCAACACCAGTATCTGCGTTGCCAGCCGCACGTCGATGCGGCGCTTGGCGGTCACGCGGGAAGACTACCCCGCGAGCTGAGCAGAATGCGCATAACCGCGTCCGGCGATCTCGTCCTCCCAGTCGGTGGTCAGCTTGGCGGCGTCGGTGAACGCTGCGCGAAGCACACCGAGGTAGTGGTGGACCGACCGGCGAGCCTGGGCGTTGTCCGGGAAGGACACCGTGACGATGGTCTGATCCGCGTTGCGGGTCACCCACATGTTCACGTCGCCGTAGTTCAGGTTGTCGATGTAGATGCCCATGTTGCTGGCATCGGCGTCGGTCAGCTTGCGCATGTCCATCAGCGACACCATCATCGACGGCCGGCTGGCGATGGTCACGCCGAGCTCTTCCTCGGAAACCAGGTCCAGCGCCTTGCGCATCGGGATCACCGACAGGTGCTTGTTGGCGTCGAAGGACTTCTGCGCCTCGCGAGCCGCCTGGGCGAAGTCGGTGTTGGCGGTGTCCACCGACACCGGGAACAGGCTGGCGTACCAGCCGGCGGTCACGGAGCCGGCCTCGACGGCGCGCATGTCCGACGGGGTGTAGACGTGGAAGCTCTCCTCGCCGGTCAGGCGGTGGTCGGCCAGGGCAGCGCACGCCATGACGCCACCGCTGAAGCGGGCGCCGGCAGCGCGGCAGGCCGTGTCGAACGCCTGGGTCTCGGCGCCGTTGAGCAGCTCGATGGTGACGACACCGCCGGCGTTGCTCTCGTAGGAGCCGAGCGACAGCGGGAAGGTCGGCATATTGCCGTCGGTCTCGCGGGCGAAGTCGACCCAGTCCTTGACCGGACGCGAGTCGGCGGTCATCGCCGAGACCTGCATGCGCTGACGGCTGGTGAAGTCGCGGTAGTCGCCGGCCTTGGGCAGACGGTTCGCGGTCTTGCCGACCAGAGCCTTATAGGTCGAGTCGATGTCGTTGTAGATCACCACGGCCGACGAACCGTCGGTGTAGAGGTGGTCGATGTTGGCGTAGAAGGTGAAGTGGTCTTCCTTCTGAATGACACCGAAGGTGAAGCAATCCCACTCCAGCGTGCCCGGGGTCTGGGTCGCCACATGAGCGCGGACCTCGTCGGCCTCCATGAAGCCCATCACCGTCGGGACGAACTCAATGCGCTCGGGGTCGTCGATGGTGCGACGGACCACCGAGTCGGCGGTGACGTCGAAGGCGCTGTGGTAGGCGTCGTGACGACGGACGTGGGTGTTGATGGCCTCAGTCATGGCGGCGACGTCGCACCAGCCGTCGATGTCCCAGGCGGTCATGATCAGACGCGGGCCCTCGGTGCCCAGCTGCTTGGCGCGGTAGGCCGACAGCAGGTGCGATTCCTGCTGGAAGCTCGCGGGCAGCGGGTCGCGGCCGGCCTGCGCCATGTGGGCGAGGGTGGCCGACGAGGCGGTCCAGGTGGTGACCGGCCCACGGCCGGGCTTCCAGGCCTTGATCGAACCGATGGCGACCATGTCGCACTCCTTACGTTTGCAGCAATTTCTTTGCTGTTGCCAGCGACGTTATGGCTGGCCGGTACTGCCTGTCGTGCTTGTGCGCGCTGCCCGCGAAGTACTCGATTCCTCGGGTTTTGCTCGTTGTGCTCAGGTGGTGCCGGGGTGAAACCTTGGTAATACTAACCCGTAGCTCAGGATATTACTCTAAAAAACTCAGCTTAATCTCAGGAAATTTCTGAGGCCGGGCGATTTAGAAGGGCTGCAGGCTGTCTGCCAGGGATATCGCCGGTATTGCCGGATTTGTGACAGGGGGCTGACGGGGCCTATCGCCCAAGGTCAGTGAGGTTTAGCAGGTCGGGGCTCAGCGGCCGGGGAACTTCTCCCAGGCGTTGTGGGCGACGAAGGCGGCGGCGCCCAGCAGCAGCGCGGCGGTGATCCAGCGGCCGTGGACCTTCATGATCCGCTCGTAGCCCTCTTTGATCCGGCCCGAGGCGCCCGGGCGGACCAGCTCGATGAGCAGCGGCAGCACCGCCGGAATGACCGAGATGGCCGCGAACAGCACCACGCCCAGGGCGCGTTCGCCGGGCCGGGTGATCTGGGTGATCTGATGCCCGGCGGCGATCGCGACGGGGAAGACCTTCGGGTGCAGGCCGCACATGGCGAACCCGCCGATCAGCCCGTGGGAGATGCTCTGGTGTGGGGACAGCTGCGCGCCGGGCTCGAACTCACGCATCAGCCCGGGGGCCACCCGGGTGGCGACCGCGCGGAACCGGCTGGGTTTCTGCTCGGTGTGGGTGACGTCCGGGATGGGCTGGCGGCGCAGCGCGTTGACCACCCTGCTCAGCCCGATCACCAGCAGCACCGCGGCGATGGCAACCCGCACGAAAAAGCCGGCCCAGGTCGGGGGGTGGGTGACGTCCCCGGTGGAGGCGTCGGTCAGGTGCGCGATCGTCAGGCCGATCCCGGTGGCGAAGGCGATGCCCAGCACGCCGCCGAGCGCGAAGCCGCCGGCCGCCAGTCGCGGGTGGCGCCGGTCGCCGGTGATGATCAGCCCGAGCACCAGGGTCTCGGGACTGAAGAAGATCGCCAGGGCCAGGGTGGCGACGGCGGCCAGGTGTGAGCTCATGGGTTTACCGGAGGGAGAGCGGAGTGCAGCTGTACGGTCCGGCGTCGGTGAACTGCACGGCGGGCATGCCGTCGACGTCGATGTACTTCGCGGTGTCACTCCACGACGTGCCGGGCTGGATCCACGGCGGCACGCCCTGCGGGTAGGCCACCGTCAGCTCGGTGAAGAACAGCACGCCGTCCGGGCAGCCGGGCGCCTCGGCCGGCTGGGCGTTCCAGGCGTGCACGACGATGGGGTTATAGAGGTGCGGGCCCTGGGCGCAGTCGGGCTGGCACAGCACGGAGTTGTCCATCCCGGTGCCGCGGGCTCCGTCGGGCCCCCATGCCGTCCACTGCATGTTCTGCATGATCGAGGTGCCGTCGCAGTTGTAGATGACCTCGGTGGGCTGCTCGACGATGCCCTGGCTGGGGTCGTAGCAGCGGCCGATCACATATGCGAGCGGCCCGGGGCCGGAACCCGGGTCCGGATCAGCCCCCGCCACGGGGGCGACTATCGAGGTGGCCGCCAGCAGTGCCGAGGCCCCAAGCGCCCTCATCGTCATCGTCCGCACGCCGGGACCTCCCTTCCGCGCACGAAATGTTAACCCCAATCGGGTCGCGCGCCCGCTCGCGTCAACTTAGTCTCACACCCATGGCCAGTCCCAGCACGGGCGCCCGTCGCCACCACGTCGTCATCATCGGGTCCGGCTTCGGCGGTCTCAACGCGGCGAAGTCGCTGCGCCGCGCCGACGTGGACGTGACCCTCGTCGCCAAGACCACCAGCCACCTGTTCCAGCCGCTGCTCTACCAGCTCGCCACCGGCATCCTCTCGGCCGGCGACATCGCCCCGACCACCCGGCTGGTCCTCAAGAAGGTCAAGAACTGTCAGGTGCTTCTCGGCGACGTCGAGGAGATCGACCTGGCCAACCAGACCGTCACCTCCAAACTGATGTCGATGGAGACGGTGCTGCCGTTCGACAGTCTGATCGTGGCCGCGGGCGCGCAACAGAACTACTTCGGCAACGACCACTTCTCCACCTACGCGCCCGGGATGAAGACGATCGACGACGCCCTGGAGTTGCGCGGCCGCATCATGGGCGCGTTCGAGGCGGCCGAGGTGACCACCGACGCCACCGAGCGCCGGCGACGGCTCACCTTCGTCGTGGTGGGCGGCGGCCCGACGGGAGTGGAACTGGCCGGGCAGATCGCCGAACTCGCCCACCGCACACTGCCCGGTGCGTTCCGCACCATCGACCCCGAGGAGTGCAGGGTGATGCTGCTCGACGGCTCGCCGTTCGTGCTGTCGCCGATGGGGGAGAATCTCGGACGCAAAGCCGAGCGTCAGCTGAAGAAGATGGGCGTCGAGGTCCACGGCAACTCGGTGGTCACCGACGTCGACTACATGGGCATCACCGTCAAGGACAAAACCTCGGGTGAAGAACGTCGCGTCGAGTGCGCGTGCAAGGTGTGGGCGGCCGGTGTGCAGGCCAGCCCGCTCGGCGAGACGATCGCCGCGCAGTGCGACGGCACCGAGGTGGATCGCTCCGGGCGGGTCGTCGTCGAACCCGACCTCTCGGTGAAGGGCCATCCGAATGTGTTCGTCGTCGGCGACCTCGCGGCAGTCGCCGGTGTGCCCGGTGTGGCGCAGGGTGCGATTCAGGGCGCGCAGTACGCGGCCAAGACGATCAAGGCGATGGTGAAGGGCACCGACGACCCCGCGGCGCGTCAGCCGTTCAAGTACTGGGACAAGGGTTCGATGGCGACCATCTCGCGCCATCACGCGGTCGCCAAGGTGGGCAAGCTGGAATTCGGCGGATACCTCGCCTGGATGGCGTGGCTGTTCCTGCACCTGGTCTACCTGGTGGGGTTCAAGAACCGGCTGAGCACCCTGCTGAGCTGGATTCTGACGTTCACCTCCAACGGCAGAGGTCAGCTCGCCACCACAAGCCAGTGGGTCTATGCCCGGCTGGCGATCGAGGCGGTGGAGCGGCAGCTGCAGCAGCCCGCCCACGACGTGCACCGCACGGTCGACGAGATGGACCACCTCGAACTCGAGCGGGAATTCGACCGCACTTAGGGCCGAGCCGGTGTCACAGCCAATGGTTTCGCCGGAATGAGATGTAGAGCGTGGTGCAGACCGTCGCCATCAGGGTCAGCACCGCCGGGTAACCCCAGCTCCACGCCAGTTCCGGCATGTCCTCGAAATTCATGCCGTAGATGCCGGCGATCATCGTCGGCACGGCCGCGATC
Organism: Mycobacteriaceae bacterium; assembly: GCA_037141465.1. Taxonomy (GTDB): domain Bacteria; phylum Actinomycetota; class Actinomycetes; order Mycobacteriales; family Mycobacteriaceae; genus Mycobacterium. Next base: position 29,660 of record JBAXCK010000010.1, on the reverse strand, counting down.
GCCACCCATGCCGAGATCTTGCGCATGTCGACGTTCTGCTGCAGACCGGTGCGGGTCAGCGCGGCCTGGACAAGGTCCGACAGCGTTTCGTCGTAGGCGGTGATCTGCTCGGCCGCCTGGGTCTCATGGCTGAGGACGTCGCGCAGGTATCGCCGCACCTCCCGCGGAAGCAGATCGGCGTGGTCGGCGAGCATCTGCGTGAGCGCACTGCTCAGCGGACCGATCGCCCGGCGCAACTCGAGCACATCGCGTTTGAGGAGGTAGATGCTTTCAATGCCGGCTGTGAGCCGGGGAGAGAAGATTTGCTCCTCGACGTGGTCTATGTCGTGTTCAAGCGGCTTGATGACCTCCAGGTAGTGCTCCACCACGTGACGCGTGATCGCCTGCAGTACGCCGAACGGGCCGAGCCTGAGTTGAACCTGATCCTCCTCCAGTTCGTCTCGCAGTTCAGCCAGGCCGCCGTGCGCTCCGTGCCGCACGGCGACGACGAAGTCGGCACCGACGAACACCATGATCTCGCCGGTTTCGGCGATGCGGCGGGCCGTCTCCACCGACTCGTGGGGCAGGTAGTTGACCGTCTTGATCACGACGAACAGGGTGTCGTCGTAGCGTTCCACCTTCGGCCGCTGCTGGGCGTGGATGGCGTCCTCGACGCCGAGAGGGTGCAGCCCGTAGGTCTTGGCGATCACGTCCATCTGCCCAGGGTCGGGTTCGCGCAGGCCGAGCCACACGAACGCCTGCGCGCCGTCGCGGTTGAGTTCCCTCACCCGCGCCAGGGCGGCGTCGTACGCCCAGTCCCCGGGCACCCGGGCTCCGTCGAGATAGATCGCGCAGTCGACGACGGCCTGCTCGACGGTCGGCGGCGATGGGATATCGGCGGGCTCGGCGGTATGCGTGTCGACGAGCACGTCAAGTGGACTGGGCTGGGAGAACAAATTCGGCGCCATGGCTTATTCAATCAGCACTGCATGAACGAGCCGAGGGATCCCTGCAGGGCGGACAGGGCCTTGTCCGTCGTCGCGGTGAGAGCAGCGTCGTCCCGAGTTCCGTCGGCCATCGCGCACTTGGTCTCCAGGAAGCCGACCGGGGCGGAGTTGATGGCGGGTTGCAGCATCCAGTTCGCGTCGGGAGCCTTGTGGATCTCCTGGGCGAACCCCTCGGCGAGGTCCGGTTTGTTCATCCGGCTGATCACCAGCCGGTTGGGTGCTCGACTGAGCATCTCCACATCACCCATCGAATCCCCTGCCACCAAGAACAGCTCGCCGCGCGTGATGATGTTGTCGATCGCTCCGGGTTTGCCGCCGCGCCACGACGTCAGGCCGTCGGGCAGGGCGAGGATCTCGAGTTGCCCCAGGCGAGCCGGATCGAGATTGATGTAGGCCGGGTCAGGGACCTTCCTCGCGAGTTGATAGTCCGACACGAGTTGGCCGGTGCGACGGTCCTTCATCAGCGTGGTGATGGCGACGACATGGTCGAGAGGCAGTGCAGCCTCTTTGCCGTACTTGGCGACGATGGCGGGGTTGAGGGCGTTTTGGACCATCCATCGCACCGCCCAGCCGATCCCGGCGGAGACGATCCAGACGTCGTAGCCGTTGCTGCGCAGGTTGCCGTACAGGTCGGCCATCTGCGGATAGATGAAGGGCCGTCCGGCGCCGAGGATCTTGGACTGGCGGCCCGATGTGAGGTCCTCGACGCCGGCCCCGCCGGCGTAGACCGCCGAAGTCTGGGCGATGAAATCCGCGACCGTGCGGCCGGCGAACACCGAGGCCGGCAGCGGCAGCGACGAGTACTCCCGGAACGGGTCGGCCTCGCCGCCGGAATCCAGCAGTGCCTCGTAGTAGTCGTAGACCCCTCGCGAGATCGACATCTGCTCCCCGCCCGTGGCGGCGAAGGGCGGGAACAGCGACGTGCTGAGCGCCGCCGGGTCGACCGCGACGGTCTGCTGTGCCTGAGCCAGCATGGCCTCGCTGATGTCGCGTGCCTGGGTGGTGTTGTCGAAATCGAACACCACGGTCTTGCCCTGTCCGGCCGATCCGGAAATCAGCCCGGTGAGTTTGCCGTAGACGGTCTGGGTCCATCCGGCGCGATCCAGTGCCGGGACGCCGCCGGGACCGCTGGACGGGGCCGTAGTCGGGGCGGAGCAGGACGCGGTGGTCAATGCCGCCGCGATCAGAGAGCCAAGACGCATTGTGGTGGAGCGCATTACCGGTGAAGTTAGAGCGTGCCGAGGCGGGCAGCCGGGAGATCACCCGCTGTACACCGGATGTTCACCGGCCTCAGGAGGTCCCGGCGCGGTGGGTCCTCTCCCGTTTGAGGGTCTCGCCACGGAAGAAGGCCGGCGACTTGAGATTCCACAGGATCATCAGCAGCACTCCGAAGAGCAGACTGGCCACGCCGATGATGAACACCACGCCCACCCCGGCCAGCGACGCGCCCGCGCTGCTGTCGGGTTGCGCCATGTGATAAGCCTCGATCACTCCCACCGGGATGAGGATCAGCGCCGCGATGGCGGGCAGGATCACCTGTCCCAGTGCGGTGCGCCAGGACTCGAAGGCGGTGTCCCAGAAGTAGAGCACCGAGGAGATCGCGACCACGCTGTAGTAGGTGATGATCGAGATGCCCACGCTGTATACGCAGTCCTCGACGATGCTGTCGGAGAACCAGGTCAGCCCGCAGTAGATGGACAGCGTCGTCAGTCCGATGAACCAGGTGGCGAACTTCGGCGTCTGAACCACCTCGTCGACGGAGGCGAACCGCTGGGGCAGGGCCTTGTAGGTGGCCATCGACAGCACCGAGCGGACCGTCGACATCACCGTGGAGATGGTCGCCGAGAAGGCCGAGAGTCCGATGATCAGTGCGGCCGCCACCGCTCCGCGCGAACCCAGGGCCTCGCGCGCCATCGAGGAGAAGACGTCGTCGATGTTGGCCTCGTTCGTCAGACTCGTCGCGCTGCTGGGGTCGGTACCGGCGAATGCCAGGGCCGCAACACCGATCACCACGTAGGTGATCACCGTGATCCCGATCGCGGTGATGCCGCTCTTGCCGGACTGACCGGGTGCGCCGGAGGTCTCCTCCGACATCGACAGCGAGGCGTCGAAACCCCAGAAGATGAAGACGGCCACCAGAAAGCCGCCCAGCAGTGCGGCGAAGCTGTCGATGGCGAAGGGGTTGAACCACTCCCAGGAGAAGGCCTGCGCCGTCGGGCTGGGTTCGCGGCGCACGACGTTGATGACGAGGATCGCCGCGAACAGGGCCAGGCCGCCGTACTGGATGATGGTGAGCAGAAGCGTGGTCCGGGACGACTCCTCGGCGCCGCGGGCCACTAGCCAGGTGGTGGTGAGGATGAACACCGCGGCGATGCCCATCTGCAGCCAATTCGAGGTGTTCTCGATCCCCAGCGCCGTGGTGACCGCGTTGACGGTGATGCCCGCGGCGCCCACCCCGGCCAGCACGCTGGAGAGCAGCAGCGCGTAGCCGCCGATCCAGCCGATGCGCGGCCGGATGGCCTTGGAGCCCCACGTGAACACGGTGCCGGCGTCCGGCGCAGCGTCGGTCAGATGCTTGTAGGCCAGTGCGACGAAGAACATCGGCACCACCGCGATGATGAACACCACCGGCAGCTGATAGCCGGCCTCGGCCGCCCCGTGCCCCAGCGCCCCGGTCAGCGAGTAGGCCGGGGCGGTGGCCGCCAGTCCGATCGAGATCGCCCCTATCAGCGACACCGACCCCTTCTTGAGACCCTTGGACTGCAGGTCGTGCATGGGTGGGTCTTCCGGTGGGTTGGTGACTTCCTCCTCCGCCATGTGCGGATTGTGGCACCGGCTTAGGATTCTGCGATGCGCATTCTTCAGATCGGTGCCGGCGGCGTCGGATCCTCGGCGGCCCTCATTGCTGCTCGCCGCGACTTCTTTGACAGCTATTTGATCGCCGACTACGACGGCGCCCGCGCCACTGACCTCGTCGCCCGGATCGGCGACCAGCGCTTCACCGGCATCGGGCTGGACGCCTCGAACGCCGACGCGGTGGCCGAGGCCTGCCGCGCTCACGGCATCACCCACGTGCTCAACGTGGTCGACCCGCGCTTCGTGATGCCGATCTTCAACGGTGCCTTCGCCGCCGGCGCCGGTTACCTCGACACCGCGATGAGCCTGTCGCACCGGCACCCCGACAAGCCGTTCGAGCTGGCGCACATCAAACTCGGCGACGAGCAGTTCGCGAAGGCCGCCGAGTGGGAGGCCGCCGGACAGCTGGCACTGGTGGGCATCGGCGTGGAGCCGGGACTGGCCGACGTGTTCGCCCGCTACGCCGCCGATCACCTGTTCTCCGAGATCGATGAACTCGGTGTGCGCGACGCCTCGAACCTCGTCGTGGAGGGATACGACTTCGCCCCGTCGTTCTCGATCTGGACCGTCATCGAGGAATGCCTCAACCCGCCGGTCGTCTGGGAGGCCGGCCGCGGCTGGTTCACCACCGCGCCGTTCTCCGAACCGGAGGTGTTCGACTTCCCCGAGGGCATCGGCCCGGTGGAGTGCGTCAACGTCGAGCACGAGGAAGTGCTGCTGATGCCGCGCTGGATCGACGCCAAGCGGGTGACCTTCAAGTTCGGCCTGGGTGATGAGTTCATCGAGGTGCTACAGGTGCTCAACAAGCTGGGCCTGGACAAAACCGAACCGGTGAAGGTGCGCGCGAAGGGTGGGGAGGCTTCGGTCAGCCCGCGCGACGTCGTCGCCGCCTGCCTGCCGGACCCGCTCGCGCTGGGCCCGAAGATGACCGGCAAGACCTGCGCCGGACTGTGGGTGACCGGAACCGGCAAGGACGGCAAGCCGCGCGAGGTGTACCTCTACCACGTCGCCGACAACGCCTGGACCATGGAGGAGTACAAGGCCCAGGCGGTGGTGTGGCAGACCGCGATGAATCCCGTCGTCGCGCTCGAACTGTTGGCCACGGGTGCGTGGTCCGGTGCGGGTGTGCTCGGGCCGGAGGCCTTCGACGCGGTGCCGTTCCTCGACCTGCTGCGCGACGGCTACGGCCAGGAATGGAAGGTTCAGGAGCGCACGCCTGCATGACCCGCCGCCAGCTGGCCGCGCTGTCGGTGTTGTGCCTGGCGGTGTTCATGGTTGCCGTCGACGGCACGGTCATCAGCGTCGCGGTGCCGGCCATCAGCGAGCAGTTGGCGCCGACCTACAACCAGGTGCTGTGGATCGGCGACATCTACTCCTTCGTGCTGGCCGGTCTGCTCATCACGATGGGAAACCTCGGTGACCGTGTCGGGCGAAAACGCCTGCTGCTGATCGCCAGCGTGGCCTTCGGTGCGGCGTCGGCGTTCGCGGCGGTGGCGCCGACGGCCGGTGCGCTGATCGGGGCCCGGGTGATCCAGGGCGTCGCCGGTGCCGGACTGATGCCCTCGACGCTGGCTCTGCTGCGCGCGGTGTTCACCGACGACGCCCAGCGGATGCGGGCGGTCGGCATCTGGAGTGCGTCAGGTGCGGCGGGGGCGGCCCTGGGCCCCACGGTCGCCGGTGTTCTACTCGAGCACTACTACTGGGGCTCGGTGCTGCTGGTGAACCTGCCCCTCGTGCTGATGATCGTCGCGGTGGGGATCTGGGCGCTTCCGGAGGCACGCAGTCAGACCCGGCACCCGATGGATCTGCTGTCGGTGGCGCTGTCCACGGCGGGCATCCTCGGCGTGGTCTACGGCATCACCGAACTCGCGCACTCCGGACCAGGGTTCCGGCCCGCCTACGCCGGCCTGGTGCTCGGCGGGCTGCTGCTGACGGTGTTCCTGCGGCGCCAACGCCGGCTGCCCCTGCCGCTGCTCGACCTGACGCTGTTCACCCAGGCGCGGTTCACCGCCGCGATCGTCGTGCAGTTGGTGATCGTGTTCGCCAATGTCGGCGCCCTGTTCTTCGTGCCGATCTTCCTGCGCCAGGTCAGCGGTTTCTCGGCGCTGCAGTCCGGGCTGGCAACGCTGCCCGAGTCGATCGTCTCGCTGGTGACCGCGACCCAGGCCGGGCGTCTGATCCGCGCGTGGGGACATCAGCGTGCGCTGCTGGTGGGGCTGAGTGTGGGCGCGGTGGGTCTGGTGGCGCTGGGGCTGACGGTCCCGGTGTCCTATCCGGCGATGGTGGCTCCGCTGATGCTGCTCGGCTTCTCGTTCGGATCGTCGGTGACTGTCGCCTCAGACCTGGTGCTAACCAGCGCCAGCTCAGACCGCGTCGGAGCGGCCACGGGTATCTCGGAGACGGCCTTCGAACTGGGCACAGCACTGGGCATCGCGATCACCGGCAGCATCGTCTCGGTGCTGTATCCGTTGTTCAGCGGTGCGAAGGCCGACTTCACCGACGCGGTCGACGATCGCGCCTTCGCGCTGAGCTTCGGGTCCAACTGCGTCCTGGGTGGGCTGCTGATGGCCGCCACGGCGCTCGTCATCGCGAGGGCGCTGCGGAGATCGGCCGGGGCGGTGGTCGCGTGAATCGCTCCTTCACCGTTCCCTACACCGACCACCAGATCGAGGTGGACACCGAGCGCCAGGTGGTGATGCTGTTCCGCAACGCGTGGAATCGAGAGTCCAGTGGTTACCCGGATGAGACCTACACCTTCGACGCGTTGCGCACCGATCGCGGTCTGATGGTCATGCTCACCGCGATGCTCGCCGGGAACGACGCCGCGGAACTGGCAGAGATGGTCGGCGCGCCGCTGTCGTGAGCGGTGCCTACCCGCCGAACCACTTGGTCTTGAGGCGGTCGAACTCGCCCTCCTCCTGCACGGCGAGCAGCGCGTCGTCGAACTCCCGGCGAAGCTCACTGCCGATCGGGAAGACCACACCGTAGTCCTCGTCCTTGAAGACCGGTCCGGCCACGTCGGCGATCCCCGCACCGCGGTGGGTGACGTAGTACTGAAGCACCGGCGCGTCGTAGACCACCGCCTCGAACTCTTTCTTCTCGAAGCGCGTGAAGCAGTCGTCGATCTTCGATGTCCCGGTGAAGCCGACACCCAGCTTGCTCAGCGCAGTCGCTGAGGTGGTGTTGGTGACGGTGCACACCGATTTGCCGACTAGGTCGGCCGGGGACTTGATCTGTGAATTGATACCGGCGACGGTCAGATTCGTGGTCAGGATGGCGGTGTAGTAGGCGACGAAGATGATCGAGACGAAGGTCCACAGCACGGTGATCATGCGGATCGGCCAGCGCTGCGGCGGGTCGAACGGCGCGGCCGACAACATGCCTAGGCCCCAGCCGAAGGCCTGGAAGATGCCGGGGAAGTAGGACTTGTCAACCATGGACCCGGGATCGCCGCGTTCCAGCAGCCAGATGATGTGGGCGGGCAGGACGGTCAGCGCGAGCGCGGCCAGCAGCCACACCGCCATCGAATGGGAGAACAGCAGTTTGACGAAGTCCACCAGACCGGGATGCGTGTGCTCGGTGTTGCCGACCGGGGCGATGATCTGTAGCCCCGCGTTGAGGATGGGCTGGGAGAAGTCGAACATCTTCGCGCGTTCCCCGGTGATCGACACTGCGCCGGCACCCATATCGGCACGCCCCTCGGCGACGGTCCGCAGCAGGCCCTGCACGTTGTCGTTCTCGAGGTAGGTGTAGGTCCATCCGGTGTGCTTGGCGATGTCGTTGAGCAGGTCGATGGTGAAGCCGGTCTTGACATCGCCCTGCGTCATCACGAACGGTGCCAGTTCCCGCGTTGCGACGGTGACCTGCCGCGGCGCCGCGTCGGCGCGCGGGAGCCCGGGAAGCCCGGCGATCGCCGCGACGAGGAGAATCACGGTGATCAACGAACGCGCGCGGGCCGTCATCACTGGGGCGCACCGAACCACTTCTGCTTGAGCAGGTCGTAGCTGCCGTCGTCCTGCATGGACAGCAGGGCGGCGTCAGCGTCCTCCTTCAGCTTGCTGCCGCTGGGGAAGACGATCCCGTAGTCCTCGTCCTTGAAGACGGGTCCGGCCAGGACCGCGAGGCCGGCTCCGTCGTGGGTGACGTAGTACGCCAGCAGGGGGGCGTCGGAGACGACGGCGTCGAAACGGCCGTCCTTCATCTGCGCGTAGCAGTCCTCGATCTTCGGCAGCGCCGTGTAGCCAACGCCGACGCGGTCCAGGGCCGGCTCCGCGGTGGTGTCGACCTCGGTGCACACTCGCTTGCCGATCAGGTCTGTGGGCGAGCCGATCTGAGACTTGATCCCGGCGATGGTGAGATTGCTGGTCAGGATGGCGGTGTAGTAGGCGACGAAGATGATGGAGACGAACGTCCACAGAACGGTCACCACGCGGATCGGCCAGCGCTGCGGCGAATCGAAGGGTGCGGCCGCCAGTATGCCCAGGCCCCACCCGAACGCTTCGAAGATGCCGGGGAGGTACCTGCGGGACACCATGGATCCGGGATTGCCGCGTTCCAGCAGCCAGATGATGTGGGCGGGCAGGACGGTCAGCGCGAGGGCGGCGAGCAGCCATACCGCCATGGTGCGGGAGAACAGAAGTTTGACGAAGTCGACCAGGCCCGGCTCGGCGCGTTCGGTGGAGTTCGCGGGGACCATGATCTGCAACCCGGCGGAGATGATCGGCTGGGTGAAGTCGAAGCGCTGCTCCCGATCGGCGGTGATCGAGATGTCGGCCGCGCCCAGATCGGCTCTGCCGTCTGAGACTGCCTGAAGGATGCCCTGCACGTTGCCGGCGTCGAGGTAGGTGTAGTTCCAGCCGGTGCGTTTGGCGATCTCGTCGAGCAGGTCGATGGTGAAGCCGTACTTCACGTTCCCGTCGGTGATGACGAAAGGCTCGGTGTTGTAGGTCGCGACCGTGACGGTGCGGGGCGCGGCGTGCGCGGCCGGCATTCCCGGAAGCGCGCCCAGCGTCGCCACCATGACGATCACCGCCAGCACGGCGTGCAGGCGTCTGAACACGGGAGAAGGATAGACCGGCCGGATGGTGCCGGCCGGTCAGTCCGCTACGGGTAGCAGGGAGCGTTGCCCGGGGTGTAGTACGGCAGGCCGCTCGGGGAGATGCAGGGCACCTCGCCCGGGAACGACGGGAATTCCAAGACGGGATAGTTGGCTGCACCCCAACCCCAGCGGTCCACCCCGGCGGCGGCGGCGTCGACGCCGACCGCACCGGCGACGGCGGCTCCGGCCACGGTCGCGCCGACGGCGTCGCCGACGATGTTGGTGCAGCCGCCGATGCCCACGTGACGCCACGCGTCACCGACGCAGACCTCGGCCTGGGCGGCCGGAGCAATGCCGAAGGGGATCGCGGCCACGGCCGCGGCGGACAACAGTGTCACTGCCAGTTTTTTGGTCATGACCCCATTATCGCTGACGCTCACGCGGGCCGTTACACAGCAACTGCCCCCCGGGGGTGTCCCGGGGGGCAGTTCGTGCTGTTGGCAACTACTTCGCTGGTGGTACTACTTCATGGTCACAGTCTCGGCGAAGGTGCCCTTGCCGTCGTTGAGCCAGGTGATGGTGCCGTTCTGGAACTCGCTGATCCAGCCGCCACCGGCGACCTTGGAGCCGCCGCCGGTCTCGGTCTCATCGGCGGTGGGCCAGCCGAGCTTGCCGGCGGGACCGCCCTGCTCGCCCATGTAGCGCTTCAGGATCTCGCCCTGGACCAGGTAGGAGCCGGCCGGCGAGGTGAAGATGGTGCCGTTGGCGAACGCCTGCACGGTGCCGTCGCCGATCTTCTCCGCCATGGCGGTCGGAGCACCGAGTGCCGACGCGCCGCCGAGGCGGGCGTAGGCGGCCGCGGTCGGGCCGTCGAGGGAGACATCGCCCATGCCGGGCACGTTGAGCGTGGTCGGGGTGCCGTTGAGCACCGAGGAGACGACGCTCGAGGCGGCGCTTCCGGCGCTGCTGGCGGCGCTTCCTGCCACGCTGGCGGCACTGCTGGCCGCACTGCCGGCGGCGCTGGCCGCCGACGAACCCATGCTCGAGGCGCTCGACATGGCGTCCTTGGTGGCGTCCTTGGTGGCAGAACAGCTGACGGCGAAGGCCGCGGCGATCGCCAGGCCGCCCGCGGCCGCCATGGCGCGGGTCATAGAGGTGTTCATTGTGTCCGGATTCTCCTTGGTAAACGGGATGTGTGACGCGTGCGTCGCACGCCAAACTAGCAAATGGACTGTATGCCGACGGCGACGGGCTGACTACCGTATTCGCTGATTCGGTGACACTGGAGAAAACAATGATTCAGCTGTTGCCAGTGTGATCCAGTGTGACCCAGTGTGACGAGGTGCGACACACCAGATCGACCTGCAATGACCACCACGACCGCGTAAGAGTGGTTACGCTGCGTGGCGGGCTGCAACGTCGCAGCCGCAGAGGAGTGACCATGTCGGCACCCACCGCCGATCGCCGCGCGGTCCGCAAGCGCAGCCGCCTGACGGGCAAGACGATGGTCGTGCATTCCGCCGACGGCACCCGGCTGCACACCGAGGTCTTCGGCCGCAACGGCGCCCCCCCGATCGTGCTGGCCCACGGCATCACCTGCTCGGTGCGGTTCTGGCACGAGCAGATCAACGATCTGGCCCGCGACTTCCGGGTGATCGCCTACGACCATCGAGGACACGGGCGCAGCGGTGTGCCGGCGGCGAAGAATTACAGCCTCGACCATCTGGCCGCCGATCTCGACGCCGTCTTGTCCGGCACGCTGCGCTCCGGCGAGCGGGCGGTGATCGCCGGTCATTCGATGGGCGGCATGGCGATCAGTGCGTGGTCGGACCGGTTCCGCGACCGCGTCGCACAGCGGGCGGCCGCCGTCGCGCTGATCAACACCACCACCGGGGATCTGCTGGACAAGATCCAGCTGCTTCGCGTTCCGGGGATGTTCCGGGGCGCCCGGGTGCTGGCTGCGGCGAACATGATCCGCGCGATCGGTGGCGCACCGCTGGTCTACGGAACCCAGCCCGGCAGCCGATACTTCCTGCAGATGATGGCCGTCGGTGCTGATGCCGATCCGTCGATCCCGCGTTTGCTGCACAAGTTGTTCGCCTCCACGCCGGCCGCCGGCCGCGGTGCGTGGGCCAGGGTCCTGGTCGAAGAAATGGGGCCCAAGGTCCACATCGACCTGACCGGTCTGACGGTGCCGACGCTGGTGATCGGCAGCACGGATGACCGGCTGCTGCCGATGTCCCAGTCCCGCACCATCGCCGACAATGTGCCCAACCTCATCGACCTGGTCGAGATACCCGGCGGGCACTGCGCGCCGCTGGAGCACCCGGACGAGGTCAATGCGCACCTGCGCCGGCTGGCGACGGCGTCGTCGTCGGCGCAGCGGATCAGTTCCTAGCCGCCCAGCGCCGCGGCTACCTCGGCGGCGGCACGCTGCCCGGAACGCACAGCGCCGTCCATGAACCCGGTCCACTCGTCGGCGGTCTCGGTGCCCGCCCAGTGCATCGGCCCGACCGGAGTCCGCAGCAGACTGCCGAATTCGGTCCACGAACCGGGCGGCACCGCCGCGGTGGGCCCGCCCGGTGCGAAAGCCTCTGCGCCCCAGCGCTGATCGAGGAAGTCGATGGGTGCGGCGGCCTGCTCGCCGAACAATGCGACGAAGCAGTCGAGTACCTTCGCGCGACGTTGCTCGGCGGGCAGAGCGTCGAACCCGCGCGGGTCGGTGAACCCCAGCAGGATGCCTGGGCCGTCCGGTCCGGGACTGACGTCGAAGGTGATGAACACCGGGCCCTCGTCGGCGAGCGCCTGACCCGACAGTCCCTCATCGCGCCAGAACGGGCGCGGGTAGGCGGCGTAGCTCTTGGTCAGTGCGCCCAGCGGCCAGCGCTGCGCCAGCTGCTGATACTCGATCGGCGGGGCGGGGGCGATGTCGATGTCGAGACGCTGGGCGGGCGCGACGGCGATGATCGCGCGTCGCGCCTCGAACACGCCCGCCGAGGAGTTCACCGCGACGGCGTCGGACGACCATTCGATGCGGGAGACCACCGCCCCGAGCCGGATCCGGTCGCCGAGTTCGTCGGCGATGCGCGCCGACATCTGGTGCGTGCCGCCGGTGAAGTGGTCCTGCTGCGCGCCGCCGACGGTGTCGAGCATGCGGTCCAGACCGCCGGAGGTCTTGACGTAGCGCAGCGCGTGCAGCATCGACACCTCGTCGGGTTCGGCGCCCCAGGTGACCCGCGACATGATGGCCATCAGGTCCCGCGAGCCGGCGGTGGCCCGGATGCTGCGCAGCCAGTCGCCCAGACTGATGGCGTCCCACGTGGCGGCGCGGGTGGACTGCCACGGAGCGCGGATGTCGATGCCGCCCATGATCCGTTCGAACTGCCATTGGATGCGGCCCATGTCGAGCAGCCCGATGATGCCGAGTTTGGGGATGGTGCCGCGGTAGCGGTGCACCCGGCCGCGCCAGCGGATCAGGTTGGCGCCCACCGCGTAGGTGGGTGTGGTCTGACAACCCAGATCGGCGGCGAGTTTGAGCACCGCGTCCTGGGTGGGGCCGACGAACGACGCACCGAGGTCCACCGGCACCCCGGCGCAGGTGGCCGGTGCGGTGCGCCCGCCGACGCGGTCGCGGCCCTCGAGCACCACCACGTCGAATCCCTGTCGCGTCAGTTCACGTGCGGCGGTCAGCCCCGCCAGCCCCGCGCCGATCACCACCACGTCGTGCGCCATGGCTCCAGATTAGGGTGATCACATCGTGAAAGTCCTGACCGCCCTGTTCGGGCCGATCGACGCCGCAGACCGCGCGCGTTCCCTGAGGGAGGCGGGGGCATCGGGGGTGTTCACCTTCGAGGGTCCGCACGACGTGTTCGCGCCGCTGACGCTGGCCTCGGCCGTCGGCGGGCTGGACCTGATGACGAACGTGGCGATCGCGTTCCCGCGCAACCCGGTCCAGTTGGCGCACCAGGCCTGGGATCACCAGCTGCTCAGCGGGGGGCGCTTCACCCTGGGGCTGGGCACGCAGATCCGCACCCAGATCGAGAAGCGTTACGGCGCGGCGTTCGACCGGCCGGTGGAGCGGATGCGCGACCTCGTCGGAGCGCTGCGCGCAATCTTCGCGACGTGGCAGAGCGGCGAGCGGCTCGACTACCGCGGCCAGTTCTACCGGCACACCCTGATGACGCCGACGTTCAACCCGGGGCCCAGTCCGTTCGGGCCGCCGCCGATCTACCTGGGCGCACTGGGTCCGCGCCTGACCCGCGCCACCGCGGAGGTGGCCGACGGCCTGCTCGTCATGCCGTTCGGCACGACGCGGTTCCTGCACGAGGCGACGATGCCGGCGGTGCGCGACGGACTGGCCGCCGCCGGCCGCGACGCGGCGCAGTTCGCCGTGGTGCCGGAGGTGATCGTCTCAGCGGGGGAGGATCACGACGCGACGCGGCGACTGCTGGCGTTCTACGGTTCCACTCCCGCCTACCGCCCGGTGCTCGACATCCACGGGTGGGGCGATCTGCAGCCCGAACTCAACGCGCTGTCCAAGCAGGGCCGGTGGGCCGAGATGGGCGGGTTGATCACCGACGAGGTGCTGCACACCATTGCCGCATGCGGAACGCCGCGCCAGATCGCCGATCACATCCGCGCGCGCACCGACGGCATCGCCGACACGGTCTGCCTGTATCAGCCGGGCCCGATCGCGACCGGCACGCTCGCGGCGATCGTCGACGAGCTGGCGGGCTAGCTAGGGCGCGACGGAGAGCCAGTCGGCGAATCCGGACGGATCGTGGCGGCCCAGCGCGCCGTGCTCGAACAGGCCCCACCCCTCACGGGTGGCGCCGCCCTCGTGGCACACCGCGCGGCCGACGTGGTCGATCACGCCGAAGCCGGAGCGGCCGACGATGGCGGGATCATTCATGTCGTAGGTCAGCCGTTCGGCGAACTTCGCGCCCTTCCACAGACCGTGCAGCCAGTCCGAGTCGCCGCCGTAGCCACCCCCGACGTGGATGGGCACCGGCAGCTTGGACTCGACGTCGAAACGCAAGGGCGCGCCGGCGGCGTCGGTGGCCTCGATGGTCGCGCCGGTGGGAATCCTTGTGCCGGAACGGTACTGGATCTTCACCCGCGGCCAGCCGAGTTGTTCGACGCGGCCGTCGCGCCAGACGCGCGTGCAGTCGTTGACGGTGCGGAACCCGTTGGGCTCCTCCTGGATGATGACGACGATCGCGAAGTCGTCGAAGGCCATCGGCACATACAGCCACCACATGCCCTCGAACGGCGGGTCCGCCGGCCGGCCGGCCGGCTCGGGCTCACCGATCGGGCGGATGCCCCAGGACCGGTCGCGGGTGCCGATCCACACCTTCGGGTCGACGTCGATCCGCGTACCGTCGATGCTCAGATGGCCCGCCCAGGAACCCAATTGGGCGAAGCGCTGCGCGTCGAGCGTGGTCCGGGTGCCCTGACGCATGAGGTGCCGTTGCTCCTGCACCACCGGGAAGAGGCCCTGCCAGGTGAGATCGGCGGCGATGCCTTCGGTCTCCTCCAGGGTGATGCGCAACGTCTGCAGCGGTTCGACGACGTCGACGCGGTAGCCGTTGACGTTCTGGTTGAGCCGGTCCTGATCGATCGCGTCGGAGAGGTGCACCGCGGTCTGGGTGTCTCCGCGCCTCACAAGAAGGAATGCATCCTTGACGCCGAGGTTGGGGTAGTAGCCGATCCCGGTGATGACGAAGATGTCGCCGGTGCGGTCATGGGCGTTGAAGTAGGAGCGGTCGTAGAAGTTGCGGTCCGAGGAACCGGGCCACGCGATGGGCTGGGGAACCTGGTGGACGGGGAACTCGTCGAGCGGACCGAGCATCAGAAATCCTTTCCCGAGTCGCTTCGTTCCTGCCCGCCGGGGGCCTCCTCAATCAGACGTCTCAGCAGACCCCCGTGGTAGAACAGCGACTCGACGTCGTCGGGCTTCTCCATCTCCCCGAAGTGCACCCGCCGCGCTCCGGTGCGCATGAACACCACACACCAGATCACTCCGGAGTAGACGTAGAACCAGCGCAGGTCCCCGAGTTGCACGCCGCTGAGGCGCTCATAGACCTCGCGGACATCCTTCTCGCGCATCACGTCGGGCAGTCCGGGCATCCCGGCCAGGCCGGCCAGTTCCTGGAAAACCATGTGCGCGAAGATGATCCAGGCGACGTCGAGTTCGCGCGGGCCGACCGTGGCCATCTCCCAGTCGAGCACCGCCGCGGGACGGAAGTCGCGGTAGAGCACGTTGCCGATGCGCGAGTCACCCCAGGCCAGCACCGGTTCGCGGGCGGCGACCCCGGTGGGGAAGTTGTCCTCGAGCCAGGTCAGCGCGTGTTCGACCAGTGGTGAGATGCCGATGTCGGGCACGGCGAACTCGTACCACTCGCGCAGCCAGTTGAAGTGCCGGCGCAGCGGGGTGTCACCGGGCGGGTCGGCGTCGGTGAGGTAGTCGAACGTCGTCGCGGCGCCGGGAATGGCGTGCAGCTTGGCCAGCACCTCGACGGTGGCGTCCTGCAGTTCGCGCTGCCGCTCCGGTGGCGCGTCGGCGAACCAGTTGTTGCCGAAGGTGTAGGGCATCACGTCGGGCGGCACGATGCCCTCGACCAGATCCATCAGGAAGAACGGACTGCCCAGCACGGTGCCGGTGGGCTCGATCCAACGCACCCTCGGCACCGGAACATCGGTGAGTTCGGCGACCTGCCGGATGACGTCGTACTGGTGGTCCATCCGGTACGCGGAGAACACCGGCACGTCGGACTCGGTGGGCGCGACGCGGGCGACCCACCGCTGCTCGACGGGTTTCCCGTCCTGACTCCACCGGCCGGTGAGGATGATGGTCTCCGAGGACATGCCGTTGGAGTCCACGCCGCTCTCCACCGTGATCTGCGGGGCGACGCCGATCTGGGTGGCCAGCCACCCGGAGATGACGTCCGGCAGGGTGCTGATGTCGCGGGCCGATCGCTGCATGCGTTCGACATCGGTCTCCACGTTCGGTTTGCCGGCCGGTTTGTTCGCCACAATCGATACGATACGGCGGCCACCTTGGAGGACACACCATGACAGCAAGACTTGCCGGACGCAGTGCGATCGTCACCGGCGCGAGCCGCGGGCTGGGCCGTGCGACGGCGCTGGCGCTGGCCGCCGACGGTGCGGCGGTCGCGGTGGTGGCGCGCACCGAGGCGCAGTGGGACGACCGGCTGCCCGGGACCATCGGGGAGACCGTCGCGGCCATCGAGGCCGCCGGTGGCCGGGCCGTGGCGATCCGCGCCGATCTGCTCGAGCGCGAGGACATCCCGCGACTGGTCGCCGAGGCCCGCGAGGCGCTGGGTCCGATCACCGTCCTGGTGAACAACGCCGCGTTCACCGCGCCCGGGCGACCGCCCGCACCGGGAGCAGCCCCCACGGCACCCAAAGCACCCAAGGCACCCGCCGCGCCCGACGCCGACTGGCCAGGATTCGTCTCGGTGCCGCCGGCGGCCTACCGGCGGCACTTCGAGATCGGCCCGTTCGCGTCCTACGAACTGATGCAACTCGTGGCGCCGGACATGATCGCCGCCGGGCGCGGGGCGATCATCAACGTCACCTCGGTGGCCTCGCGGATCCCGGCGCTGCCCGGCTACGGCGGTTCGAAAGCCGCACTGGAGCACCTCACCATGTGCGCCGCGCGCGATCTGGCGCGCTACAACATCGCCGTCAACGCGCTGGCGCCGTCACGCCCGATCGCGACACCGGGTCTGAACTACTACCGCACCGATCTGGCGAACACCTCCCCGGACGACGAGTTCGCCCGCGCCGCGGTGGAACTGACACTGGTGGATCCGCAGGAGGTGTCCGGGCGCACCATCGGCCACCTGCAGGTGCTCGACGGCAGTTACGAGGAGTTCAGCGATATCGAAGCGGCGATGGCCTGATCGGTCCCGATCACATCTGGCGCTTGTTGCGCTGCGCGACCTCACGCTGACGCGCTGCGAGTTCGGCGGTGTCCATCGGTGTCGCAGCGCTCACCGCACGCTCGGCGGCCAGTGCGGGCTCGGTGACGGTGCGTGAACCCCGCTGATACATCTCCTTCAGGCCGGCCATGGTCGCGCGCGGCACCTCGGCGATCTGCCCGGCGAGTCCGAGTGCGCGGGGGAGCAGGTCCTCGTGCGCGACGACCTCGGTGACCAGCCCGATGTGTTCGGCCCGTGCGGCGTCGATCACCTCCCCGGTCATCGAGAGCCGCCGCGCCATCGCCGCACCGAGGACCTGCGGCAGTCGCGCCGTCATCCCGCCGCCGGGCAGGATTCCGACGCGGGCGTGCGTGTCGGCGAACACCGCGCGCTGCGAGGCGATCAGGAAGTCGCACGCCAGCGCGATCTCCAGGCCGCCGGTGAACGTCGGGCCGTTGATCGCACCGATGATCGGGGTGCGCAGACCGGCGATCGCGGCCATGCAGTCGTGTTCGGCGAAGCGGGAGAAGTACTCCCGGCCCAACTGCTGGGCCTGCTTGAGGTCCACGCCCGCGCAGAACGCCGGGTCGGCACCGGTCAGCACCACGGCGCGCACGGCGTCGTCGGCGTCGGCCTCGGCCAGTGAGGCATGCAGGGTCTCGAAGAGTTCGGTGCTAAGTGCGTTGCGGGCCTCGGGGCGGTTGAGGGTCAGCACCCGTACGCCGGCGTGATCCTCGGTGAGCAGGATCACGAGGTGAAGAATCTCGCCGCGCTGTCGGCGAGGTCGAGCACCGGTTGCGGCCAGGTCCCGAGGATGAAGGTGATGAGCAATGTCAGTGCGATCGCGGCCAGTGTCAGGCCGTTGGGTGCTGTGACATCCGGTGCGTCCGCCGGCGGTTCGGTGAAGAACATCAACAGGATCACCCGCACGTAGAAGTACGCGGCGATGGCGCTGGCCACCACGGCGATGATCACCAGCGCCACGGCGCCACCCTCGGCAGCGGCTTTGAACACCGCGAACTTGCTGACGAAGCCGCTGGTGAGCGGAATGCCGGCGAAGGACAGCAGAAACAGCGAGAACGTCAGGCCCGCAACGGGGAAGCGCCGTCCCAGCCCCGCCCACTGTGCGAGATCGCTCACCTCGACGCCGTCGGGCCCGCGCACCGTGGTGAGGAAGGCGAAAGCGCCGATGGTGCTGAAGCTGTAGGCCGCCAGATAGAACAGCGTGCCGCTGACACCGGCAGGGTTCGCGGCGATCACACCGATCAGCAGGAAGCCGGTGTGCGCCACCGCCGAGTAGGCCAGCATGCGCTTGGCGTCCTTCTGGGTGATCGCGGTGATGGTGCCCAGCGCCAGGGTGAGGATCGCCACCGCCCACAGCACCGGGCGCCACTGATCCTTCAGCGCGGGCACCGCGACGTAGGTGATGCGCAGCAACGCACCGAAGGCGGCCACCTTGGTGGCCGCGGCCATGAACGCGGTGATCGCCGTGGGCGCACCCTGATAGACGTCGGGCACCCAGGCCTGGAACGGGACCGCACCGACTTTGAACAGCAGCGCGACGGCCACCAGTGCGGTGCCGATCAGCGCCAGCGAGGAATGGGTGCCGGTGCCGATCGCCGCGGCGATGCCGGTCAGACTCAACGTGCCCGCATACCCGTACAGCAGCGCCATGCCGTAGAGGAAGAACGCCGAGGAGAACGCACCCAGCAGGAAGTACTTCAGCGACGACTCCTGCGAGAGCAGGCGGCGGTGCCGGGCCAGTCCGCACATCAGATACAGCGGCAGCGAGAAGACCTCGAGGGCGATGAACATCGTCAGCAGGTCACCCGCCGCACCGAAAAGCATCATGCCGCCGACGGCGAACATGGTCAGCGGGTAGACCTCGGTCTGGATCACCGCGGCCCGGGTGGCGACCTGCTCGGCGAGGCCGCCCGGGACCGTTGAGGCCTGCGAGGTGAACGACGCCAGTCCGCCCGATCCGGATTCGCCGGCCGGTATGCGCGCCGACATCACCAGCAGGGCCAGCACCGAACTCAGCAGGATGGTGCCCTGCAGGAAGAGCGCCGGACGGTCCACCGTCACCGCGCCGACCGCGGCCACCACACCGGCCCCGGATCCCAGCGAGGTGTAGACCCGCACCAGGGCGACGAAGGCGGCGAGCAGTCCGGCGAGGGCGAGAGTGACCTGGACCCGGAACCGGCCGGCGCGCGGCAGGAACGCCTCGACGAGAACGCCGGCGAGTGCGACCCCGAACACGAGCAGTACCGGCAACAGCAGGCCGTACTCGATGCTCGGCGCCTTCATCGCACGGCTCCCGCGGTCAGCACCGGCACCGGATCGCTCTGATGGATGGCCGTCAGGGTGTGGCCGACCGCCGGGTTGATGACGTCCAGTGCGATCTTCGGGTAGATGCCGAGGACCAGCAGCAGTGCGATCAGCGGCACCACCGCGGTCAGCTCGCGCGGCCGAAGATCGGCGATGTCGTCGCCCTTGGCCGGGCCGGTCATCATCCGCTGATACATCCACAGCACGTACACCGCTGAGAGCACCAGAGCCAGGCCCGCGAACACGGCCAACACCGGGTAGCGGGTGAAGGTGCCGATGAGAACGAGGAACTCACTGATGAAGGGGGCAAGCCCGGGCAGTGACAGGGTGGCCAGGCCGGCGACGAGGAAGGTGCCCGCCAACACCGGCGCGAATGTCTGCACGCCGCCGTAGTCGGCGATGTTGCGGGTGCCGCGCCGGCTCACCAGGAATCCGGCGATGAGGAACAGCGCGGCGGTGGCGATGCCGTGGTTGACCATGTACAGCGTCGAGCCGGACTGGCCCTGGCTGGTCATCGCGAAGATGCCCAGGATGATGAAACCGAAGTGGCTGATCGAGGTGAAGGAGATCAGCCGCATCACGTCGGTCTGCCCGATCGCGACGACCGCGCCGTAGATGATGCCGATCACCGCGAGGGTCATGATCAGCGGCCGGAACAGAGCGGCCGAATCGGGGAACAGCGGCAGGCAGTAGCGCAGCATGCCGAAGGTGCCGACCTTGTCCATCACCGCCATCATCAACACCGCCGAGGCCGGGGTGGCCTGCACCGCGGCATCCGGCAGCCAGCGATGCAGCGGCCAGAGCGGTGCTTTGACGGCGAAGGCGAACATGAACCCGGCGAAGAGCGCGTTGGCCAGCGGGGGCGCGATGGTGAAGGATCCGTCGGCGACGGCGTCGGAGATCCGCTGGAAGTCGAAGGTGCCGCCGTCGAACGCCGATGAATGGGCGGTCGCGACGTACAGGCCGACCACCGCGGCGAGCATGATGAGCCCGCCGAAGAGGTTGTACAGCAGGAACTTCGCCGCCGCGAGCCCGCGGTTGGCGCCGCCGAAGGAGCCGATGAGGAAGTACATCGGAATCAGCATCGCCTCGAAGAAGACGTAGAACAGCATGATGTCGAGCGCGGCCAGCGACATCAGCACCATGCCCTCGACGATCAGCGTCAGCGCGATGTAGGCGTGCGGGCCCCGGCCCACCGCGGTGTGGCGGTCGTCGGCGTCATTCCAGCCGGCGATCATCAGCAGCGGCACCAATCCGGCGGTGAGGACCACGAGAACCAGTGCGATGCCGTCGAACCCGAGGATGTAACCGGCGCCGAAGGAGGGGATCCACGGGTGGTTCTCGACGAACTGGTAGCGCGCGCCGCCCGGTTCGAAGCGGACGGCCAGCAGGACGGCGATCGCGAGAACGGCGACTGCGACGGCCAGTCCGGCGTACTTCGCCGCGGCGCGCTGTGAAGCCGGCAGCGCCACGATCACCGCGGCGCCGACGATCGGCAGCGCCCACAGGATGCTGAGCCATGGGATGTTCACCGGGTCACCTCCACGCCGTCACCGCGAGGATGGCGCCGGCGATCAGCGCGGCGCCGGCCAGCATGGACAGCGCGTAGCTGCGGGCGAAACCGGTCTGCAGACCCCGCAACCCGTCGGACGTCGTGCGCACCGTCGCCACGACCCCGGTGCTCAGACCCTCCACGGCGGTCTCGTCCAGGGATGTCAGTGCGCGGGTGATCTGGCGGCCGCCGTGCATGAACACCCGCTCGTTGACGGCGTCGCCGTAGAGGTCGCGGCGTGCCGCGACGGTCAGTGCCGAGACGTCTCGCGGCGCATTGCGCGGCACCTCCTGGTTGGCGTACTGACGCACGGCGACCGATACGCCGATCACCACCGCCGCCAGGGCGAGTGCCGTGGTCACCCACGCCGGGACGGCGTGTGCGGACTCCGCGCTGCCGACCACGGGTTCCAGCCAGCGCTGCAGGGTGTGGCCGAGGGTGAGCACCGCGCCGGCGCCCACCGATCCGACGGCCAGCACCACCATCGGCGCGGTCATCGCCGCCGGTGACTCGTGCGGATGGGTGTTCGACCGCCACCGGCGCTCACCGAAGAAGGTCAGCAGCATCACCCGCGTCATGTAGTACGCCGTCAGGGCCGCACCGATCAGGGTGGCCGCACCGAGCAGGAACCCGCGCACACCGCCTGCGTCGACGGCGGCCTCGATGATCGCGTCCTTGGAGAAGAACCCGGCGAAGGGGGGCACCCCGATGATGGCCAGATACCCGAGCCCGAACGTGACGTAGGTGATCGGCAGCACCGTGCGCAGTCCGCCGAAGCGGCGGATGTCGGTCTCGTCGTTCATGGCGTGCATCACCGACCCGGCGCCGAGGAACAGCCCGGCCTTGAAGAACCCGTGGGTGAGCAGATGCAGGATCGCCACCGCGTAACCGGCCGGACCGAGCCCGGCGGCGAGCACCATGTAGCCGATCTGGCTCATGGTCGAGGCGGCCAGCGCCTTCTTGATGTCATCCTTTGCGCAGCCGATGATCGCACCGAAGAGCAGGGTGACCGCGCCGACGATCACCACCGCCGTCTGTGCGGCGGGGCTGAAATTGAAGATCGCACCGGAGCGCACGATCAGATACACACCGGCGGTCACCATGGTGGCGGCGTGGATGAGCGCCGACACCGGGGTGGGGCCCTCCATGGCGTCGCCGAGCCAGGACTGCAGCGGCACCTGCGCGCTCTTGCCGCACGCCCCGAGAAGCAGCAGCAGACCGGTGGCGGTCAGTGCGCCGTCACTCATCGACGGCGCGGCGCTGAACACCTCGGCGAAACCGACCGAACCGACCTGTGCGAAGAGCACCATCAGCGCGACGGCCAGTCCGATGTCGCCGACCCGGTTGACGACGAAGGCCTTCTTGGCGGCGGTGGCCGCGCTGGGTTTGTAGGACCAGAACCCGATCAGCAGGTAGGACGCCAGGCCGACGCCCTCCCAGCCGAGGTAGAGGCCCAGGAAGTTGTCGGCGAGGACGAGCACCAGCATGGCCGCGACGAACAGATTGAGGTAGCCGAAGAAGCGCCGCCGCCCGGGATCGTGGGCCATGTAGCCGACGGAGTAGATGTGGATCAGCGCGCCGACGCCGGTGATCAGCAGCACGAAGCACATCGACAGCGCGTCGAGTTGCAGGCCGAAGTCCACCCGCAGTGTCGCGACCGGAACCCAGGAGAACAGCGTCTCGTGGACCAGGCGGTCCTCGGCGGGCCGGCCGAGCAGGTGGGTGAACAGCACGGCGCCGCACAGGAAGGAGCCGATCACCGTCGCGCAGCCCAGCAGGTGACCCCACGCGTCGGTGGCGCGTCCGCCCAGCAGCAGGATCGCCGCCCCGATCAAGGGCAGCGCGATGGTCAGCCAGAGCAGTGTCGTCACGGCGCTAGTTCCGCAGCAGGTGGGCGTCGTCGACGTCGGCGCTGCGCCGGGTCCGGAAGATCGCGACGATGATGGCCAGGCCCACCACCACCTCGCAGGCGGCCACCACCATGGTGAAGAACGCGACGGCCTGACCGTCGAGATGGCCCTGCATCCGGGAGAACGTGACGAACGCCAGGTTCGCGGCGTTGAGCATCAACTCCACGCACATGAACATGACGATGGCGTTGCGCCGCAGCAGCACCCCGGCCGCTCCGATGGTGAACAGCAGCGCGGACAGGTAGAGGTAGTACGCCGGGTTCATCGCTGCTCCCGCAGGACGCTGCTGACCGAGTCATCGGCCTCGGAGCCGTCGGGCAGCCACGCGGGGGTGTCGACGGCGTTGCGACGCGCGAACACACCGGGGTTGGGCATGGGTGTGGCCCGCACGTCGGTGGTGCGGAAGCGTTCCACGGCCATCTCCCGCTGTGTGAGGCGCCGTTCCAGCCGCTCCCGGTGGGCGAGCAGCATCGCGCCGAGAGCGGCGGTGATGAGCAGGGCGCTGGTCAACTCGAACGCCCACAGGTGCCGGGTGAAGATCAACTCCGCCAGACCCTGCACGTTGCCGTTCGCATTGGCCTGCTCCAGGCCGGTGAAGCCGGACGTCGCCGCCGTGCCGATGCCGGCGATCAGCAGCACCCCGAACCCGACGCCGGCCAGCACGCCGGCGATGCGCTGCCCCCGGATGGTCTCCACCAGTGACTGCGCCGAGTCGACACCGATGAGCATGAGCACGAAGAGGAAGAGCATCATCACCGCGCCGGTGTAGACGACGATCTGCACGACGCCGAGGAACAGCGCCTCCTGGGCGACGTAGAGGATGGCCAGCGCGATCATGGTGGAGGCCAGGCTCAGCGCGGAGTAGACCGCCTTCGGAGCGATCACCACACCCACGGCGCCGACGAGGGCGATCGTCCCCAGCACCCAGAACGCGATGGCCTCGGGGTTCACTCGCCACCCCCGGGGCCGACCCCGGTGACCCGCCCGAGGTAGTAGTCGTCGTCGGTGGTTCCCGGCGCCATCTCGTGCGGCGGGGCAGCCATCCCCGGCTGCAGTGGCGCGAGCAGTTTGTCCTTGCCATAGATCAGATCGCCCCGGTTGTCGTCGGCCATCTCGTAGTCGGCGGTCATGGTGAGCGCGCGGGTGGGGCAGGCCTCGATGCACAGTCCGCAGCCGATGCAGCGCAGATAGTTGATCTGATACACCCGGCCGTAACGCTCACCGGGTGAGAAGCGCTCGGTCTCGGTATTGTCGGCGCCCTCGACGTAGATCGCGTCGGCCGGGCAGGCCCACGCGCACAACTCGCAGCCGATGCACTTCTCCAGTCCGTCGGGGTAGCGGTTGAGCTGATGGCGGCCGTGGTAGCGCGGAGCCGTGGGTCCGGGTTCCTCCGGGTACTGCTCGGTGATCGGCTTGCGGAACATGCTCGTGAAGGTGACCCCGAACCCGGCGATCGGCCCGAGAAGTTTCGACAACCTAGCCACGAAGGGCCTCCTTGAGCTGTGCCTTCTTGAGGGGTGGAAGCGGCGGCACCGGGAATCCGCCCTCGATGGGCGGCGGTGGCGGGGGCGTCCGGCGCTCGATTCGCCTGCGGCGCAACGCGTTGACGCTGAGCAGCGCCGCCAGAAGCGCCGCGGCGGCGATCAGGCTCGGCACCACGCCGGTCAGGTTCGCCTCGCGCAGGCATCCGACGATCAGGATCCAGACCAGCGAGACCGGGATCAGCAGTTTCCAGCCGAGCGCCATGAACTGGTCGTAGCGCAGCCGGGGCAGTGTCGCGCGCAGCCACATGAACCCGAACAGGAAGATCCACACCTTCGCGACGAACCACAGCAGCGGCAACCATCCGCTGTTGGCGCCGGCCCACATGCTCAACGGCCACGGGGCGCGCCAGCCACCGAGGAACAGTGTGGAGGCCAGCGCGGAAACGGTGGCCATGTTGACGTACTCGGCGAGATAGAACATCGCGAACTTCAGCGAGGAGTATTCGGTGTGGAAGCCGCCGACCAGTTCGCCCTCGGCCTCGGGCAGATCGAAGGGGGCGCGGTTGGTCTCGCCCACCATGGCGATCAGGTAGACCACGAACGACGGCAGCAGCAGCAGCACATACCAGGTGTGGGTCTGTGCGGCGACGATGCCGGAGGTCGACATGGTGCCGGCGTAGAGGAACACCGCGGCGAAGCACAGCGCCATGGCGATCTCGTAGGACACCACCTGTGCACTCGAGCGCAGAGCACCGAGCAGCGGATAGGTGGAGCCCGACGCCCAGCCGGCCAGCACGATTCCGTACACCCCGATCGAGGTGATGGCCAGGATGTAGAGCACGCCGACGGGCAGGTCGGTCAACTGCAGCGGTGTCTGGTGGCCGAACACCGACACGACCGGTCCCAGCGGGATGACCGCGAACGCCATGATGGCGGTGATCGTCGAGATGGCCGGTGCCATCAGGTAGATGGGTCTGTCGACGCCGGCGGGGATCAGCCCCTCCTTGAGCGCGAGTTTGATGCCGTCGACCAGCGACTGCAGCAGGCCGAACGGTCCGACCCGGTTCGGGCCGTAACGCAGTTGCATGCGGCCCAGGATCTTGCGCTCGGCGAGGATGGCCACCAGCACGGTCAGCAGCAGGAACGCGAAGACCCCGACGGCCTTGGCCAGGATCAGCCACCACGGGTCGCGGCCGAAGACGGTCATATCCGGATAGGTCACGGCAGCGCACCTCCGGCCTCGATGCGCACGACGGCGCCGGTGGACACGGCCAGCGAACGGTGCACCGCACTGCCCGGTGAGTTGAGCGGCAGCCACACCACCGCGTCGGGCATTTCGGTGATGACAGCCGGCAGGCTCACCGAACCGCGCCCGGTGGACACCGTCACTGTCGCGCCTTCGGCGATCCCGAGGCTCCTCGCCGTCGACGGCGAGATCCGCGCGACCGCCGGCCGTGCTGTCCCGGCCAGGTGGGGCTCGCCGTCCTGTAACCGGCCGCAGTCCAACAGCATCCGCCAGCCGGCCAGCCGCGCCTCGCCGGTGCCCAGCGCGGGCTCGGGTGCGGGATCGGTCAGCGGCGCGGCCGGGCGCGCCCCGGCCCACGATCCCATCCGGACCATCTCCGCACGCGCCTGCGCGGCGGTGCGGAACCCGAGGTCGGTGCCCAGCTCATCGGCCAGCGTGGCCAGCACGCGAAGGTCGGAGGCGGCGTTGGTGTTCAGCGCCGCGTCGAAGGGGCGCGCTCGGCCCTCCCAGTCGACGAAGGACCCGTCCTTCTCCGCCACCGGTGCGACGGGGAAGACGACGTCGGCCAGGGCGGTGATCTCCGACTCGCGCAGCTCGAGGCTGACGACGAAACCGGCTGCCTCCACAGCGGCCAGAGCCGCATGCGGGTCGGTGAGGTCGGCGGCCTCGATCCCGCCGATCACCAGCGCCTCGAGGTCGCCCTGCGCGGCGGCATCGAGGATGGCGGTGGTGTCGCGGCCCGGTGCGGCCGGCAGGTCGGTGACGTACCACGCTTCCGAGACGTCGCGGCGGGCAACCGGATCGGCCAGTGGCCGTCCGCCCGGCAACAGCGTCGGCAGACACCCGGCGTCCAGCGCGCCGCGCTCACCGGCGCGACGCGGGATCCACCCGAGTCGCGCACCGGTGGACTCCGCGAGGTGCGCCGCCGCCGAGAGTGCACCGGGGCTGGTGGCCAGCCGCTCACCGACGAGGATGACGGCGTCCGGTCCGAGTTCACCGGCCAGGGCCTCCAGCGCGGCGGCTTCGGCACCGGGCGCGGTGGGGATCACCCGCGCGGCCAGTTTCTCCGATCCGCGCGAGGCGAACGGCGCGATCGCGATGACCGTCGTGGCGCGTTTGCGCACCGCCTTGCGCAGCCGCAGGAACACGATCGGCGACTCGTCCTCGGGTTCGAACCCGGCGAGCACCACCACCGGCGCTGCCTCGAGGTCGGCGTAGGACACCTCGCTGCGCCCGGCCACGCAGGCGGCGAGGAACTGCGTCTCCTCGGACGACTGGGGACGGGCGCGGAAGTCGATGTCGTTGGTGCCCAGCACCATCCGCGCGAACTTGGCGTAGGCGTAGGCGTCCTCGGCGGTGACCCGGCCGCCGACCAGAACGCCGGCGCGGCCGGCCGCGAGACCGGAGGCGGCCCGTTCGATCGCCTCCGACCACGACGCGGTGCGCAGCGCGCCGTCGTCGTCGCGCACCATCGGGGTGGTGATCCGGTCGCCGGTGCGGGTGTAGGTGAACGCCCACCGGCCCTTGTCGCAGTTCCACTCCTCGTTGACCTCGGGATCGTCACCGGCCAGCCGGCGCAGCACCAGCCCGCGCCGGTGGTCGGTGCGCTGGGCGCAGCCCGACGCGCAGTGCTCGCACACGCTGGCCGAGGACACCAGGTCGAACGGCCGCGCGCGGAACCGGTAGGCCGTCCCGGTGAGCGCGCCGACCGGACAGATCTGCACGGTGTTGCCGCTGAAGTAGGAGTCGAACGGTTCCCCATTGGCGATGCCGACCTGCTGCAGCGCACCGCGTTCGAGCAGTTCGATGAACGGGTCGCCGGCGATCTGGTTGGAGAACCGGGTGCAGCGCGCGCACAGCACACACCGTTCGCGGTCCAGCAGCACCTGGGAGGACAGATTGATCGGCTTGGGGAAGGTGCGCTTGACGTCGGTGAAGCGGGTCTCGGCGCGGCCGTTGGACATGGCCTGGTTCTGCAGCGGGCATTCGCCGCCCTTGTCACAGACCGGGCAGTCCAGCGGATGGTTGATCAGCAGCAGTTCCATCACACCGTGCTGCGCTTTGTCGGCCGCCTCGGAGGTGCACTGGGTGTGCACCACCATGCCGTCGGTGCAGGCGATGGTGCAGCTGGCCATCGGTTTGCGCTGGCCCTCGATCTCCACCAGGCACTGGCGGCAGGCGCCGACCGGATCGAGCAGCGGATGGTCGCAGAACCGGGGGATCTGCACGCCGATCAGTTCGGCCGCGCGGATCACCAGGGTGCCCTTGGGAACCGAGAGCGTGGTGTCGTCGATGGTGACGGTGACGAGTTCGGTCTCGACGGGCGCTTGCGTCACGCGCCGACCCCCGCGGGTGCGGCGAGCATGGAGGCGTACGGGTCGAACGGGCAGCCGCCGTCCAGATGCGCCTCGTACTCGGAGCGGAAGTACTGCAGTGAGCTGAGGATCGGTGCTGCGGCACCGTCGCCGAGTGCGCAGAAGGACTTTCCGTTGATCGAGTCCGCCACGTCGTACAGGGTGTCGAGGTCCTGACGATCGCCGCGGCCGGTTTCCAGCCGCTCGTAGATCTGGGTCAGCCAGTAGGTGCCCTCCCGGCAGGGCGTGCACTTGCCGCAGGACTCGTGCGCGTAGAACTGCGTCCAGCGGCGCACCGCGCGCACCACGCAGGTGGTCTCGTCGAAGATCTGCAGCGCCTTGGTGCCGAGCATGGATCCAGCCGAGGCCATGCCTTCGTAATCCAGTGGCACGTCGAGGTGTTCGGCGGTCAGCAGCGGGGTCGACGAGCCGCCCGGCGTCCAGAACTTCAACTCATGTCCGGCGCGCACACCGCCGGCGCAGTCGAGCAGTTGGCGAAGCGTGACACCCAGTGGCGCCTCGTACTGGCCCGGGCGGGTGACGTGTCCGGACAGCGAGTACAGCGTGAAGCCGGGTGACTTCTCGGTGCCCATCGACTTGAACCAGTCCACGCCGTTGACCAGGATCGGCGGCACGCTGGCGATGGACTCGACGTTGTTGACCACCGTCGGGCTGGCGTAGAGGCCGGCGACGGCGGGAAACGGCGGGCGCAGCCGCGGCTGGCCGCGCCGGCCCTCCAGGGAGTCCAGCAGCGCGGTCTCCTCACCGCAGATGTAGGCGCCGGCACCGGCGTGCACGACGAGATCCAGGTCATACCCGCTGCCGAGGATGTCGGTACCGAGGTAGCCGGCGTCGTAGGCCTCGGCCACCGCGGCCTGCAGCCGGCGCAACACCGGCACCACCTCGCCGCGCAGATAGATGAACGCGTGCCGCGCCCCGATCGCGTAGGCGGCGATGATCGCGCCCTCGACGAGGAAGTGCGGGGTGGTCAGCATGAGCGGCGTGTCCTTGCAGGTGCCGGGTTCGGACTCGTCGGCGTTGATCACCAGGTATTTGGGTTTGGCCGACGTGCGGTCGATGAAGGACCACTTGGTGCCGGTGGGGAAGCCCGCACCGCCGCGGCCGCGCAGGCCGGAGTCCTTCACCGTGGTGACGACGTCCTCCGGTGTCATGTCCAGTGCGCGGCGCAGGCCCTGATAGCCGTCGTGGCTCAGATAGGTCTGCAACGTCCACGGCTGGGTTTCGTCCCAGAACCGGCTCAGCACCGGCTTCAGTATCGAGCTCATTGCTCCTCCCGGAACACGTGCAGGCCCGCCAGTGTCGCCTCGCCGGGACCGCTGTCGTCGGCGACCGGCTCACCGAGGCCGGCCAGGGTGCGCGCGGTGGTGCGGAAAGGGCACAGCGGCGCACCGCGGGTGGGTGCGACGGCTGTACCGGTGCGCAGTGCGTTCACCAGTTCGGTGGCACTGGAGGGGGTTTGGTTGTCGAAGAACTCCCAGTTGACCATGACCACCGGCGCGTAGTCGCAGGCGGCGTTGCACTCGATGTGCTCGAGGGTGACCAGTCCGTCGGCCGTGGTCTGCCCGGCGTGCACGCCGAGTTCGGCCTCCAGCGTGTCGAGGATCGCGTCGCCGCCCATGATCGCGCACAGCGTGTTGGTGCACACGCCGACCAGATAGTCACCGGTGGGCGTGCGCCGGTACATCGAGTAGAACGTCGCCACCGCCGTCACCTCGGCGTCGGTCAGCCCGAGTTGGGTTGCACAGAAGGCGATCCCGGCCGCGGTGACGTAGCCGTCCTCCGCCTGCACCAGATGCAGCAGCGGCAGCAGCGCCGAGCGTGACTCCGGATAGCGGGCGATGATCACCGCCGCGTCGGCGGCGAGCCGTTGGGTGACCTCCGGCCGATACGACACCGGCCCGCCGATCGGGGGGCCGGGCTCGTCGGGGCGCGGCCCGAG
>JBAXCK010000009.1:0-39927 GCA_037141465.1 Mycobacteriaceae bacterium | reverse complement strand
GCTCCCCCGGATGGACTCGAACCATCAACCGCCCGATTAACAGTCGGGAGCTCTGCCAATTGAGCTACAGGGGACCGCTCCCGCACACGCGCTGCGCGCGGGCCGCAGGGAACTTTAGCCTACCCGGGGGGCTTGCCCCAAAGCCGCACGCGTCAGGCAGGATGGTGGCGTGATCGGGTATGTGGCCGTGCTGGCCGCGGGTTATGTGCTGGGCACCAAGGCGGGCCGTGAGCGCTACGAGCAGCTCGTCGAGACCTACCGCGCGGTCACCGGACATCCCGCCACGAAGACGGTGATCGACGCGGGACGCCGCAAGATCGCCGAACGGGTGTCACCGGATCCGACGATGACCAACCCGACGATTGTGGAACTGACCGAGATCGAGCTGGATCGGCCCTAGGGCGCAAGACCCTGGTTAATCGTCTGTCCCGGCAGGAGCGGGCCGGACGTGACACCCAACCCGCCGTAGTTCGGTCCGAAGACACCGAGGTTCGGCGTGCCGATATAGGTCGGTGAACCATTGGAGTAGCCGATGCACTGCCCGTCATCGCGCGAGCCGAACCAGGCGAGGCACTGTCCGGTTGCCGTCGTCGACGCGGGCGTGGCGGAGACCGCCAGAGCCGGCACCACCAGCGCGGCGCCGGCGAGGATGCCGGCCGCGGCGATGCGGATCGGGTGCGAGCTAGCCATAGACCAACTCTAACCCGAGTCGGCTCAGGCCGTCAGGTCGTCGCCGCTGGCCTGCTGCAGCAGGCTGCGCCGGTAGGCCTCCAGGGCCACCAGATCTCCGAATAACGCGTGGTACTCGTCGCCCTGTTCCACCGGAGACATCCGCTGCAGCTTGGACTTGACCTCGGCCACCTGGCGCCCGACCCAGACCTCCTGAAGCCGGGCCAGAACGCCGCCGATGTAGCGCGGGAGGCGTTCGTCGTCGTCGACCTTGATGGTCTCGACGCTGAGTTCGCTGATGAGTCCCTCGACCGCGGGCGTCGGGGCGTGTTCGCGCAGCGCGTCGAGCCACTGGGCGCCGGTGATGCCGGAGGCGACCCCGCCGGCCTTCTCGATCACGGCGCGCACCGCGGCGTAACCGGGGTGGGTGAAGCTCTCCTGTGTCAGCGAGTCGAACACCGGCCCGGCCAGCGCCGGATACTGCAGCGCCGCCTTGAGCGCCTCACGTTGCGGCCACAGGGTGGGGTCTTTCGGGTCGGGCCGGCCACCGGCCGGTTCCGGTCGCGCCGGCTGGTCGCGGGTCATGCGTGCGCCCGGCTTGCGCCTGGCCTCGTCGCGCACCCGTCCGATCACCTGCGCCACATCGGCCCAACCGACCCAGCCCGCGAGTTGGCGGGCGTACTCGTCGCGCAGGCTCGGATCCTTGATCTGCGCCACCATCGGCACGCACCGACGCAGTGCGGCCACCCGACCTTCGGCGTTGTCCAGGTCGTGTTCGGCGAGCGCGCTGCGGATGGCGAACTCGAAGAGCGGGGTCCGGCGCGCCACCAGATCCCGCAGCGCGGCGTCACCGGATCTCAGTCGCAGATCACACGGGTCCATCCCGTCGGCGGCCACCGCGACGAAGCTCTGTCCCGCGAGGTTCTGTTCCCCGGCGAAGGCCTTGATCGCGGCGGCCTGTCCGGCGGCGTCGCCGTCGAAGACGTAGATCAGTTCGCCCTTGAAGAATTTGTCGTCCATCATCAGCCGGCGCAGCATCGACAGGTGCTCGTCGCCGAACGCGGTGCCGCACGAGGCGACGGCGGTGGTGACACCGGCCAGGTGCATGGCCATCACGTCGGTATAACCCTCGACGACGACGGCCTGATGGCCCTTGGCGATGTCGCGCTTGGCCAGGTCGATGCCGAACAGCACCGAGGATTTCTTGTAGAGCACGGTTTCGGGTGTGTTGACGTACTTGGCCTCGATCGGGTCGTCGTCGAAGATGCGCCGCGCCCCGAATCCGACGGTCTCCCCCGACGCGCTGCGAATCGGCCACAGCAGCCGGCGGTGGAAGCGGTCGATCGGACCGCGCCGCCCTTCGCGCGAAAGCCCGGCCCCCTCAAGCTCTTTGAACTCGAATCCCTTGCGCACCAGATGCTTGGTCAGCGAGTCCCAACCCGAGGGCGCGAACCCGCAGCCGAACTTCACCGCCGCCGCGGCGTCGAAATTGCGCTCGGTGAGGTACTGGCGCGCCGCAGCGGCCTCCTCGGATTCCAATGCCGCGGAATAGAACTCCTGTGCGGCGGCGTTGGCGGCCACCAGCCGGCTGCGGCTGCCCCGGTCGCGCTGCACGCCGGCACCACCGCCGGTGTAGGTGACGGTGTAGCCGATCCGGTCGGCCAGCGTCTCGACCGCCTCAACGAAGCTGACGTGTTCGATCTTCTGCAGGAAGGCATAGACGTCGCCGCCCTCGCCGCAGCCGAAGCAGTGGAAGTGGCCGTGGTTGGGCCGCACGTGGAACGACGGGGACTTCTCGTCGTGGAAGGGGCACAGACCCTTCATCGAGTCCGCGCCGGCGCGTCTGAGTTGTACGTAGTCGCCGACGATGTCCTCGATGCGGACGCGTTCGCGGATGGCGGCGATATCGCGGTCGGGGATGCGGCCCTTCCGGCTGGCTCCCCCGCTGACCGCGCTGCTCACCGGGCCAGTGTAGAGCCGTCGGCCGCGGCGTCGATTCGCTCCAGCCGACCCTCGGTGAACGAGGCGATCTGGTCGACGACCACCCGCTTGCGTTCGGCGCCGTCGGGCGCGGCGGCGAAGGCGGGAGCAAAGAGCGGATCGAGGGCGTCCGGCGCCGCGGCCATCAACCGGTCCGCCACCCGCGCGACCCGCTCGCGCTGGCGGGCCTGCAGGTCCAGATGGCGGGGGTCGGACATGATGAACTGCAACGCCAGTGTCTTGAGCACCGCCACTTCGGCGCGCACCGTCGCCGGCACGAGCAGCTCCGCCTGGTAGCGGGCCAGCGGTCCAGGGCCGGCGGCGCGGCGGGTCTCGGCGACTGCGGCCGAGGCGAATCGACCGACGAGTTCACTGGTCAATCGTTTGAGCGCCACCGAGGCGGCCAGGGTGCCGTCGTAACCCCCGGCGTCGATGACCACCGGCAGCTGTGAGAGCCGATGCGCCGCCTCTTCCAGATCGTCGGGTTCGGGTCCGGACCCGTAGACCGACGCCCCCAGCCGGGCCAGCGCGGCCGCGGCGTCGTCATCGGCGAGCACCCGCAGGTCGATGCGTCCGGAGATCACGCCGTCCTCGACGTCGTGCACGGAGTAGGCGACGTCGTCGGCCCAGTCCATCACCTGTGCCTCCAGGCACGGCCTGCCCTCCGGTGCTCCGGTGCGCACCCAGCCGGCGATCGCGGCGTCGTCGGCGTAGATGCCGAACTTGCCGCCACCGCCGCGACGTTGCCACGGATATTTGGTGACGGCGTCGAGTGCGGCCCGGGTGAGGTTGAGGCCGGCGCTGCGGCCCTGCGCGTCGAGGACCTTCGGTTCCAGCCGGGTGAGGATGCGGAAGTTCTGCGCGTTGCCCTCGAATCCGCCGCAGTCCGCGGCGTACTCGTCCAGCGCGCGTTCGCCGTTGTGGCCGTACGGGGGGTGGCCGATGTCGTGCGCCAGGCCGGCCAGGTCGACCAGGTCGGGATCGCAGCCGAGCGGAGCCGCCATGCCGCGGCCGATCTGCGCCACCTCCAGCGAGTGTGTCAGCCGGGTGCGCGGGTTGTCGCTCTCCCGCGGCCCGACCACCTGCGTCTTGTCGGCCAGGCGACGCAGTGCGGCGCTGTGCAGCACACGGGCGCGGTCCCGGGCGAAGTCGGTGCGGTGCTCACTGCTGGTTCCGGGCAGCGCGGCACCCTTTGCGGGTTCGGCGACCAGCCGTTCGCGGGCGGCCTCGTCGTAGGGATCCATGGTCAACTCACAGTGTGTCAAGTTTTGCTGGCGCGGCGCTGCCGGGGTCCACGGGCTACTACATTGGCCCTCATGCGCATCGCCCGCCTGTTCAGTCTGCTCGCCGCGGCCCTGGTGGCCGCCGTCATGGGCGGGGCCCTGCTGGCGTTCCCGGCCTCGGCCGAGCCACCCTTCCGGCTTCCCGACTACGTCACCGACAATGCGGGCGCCCTTAATGACCGCCAGCTGGCCGACGTGCAGAAAGCGGTGGACCAGCTGTACACCGAGCACCGCGTCCGGCTCTGGGTGGTCTACGTGGACTCCTTCGCCCCCAAGAGCGGCTTCGACTGGACCCAGCAGACGTTCAAGATCAGCGATCTCAGCGATCAGGACGCGATCCTGGCCGTCGCCACCAAGGACCGCTCCTACGGATTCGTGGTTCCCAACCAGATGGCCGGCGGCAGCTCGACCAAGGTCGACAACATCCGCCGCGACATGATCGTGCCGGCATTGACGAAGAACGACTGGGCGGGCGCGGCCATCGCCGCCGCCAACGGACTGGGATCGATGACCAAGGGCGGCGGCGGTTCCATCCCGCTGGTACCCGTCGCGGTGGTCGCCGGCACCGGCCTGGTCGGCGTCGGTGGTGTGGCGCTGCTGAGCCGGCGACGCAAGCGCAGGCGCCATGAGGCCGACGTCGCCGCCGCCCAGAACGTCGACCCGAGTGATCCGGCCGCGCTGGCCTCGGTCCCGATCGAGGCGCTCGACGAGCTTTCCCGCACGATCGTGGTGAAGGTGGACAACGCCGTGCGCACCAGCGCCAACGAACTCGCGCTTGCCGTCGAGGAGTTCGGCCAGGAGCCGACAGCGCCGTTCGCCGCTGCGGTCGACACCGCCCGCAACACGCTCAAGCAGGCGTTCACCGTGCGACAGCAGCTCGACGACCGCGTGCCCGAACCGATCACCGAACGCCGCGATCTACTGACCCGCGTGGTCGTCGCGGCGGCAAAGGCCAATCGCGAACTGGAGACCCAGACCGAGGCGTTTCATCAGATGCGCGATCTTGTCTTCAACGCACCCGAACGCCTGGACGTACTGACGCAGCAGTTGGTGACGGTCACCGCCCGACTGGAGCCCTGCGAGCAGAAGCTGACCGCACTCAAGGGCGAGTTCGCCGAGACCGCACTGGCGTCGGTGGCGCGCAATGTCAACGCCGCGCGTGAGCGGGTGGGATTCGCCGAGAAGGCCATCACCCAGGGGCGTGAGCTTTCCGCCAAGATCGGCGCCGGCGAGATCGGCGAGTTGGTCGACTGCGTGCGGGGAGCCGAATCCGCTCTGCAGCAGGCCAATACGATGCTCGACGCGGTGGACAGCGCCGCCAGCGACATTCGCAAGGCGGTCGCCACACTGCCGGCCTCCATCGAGGACATCCAGAAGGGCATCAGCGCCGCCGGCTCACAGTTGGCACAGGGCGGGCTGGCCAAGGCGACTGAACTCTCGGCGGCCCGCGACGCCGCGGTCAAGGCCGTCACCAATGCCCAGGCCAACGGCGCTGCTGATCCGCTGGGTGCCTTCACCCAGCTGACCCAGGCCGACGCCGACCTCGACCGGCTGCTGGCGACCGTCACCGAGGAGCGTGAGGCCACCGACCGCCTGACCAAGGCCTACGAGCAGGCGTTGTTCACCGCGCAGTCACGGGTGCGGTCGGTGTCGGACTACATCGACACCCGCCGCGGCAGTATCGGACCCGAGGCCCGCACCCGGCTCAACGAGGCGGTGCGCCAGCTCGAGGCGGCGCAGACGGTCAGCAAGACCGACCTCAGCGAGGCCATCCAACGCGCCAACGGCGCCTCGCTGCTGGCCGCACAGGCTCAGCAACTGGCCAACGACGACGTGCAGGCCGGCCAGCGCGAGTACCAGAACCGCTACCGCGGCGGGCAGTCCGACATGGGTGCGATGGTCGGCGGCATCATCCTCGGCAACATCCTCACCGGCGGGTTCGGCGGCGGCTACGGCGGCGGATTCGGTGGCGGAGGCGGCGGCGGTTGGACGTCGACCACCTACGGCGGATCCCAGGGCGGCGGCGACCTGCTCGGCGGCGGGGGCCGGTTCTAACGGTGCGTCAGCAACCCGGCAGCCGCGTGGCCAGATAACCGACCACCTTGTCCAGGCTCACCCGCTCCTGGCTCATCGCATCGCGGTCACGCACAGTGACCGCCTGGTCCTCGAGAGTGTCGAAGTCGACCGTGACGCAGAACGGCGTGCCGATCTCATCCTGGCGGCGATAGCGCCGGCCGATCGCGCCGGCGTCGTCGAACTCGACGTTCCAGTGCTTGCGTAACTCGGCGGCCAGATCGCGGGCCTTGGGGCTCAGATCCTCGTTGCGCGACAGCGGCAGCACCGCCGCCTTGACCGGCGCCAGTCGCGGGTCGAGTCGCAGCACGGTGCGCTTGTCGATACCGCCCTTGGCGTTGGGCGCCTCGTCCTCGGCGTAGGAGTCGACCAGGAACGCCATGAACGACCGGGTGAGCCCGGCTGCCGGCTCGATGACGTAGGGGACGTAGCGGGTGTCGGTTGCCTGGTCGTAGTAGGACAGGTCCACCCCGGAGTGCTTGGAGTGCGTGGACAGGTCGAAGTTGGTGCGGTTTGCGATGCCCTCCAGCTCACCCCACGGGTTGCCGGCGAAACCGAACTTGTACTCGATGTCGGTGGTGCCGTCGGAGTAGTGCGACAGCTTCTCCCGGGGATGCTCGAACAGACGCAGGTTGTCGCGCTTGATACCGAGGTCGACATACCACTGCAGGCGGGTGTCTATCCAGTACTGGTGCCACTGTTTGGCGGTGTCGGGCTCGACGAAGAACTCCATCTCCATCTGCTCGAACTCCCGGGTGCGGAAGATGAAGTTGCCCGGGGTGATCTCGTTGCGGAAGCTCTTGCCGATCTGACCGATGCCGAACGGTGGCTTCTTGCGCGCGGTGGTGACGACGTTGGCGAAGTTGACGAAGATGCCCTGCGCGGTCTCGGGGCGCAGATAGTGCAGTCCCTCCTCGCTCTCGATCGGGCCGAGGTAGGTCTTGAGCATCATGTTGAACTCGCGCGGCTCGGTCCACTGCCCCTTGGTGCCGCAGTCGGCGCAGACGATCTCGGTCATCGGGACCGACTCGGGAGACGAGACGCCTTCCTTCGCCCCCTTCTTTTCAAAGTGCGCCTCCTGCATGTGGTCCTGCCGGTGCCGCTTGTGGCAGCTCAGGCATTCCACCAGCGGGTCGTTGAACACCTCCACGTGACCGGAGGCCACCCACACCTCACGCGGCAGGATGATCGAGGAGTCCAGACCGACCACGTCGTCTCGGCCGGTGACCACCGAGCGCCACCACTGACGCTTGATGTTCTCCTTGAGTTCGACCCCGAGCGGGCCGTAGTCCCACGCCGAGCGGGTGCCGCCGTAGATCTCGCCGCACGGGTACACCAGTCCCCGTCGCTTGGCCAGGTTGACCACCGAATCGATCACGGACGCCACGGCGCTCACACACTCCTTTGATTGGGCCTAATCAGGCTCTCAGCGTAGCGACACCGCTGCGGACTGCTATTTTAATGGAAATGGTTTCCACTAACGCGGGCGTGCGGAACACCCGCCAGCGCGCGGCGATCATCGCCCTGCTCGACGAACTCGACGAGTTCCGGTCGGCGCAGGAACTGCACGACGAACTCCGCCACCGCGGCGAGAACATCGGACTGACGACCGTCTACCGCACGCTGCAGACGCTGGAGACCTCCGGACTCGTCGACTCGGTGCGCACCGACACCGGCGAGTCGGTGTACCGCCGCTGTGCGGCACCGCATCACCACCATCACCTGGTGTGCCGACGCTGCGGCTCGGCTGTCGAACTCAGCGGCCGAGAGGTGGAGGCCTGGGCGGCTGACGTGGCCGCCCGGCACGGCTTCACCGACGTCGGCCACACCATCGAGTTGTTCGGCGTGTGTCCCGACTGCGGTTGACGCTGCGTTCAACCGACCGCGCGGCTCGCCTCGGCGCCGGCCGACAGCACCATCAGCACCAGTGTCTGCAACGCCGAGTCACTGAGTCCGGCCGCCGGAAAGTTGTAGCGCAGCACCACGTCGGCGGTCGTGGCGCTCAACTCGACCAGGATGACCGTGCCCAGGGTGGTCTTCTCGGCCTGCGCCGCGACGGTCCTGCGGAGCCCGGCGCTGAGCGGAACATTCTGTGCCAGCAGTTGCACCAGCGAGATCAGCTCCAGGTCCTCGGCGATCCGCAGTGTCCGCAGCGAGGCGACGGTGCCCTCGTAGGCGACGGTCACCGCACCGTCGTCGCGGGTCTGGGCGGGAAGCACACCGGCAAGGACCCGTTGCAGGCTCACGCGCTGCCGAACCGCCGGTTGCGACGCACGTACTCCTCGCATGCCGCCCACAGGTCGCGGCGGTCGTAGTCCGGCCACAGTTTGTCCTGGAACACGTATTCGGCGTATGCGGCCTGCCACAGCATGAAGTTGCTGGCACGCTGCTCACCGGAGGTCCGGATGAACAGGTCCACGTCGGGGATGTCGGGCCGGTGCAGATGCTCGCTGATCATGTGCTCGTCCACGCGTTCGGGGTCGATACGGCCTGCGGCGGCTTCACGGGCGATGTGTTTGGCGGCCTCGGCGATCTCAGCCCGGCCGCCGTAATTGACGCAGTAGTTCACCATGATGACGTCGTTGCCGACGGTCATGTCCTCGGCGATCGTGAACTCCTTGATGACGCTGCGCCACATCCGCGCGCGTGAGCCCACCCAGCGCATGTTCACGCCCATGATGTCGAGGTTCTCCCGCCGGCGGCGCACCACCTCGCGGTTGAAGCCCATCAGGAATCGCACCTCGTCGGCGCTGCGCCGCCAGTTCTCGGTGGAGAACGCATACACCGACAGGTTCTTGATGCCGAGTTCGATTGCACCGCAAGTGATGTCGATCAGCACCGCCTCGCCCATCTTGTGGCCCTCGGTGCGACTCAGACCACGCTGGGTGGCCCACCGCCCGTTGCCGTCCATGACGATGGCCACGTGCCGGGGCAGCTGATCGGCGGGGATCGCCGGCGGCACAGCCCGGCTGGGGTGCTGCGGCGGCCGGCGCGGGCCGCCGCCGGGAGCGGGCGGCAGGTCGGGGAAGACCACCGGCCAGGCCGAGGTGTCGGGGAAGACCGGGTAGTCCGGCGGCGGCGGCGGCAACTGGGGAAACCGCTCCCCCCGCCTGCGCTCAGCCCCCCGCAAGGAGCCGGCCACCCGGTTCGTCGCCATGGGGCACATCCTGCCTGACGTTTTGCCTGTCATGGTCGACGGGCCGGGAGTTCGCGCGCTCCACCAGCGGCAGCGTCCGCAGCTGGCGTTCCAGATGCCACTGCAGGTGTGCGGCCACCAGCCCGCTGGCGTGGCTGCGGTGCGGGCCGGTCGAGGCCTCGGCGGTCTCCCAGTCGCCCTCGTAGAGCGCCGACATCAGATCGAGCACCGGCTGCGGCGGGGTGACAGATCCCGATGGGCGGCAGTGCATGCAGACACTGCCGCCGGCACCGATGTGGAAG
The DNA here is from genome assembly GCA_037141465.1 of Mycobacteriaceae bacterium. Classification (GTDB taxonomy): domain Bacteria; phylum Actinomycetota; class Actinomycetes; order Mycobacteriales; family Mycobacteriaceae; genus Mycobacterium. The sequence goes on along the minus strand of JBAXCK010000009.1, from coordinate 30,484 downwards.
GCGCGGTGCGGGCCCGGTGTGGCGCAGCGTGCGCACTCGGTGAGCGAAGGCGCCCAGCCGGCGACGCCCATGGCGCGCAGGAGGTAAGCGTCCAGCACGAGTTCACGGGGGTGGCTGGCGTCGGCCACCGCCCGCAGCGCCCCGACGGTGAGCCGGTGCAGCGCCGGAGCCGGTGCCCGCTCCTCACCGGCGATCCGCTCTGCGGTCTCCAGCACCGCGCACGCGCAGGTGTACCGGCCGTAGTCGCTGACGATGTCGGTGGTGAAGGCGTCGATGGAGACCACCTGGGTGACGATGTCGAGGTTGCGGCCGGGATGCAGCTGGACGTCGATGTGGGCGAACGGTTCGAGCCGGGAGCCGAACTTGCTGCGGGTGCGGCGCACACCCTTGGCGACCGCGCGAACCAGTCCGTGTTCGCGGGTCAGAAGCGTGACGATGCGGTCGGCCTCGCCGAGCTTGTGCTGGCGCAGAACGACCGCCCGGTCCCGGTACAGCCGCATCCGACCAGTCTGTCACCGCGGAGCGACGACATCGGGCAGGGACACTCAGACCGGCTAGAAACCCAGCCGGCCCAGCTGCTTGGGGTCCTGCTGCCAGTTCTTGGCCACCTTGACCCGCAGCTCCAGGAACACCTTGGTGCCCAGCAGCCGCTCGATCTGCCGGCGCGCGGTGGTGCCGACCTCCTTGAGGCGGGCGCCACCCTTACCGATCACGATGCCCTTCTGGCTGTCGCGCTCGACATAGATGAGGGCCCGCACGTCGATGAGGTCATCGCGGCCCTCGCGGGGACTCATCTCATCGATCACCACCGCCAGCGAGTGCGGCATCTCGTCGCGCACGCCCTCCAGGGCGGCCTCGCGGATGAACTCCGCCATGAGGACCTCTTCGGGTTCGTCGGTGAGTTCGCCGTCGGGGTAGTACGCGGGTCCGGCGGGGAGGTGCTCGACGAGGGCGGCGATCAGCACGTCGATCTGCTCGCCCCTGGTGGCCGACACCGGCACGATGGCGGCGCAGTGTTCGCCGGCGAGTTCGTCGACCGCGAGGAGTTGGGCGGCGACGCGCTCGCGAGGAACCTTGTCGATCTTGGTGACGATCACGACGAGGGTGGTCTTGGGCGCGACGGCGCGGATCTGCTCGTAGATCCAGCGGTCACCCGGACCGATCGCCTCGTCGGCGGGGATGCACAGGCCGATCACGTCGACATCGGAGTAGGTGTCGCGGACGAGGTCGTTGAGCCGCTTGCCGAGCAGGGTGCGCGGCCGGTGCAGTCCGGGCGTGTCGACGAGGATGATCTGGAAATCATCGCGGTGCACGATGCCGCGGATGGTGTGCCGGGTGGTCTGCGGTCGGCTGGAGGTGATCGCGACCTTCTCCCCGACGAGGGCGTTGGTCAGCGTCGACTTGCCGGTGTTGGGCCTGCCGACGAAGCAGACGAAGCCGGACCGGAACTCAGAGCGCAACTCAGCCATCGGCGGACTCGTCGCCGTCGGTCCCGGCGCGTTCGATGAGCACCGTGCCGACGCGGACGCGGCCGTGGCGGTCGGCGCCGCCCTCGGCGCGAAGCCGCAGCCCGTGCGAGACGACCTCCGCGCCGGGCAGTGGGACCCGGCCGAGTTCGAGAGCCAGCAGGCCGCCGACGGTGTCGACGTCGAGGTCCTCGTCGAACTCGATGTCGTAGATCTCCCCGACGTCCTCGATCGGCAGCCGCGCCGACACCCGGTGACGGCCCTCCCCCAGGGACTCGATGGGCGACACCTCGTCGACGTCGTACTCGTCGGCGATCTCGCCGACGATCTCCTCGAGGACGTCCTCGATGGTCACCAGACCCGCCGTCGCGCCGTATTCGTCGACCAGCAGGGCCATGTGGATCCGGTCCCGCTGCATCTCGCGCAGCAGATCGTCGAGCGGCTTGGAGTCCGGGATGAACACCGCCGGCCGCATCACGTCCGAGACCTGCACCTCACGTCCGGCGTTGCCGGAGTAATAGGTGCGCCGCACCAGGTCTTTGAGATAGACGACCCCGACGATGTCGTCGACGTCGTCACCGATCACCGGGATCCGCGAATGGCCGCTGCGGATGGCCAGCGAGGTGGCCTGACCCGCGTGCTTGTCGGACTCGATCCACACCATCTCGGTGCGGGGCACCATCACCTCGCGGGCCGGGGTGTCGCCCAGTTCGAACACCGACTGAATCATGCGCCGTTCGTCGTCGGCCACGACGCCGCTGCGCTGCGCCATGTCGACGACCTCGCGCAACTCGATCTCCGAGGAGAACGGGCCGTTGCGGAATCCCTTTCCGGGCGTGAGCGCGTTGCCGACAAGGATGAGCAACCGGCTGATCGGGGCGAGCAGCACCGAGATGGCCTGCAGGGGAAGCGCCGACACCAGCGCGATCGGGTAGGCCTTCTGCCGACCGAGCGTGCGGGGGCCGACGCCGACGACGACGAAGCTGATGATCGTCATCACCACCGCCGCGGTGAGCAGCGCCCACGTCAGGTGCATGTGGTCGCTCAGATACCGGGCGAGCAGCACCGTGGCGGCGGCCTCGCATGCGATACGCAGCAGAACAACGAGATTCACATAGCGCGGGCGCTCCCGCACGATCTGCACCAGCCGACCGGCGCCGGGGCGTTCGTCGCGCAGAAGCTCCTCGACGCGCGCCAGCGACACCGTCCCGATGGCGGCATCGACGGCGGAGAACAGTCCCCCGAGCAGGATCAGCGCGATCGCGCCGATCAGCGGTCCCAATCCGGTCAACGGTCCCGTCCGGTCAATTGTCGAAGTACCGCGACTTGTCGAGCAGGCGGCGGTCCCGCTCGGCCTGGCGGTCGAACTGATAGGACTCGACCTGCTCGGCCACCCACTCCTCGAGCAGCTGGCGCTGCAGCGCGAACATCTCGCGCTCCTCGTCGGGCTCGGCGTGGTCGTACCCGAGCAGGTGCAGCACGCCGTGGACGGTCAGCAACGCCAGTTCGTGGCCGAGGCTGTGACCGGCGCCGGCGGCCTGCTCGGCGGCGAACTGCGGACACAACACGATGTCGCCGAGCATGGACGGACCCGGCTCGGGCGCATCGGGGCGCCCACCGGGTTCGAGCTCGTCCATGGGAAAGCTCATGACGTCGGTGGGGCCCGGCAGGTCCATCCACCGCATGTGCAGGTCCGCCATGGCATTGAGGTCCAGCAGCACCATCGACAGTTCCGCGGCAGGGTTCACCTTCATCTTGCGGATGACGAACCGCGCGACGCTGATCAGTTCCTCTTCGGAGACGTCGACCCCGGACTCGTTGGAGACCTCGATGCTCACCTGCGAACCCGCCCTACCGTCGTGTCCGGCGCTGGGCGCGACTGATGCCCGGCCGGTCGAGGGCTTTGGCATGCGCCTCGTAGGCGTCGACGATCTCCGACACCAGCCGATGGCGGACGACGTCGGCGCTGGTGAGTTCGGAGAAGTGGATATCGTCGATTCCGTCGAGGATGTCGATCACGGCGCGAAGCCCCGACCGTGAACCGCCGGGGAGGTCGACCTGAGTGATATCGCCTGTCACGACGATTTTCGAGCCGAACCCGAGGCGGGTGAGGAACATCTTCATCTGTTCGGTTGTGGTGTTCTGCGCCTCGTCGAGGATGATGAACGAGTCGTTGAGGGTGCGGCCACGCATGTACGCCAGCGGCGCGACCTCGATGACGCCGGCGCTCATCAGTTTCGGGATGGCCGCGGGATCCATCATGTCGTGCAGGGCGTCGTAGAGCGGTCGCAGATACGGGTCGATCTTCTCGCTCAGGGTGCCGGGCAGAAATCCCAGGCGTTCCCCGGCCTCCACCGCGGGCCGGGTGAGGATGATGCGGTTGACCTGCTTGCTCTGCAGAGCCTGCACCGCCTTGGCCATCGCCAGGTAGGTCTTGCCGGTGCCGGCCGGACCCACACCGAAGACGACGGTGTTGGCGTCGATGGCGTCGACGTAGTGCTTCTGGTTGAGGGTCTTGGGGCGGATGGTCTTTCCGCGTCGCGACAGAATGTCCAGTGTCAGAACCTCGGCGGGCGAGGCTTCTCCCTCCCCGTCCGAGCCTTTAACCATCGCGATGCTGCGGCGCACCGCATCCGGGGTCAGCAACTGCCCGCCGGCGACGATCGCGATGAGTTCGGAGACGACCCGTTCGGCCAGCGCCACCTCGGCAGCCGCACCCGACAGCGTGACGGTGTTGCCGCGGACATGGATCTGGGCGGTCAGGCCCGATTCGAGGACACGAAGATTCTCGTCGGCCGAACCCAGCAGGCCCATGACGAGGTCGGGTGGAACAGTCATGGTGCTGCGCACCGATGTCTCGCGGGCTGTCATCAGGGGCGATTCTACCGCCAGCGGCCGGTCAGCACACCGATCGCGCCGAGCGCGACCGCCGCCGCCGTCGAGGTGCGCAGCACGTCGTGACCGAGCCGGACTGGTCGCGCACCGGCTGCGACCAGCATGTCGAGCTCACCCTCACCGATGCCGCCTTCGGGTCCGACCAGCAACACGATCGATGCGGCCTGCGCCAGGGGCTCCTCGGCCATCAGGCGGTCGGCCGATTCGTGCAACGCCAGCACCACCGCACCCCCGGATACCCGCCTGGCGAGGTCTGCGGCGAGAGCGGCGGTGGACATCGGATCGGCGACGTCGGGGATGTGCGGCCGACGGGACTGCCGCGCCGCCGAACGCGCCACCGCCCGCCAGCGGCGCAGACCCTTGGCGGCGCGATCGCCGTCCCAGCGGGCGACGCAACGCTCCGCCTGCCACGGCACGAACTCGTCGGCGCCGGCTTCGGTGGCCAGTTCGACGGCGAGTTCGGAACGCTCCGACTTCGGGATCGCCTGCACCACGGTCACCGGCGGCTGGGGCGCCGCGACGCTGCGCCGCTGACGCACCCGCGCACTCAGTGACGCCTTGTCGGCGTGCTCGACGACGCAATCGGCGACGGTCCCGGCGCCGTCGGAGATCATCAGCGTCTCCCCCGGGCGGATCCGCCTGACCGTCGCGGCATGGAAGCCTTCCTCGCCATCGACGACGGCGAGCCCGCCGACCTCCGGCAGCGACTCAGCGTAGAAGAGGGTGGCTACCAAAGCTCAACGGCCCCAATTCTTAACGGCCCCAATTCTTAACGGCCCCAATTCTTAACGGCCGCTGAATGTTTCGCGGAGGCGGCTGAAAAGGCCGCCGGACTGAGTCGGGCCGGTCTCGGCCCGTGTCGACTTCACGCTCGGCCGATCACCGGCCGCGGCCTTGATCTCGGCCAGCAACTCGCGCGTGCGGGCATCCAGCTTGGTCGGCACCGTCACCTCGATATGGGCGTGCAGGTCACCGCGGACCTCGGAGCGAAGCCTCGGCATGCCCTGGCCGCGCAGTGTGGTCACCGAACCGGGTTGGGTGCCCGCAGCGATGGTGATCTCGACCTCGCCGTCGGGGATGCCGGACACCGTGACCGTCGTGCCCAGCGCGGCGTCGGCCATCGGCACCGAGACGGTGCAGTGCACGTCGTCGCCGTCGCGCAGGAAGACATCGTGGGGTTTCTCGTGGACCTCGACGTAGAGGTCGCCGGCCGGTCCGCCTCCCGGGCCGACCTCGCCCTGGGCGGCCAGTCGCACCCGCATCCCGTCGGCGACCCCGGCCGGGATCTTGACGCTGATCTCCCGGCGGGCGCGAACCCGGCCGTCACCGGAGCACCGTTGGCACGGGTCGTGGATCACCTCGCCGACACCCGCGCAGTTCGGACACGGCCGGGTGGACATGATCTGTCCGAGCAGGGAGCGCTGAACACTCTGCACCTCACCGGCGCCGCGGCAGATGTCGCAGGTCGAGGGACGCGAGTCGCCGTGGGTGCCCCGGCCCTGGCACAGGTCGCACAGCACGGCGGTGTCGACCGTGACGCCCTTGGTGATGCCGGTCGCGCAGTCCTCGAGGGTCAGCCGCATCCGCAGCAGCGAGTCCGAACCGGGACGCACCCGGCCGATCGGGCCGCGTGAGCCGACCCCGCCTCCGAAGAACGCCTCGAAAACATCACCGAGGCCGCCGAACCCGGCGAATCCGCCGCCGGCGCCCGCGGTGGACAGCGGATCACCGCCGAGGTCGACGATGCGGCGCTTCTCGGGATCGGTCAACACCTCATATGCGGTGCTGATCTCCTTGAACCTGTCCTCCTCGGCGGGGTTGATGTCGGGATGCAGTTCCCGGGCGAGCCTGCGGTAGGCGCGTTTGATCTCCGCGTCGCTGGCTCCCCGGCTCACGCCGAGGATTCCGTAGTAGTCGCGTGCCACGCTGACCTCTCCGTCTGCTTAGTTCTGTTTCAGCCGGCGCGATGGCCGAGGACTTCGCCGATGTACATGGCGACGGCGGCCACATTGGCCATCGTCCCGGGGTAGTCCATCCGGGTGGGACCGACGACGCCCATCCCGCCGAAGACCGTTCCCGAACTGCCGTAAGCGGTGCTGACCACCGATGTGCCGGCCATCTCCTCGACCTCGGTCTCATGCCCGATTCGCACGGTGACCTTTCCGGCCTCCTGCTGGGCGGCCAACAGACGCAGGACCACAACCTGTTCCTCGAGGGCCTCCAGCACCGGCCGCAGCGAGCCGCCGAAGTCGGCGGTGTTGCGAGTCAGATTGGCGGTGCCGCCCAGGAGCAGCCGCTCCTCGGTGTGCTCGACGAGCGACTCGAGCAACACCGTCGCCGAGCGTCCCACCGCATTGCCCAGCTTGCCCTGCTGTCCGTGAATCCGCTGCGCCAGATCGGCCACCGCGACCGATGCGGCCGAGAGCTTCTTGCCCTCCAGCGCCTGGCCCAGCAGATCACGCAGTTGCCCGAGCTGATGGTCGTCGATGGTGTCGCCGAGTTCGACGATGCGCTGATCGACCCGGCCGGAATCGGTGATGACCACCATGAGCAAGCGGGCAGGGGTCAGAGCGACCACCTCGAGATGACGCACGGTCGAGGCCGACAGCGTCGGGTACTGCACGACGGCCACCTGGCGGGTGAGCTGTGCGAGCAACCGCACCGCGCGGCGCAGCACGTCGTCGAGATCCACACCGGATTCCAGGAAGGACAGGATCGCCCGGCGCTCGGGTGCCGAGAGCGGCTTGACGCCGTCGAGGCGGTCGACGAACTCGCGGTAGCCCTTCTCGGTGGGCACCCGCCCGGAACTGGTGTGCGGCTGGGCGATGTACCCCTCGGCCTCGAGCACGGCCATGTCGTTGCGCACGGTCGCACTGGAGACACCGAGGTTGTGCCGTTCCACCAGCGCCTTGGAACCGATGGGCTCCTTGGTGGCGACGAAGTCGGCGACGATGGCGCGCAGAACCTCGAAGCGTCGGTCGTCGGCGTTGCTCATCTGTGCTCACCTCCACCTGCCCCGGCCGTCCTCGTTCTGAGACCAGTTTACGGGTCCGGAGCAGCGGGATTAGCACCCGAGTCAGCCGAGTGCCACCGGCCCTCGGGAGGGGGTGCCCCACGGCCTCATCCTTCGTCGAGGACGGTGCGCACCACGCCGTCGGCCAGCAGTCGACCCCGGTCGGTGAGCACGAGTCGGTCACCGGCGGCGTCGAGCAGACCGTCGTCGACGGCTGCGCGGGCCCGTACCCGCTCGGTCTCGCTGAGAAGGCCGACGGCCAAGCCGTCACGCAGGCGGATGCCCAGCAGCACCTCCTCGAGGTGGCGCGCCCGCGTATCGAGGCGTTCGAAATCCGCCACCGGTAACGAATGCTCCCCGAGATGTTCGGCGTAGGCGCTGGGGTGCTTGACATTCCACCATCGGATGTCGCCGACGAAGCTGTGCGCACCCGGGCCCGCACCCCACCACTGGCCGCCGTTCCAGTAGCCGAGGTTGTGGCGGCACTGCCCGCCCGGGCGGCTCCAATTCGACACCTCGTACCACTGCAGGCCCGCGGCGCTCAGACGTTCGTCGAGCAACCGGTAGCGATGGGCCAGGACGTCGTCGTCGGGGGAATCGACCTCTCCGCGGCGGACCCGGCGGGCCAGTGCGGTGCCGTCCTCGACCACCAGCGCATAGGCCGACAGATGGTCCGCGCCGGTGTCCAGTGCACAGTCCACCGAACGGAGCAGGTCCTCGTCGGACTCCCCCGGTGTCCCGTAGATGAGGTCGATGTTGACGTGCTCGAAACCGGCGGCCAGGGCCTCACGTGCCGCGGCCACCGCCCGTCCGGGTGAATGCGCCCGGTCGAGTGCAGCCAGCACATGCGGCGCCGCCGATTGCATTCCCAGTGAGACGCGGGTGTAGCCGGCGGCCCGGATCGCGGCGAAGAACTCCGGCGATGTCGACTCCGGGTTGGCCTCGGTGGTGATCTCCGTTCCGACCGAGAGATCGAAGCTGTCCCCGACCGCCCCCAGCACCTCGGCCAGCCGGTGCGCCCCGAGCAGCGAGGGCGTCCCGCCGCCGACGAACACGGTGTCCACCCGCACCGCCCCCACGGTGGCGGCGGCCAGGGCCAGTTCGGTTCGCAGGGCCGCCAGCCAGCCGTCCGGCGTGGCCGAGCCGAACTCGCCGGGGGTGCCCAACTCGCCGGGGGTGCCCAACTCGCCGGGGGTGTAGGTGTTGAAGTCGCAGTAGCCGCACCGGCTGGCGCAGAACGGGACGTGCACGTAGACGCCGAATGCCGCACCTGGGGTCACGGTGAGCTCGGGTAACACCCCCCGAGTCTTGCAGAGGCGGGTTGCGCTCACGGCGAGCCGAAATTCCAGCCGGTTGGGACGCTGCGGGGGTGCCGTGGCAGACTTGGGCCATGTTCGCCGGCCCGTCGTTGCAGCGCAGTGTCGCGCTGGTCGCGCGGCGGCATGTCGACTTCAAGCGCGTGTGCAGCTGCTGCTGTTGTCTGCCCTGACGCCGTAGACCCGTCCACTCGATACCGGCCGACGGATCTGCGCCGCCGGACCAGTGACGTTCCGGCGCTCGCGGCGATCTTCGGCTCCACGTTCAGGAGTTCTGATGACTCAGGCCAAAACGCCCCGCAGCGAAGGCCAGTGGGCACTCGGCGACCGGGAGCCCCTCAACCCCAATGAGGAGTTCAAGAAGGAGTCCGAGTCCCTCGATGTGCGTGCCCGCGTGGAGAACATCTACGCCAAGAAGGGGTTCGACAGCATCGACAAGACCGACCTGCGTGGCCGGTTGCGCTGGTGGGGTCTGTACACCCAGCGCAAGGAGGGCTACGACGGCACCTTCACCGGCGAGGAGAACATCGACCTGATCGAGGCCCCCTACTTCATGCTGCGGGTGCGCACCGACGGCGGAGCGCTGAGCACCGAGGCGCTGCGCACACTTGGACAGCTCTCGACGGAGTTCGCCCGCGACACCGCCGACATCTCTGATCGGCAGAACGTCCAGTACCACTGGATCCGCATCGAGGACATGCCCGAGGTATGGCGCCGTCTCGACGAGGTGGGCCTGCAGACCACCGAGGCGTGTGGCGACTGCCCCCGCGTGGTGCTCGGTTCGCCCCTGGCCGGTGAATCACTCGACGAGGTGATCGACGCCACACCGGCGATCGAGGAGATCGTGCGCCGCTACATCGGCAAACCGGAGTACGCCAACCTGCCACGCAAGTTCAAGACCGCCATCAGCGGCCTGCAGGACGTGGTGCACGAGATCAACGACGTCGCATTCATCGGCGTGACGCATCCCGAGCACGGACCGGGTTTCGATGTGTGGGTGGGCGGGGGCCTGTCGACCAATCCGATGCTCGCCCAGCGCCTCGGAGCCTGGGTGCCCCTCGACGAGGTGCCCGATGTGTGGGAGGCGGTGGTCAGCGCCTTCCGTGACTACGGCTACCGGCGACTGCGGTCCAAGGCCCGGCTCAAGTTCCTCATCAAGGACTGGGGCGCGCAGAAATTCCGCGAGGTCCTGGAGAACGAGTACCTCAAGCGGCCGATGATCGACGGGCCGGCACCCGCACCGGTGACCCGGCCGATCGACCATGTCGGTGTGCAGCGCCTGCGCAACGGACTCAACGCCGTCGGCGTCGCCCCGATCGCCGGCCGGGTCTCGGGCTCGATCCTGTCCGCGGTGGCCGATCTGGCCGAGCAGGCCGGGTCGAACCGGGTGCGCTTCACGCCCTACCAGAAACTCATCGTGCTCGACGTTCCCGATGACAAGCTCGATTCGCTCCGAGACGGACTCGAGGGGCTCGGCCTGACGTCGACACCGTCGCACTGGCGTCGGAATCTCATGGCGTGCAGCGGGATCGAGTTCTGCAAGCTGTCCTTCGCCGAGACCCGCGTGCGGGCGCAGTCGCTCGTTCCCGATCTGGAGCAGCGCCTGGCCGACCTCAACAGCGCACTCGACGTGCCGGTGACCGTCAACCTCAACGGTTGCCCCAACTCGTGCGCCAGGATCCAGGTCGCCGACATCGGGTTCAAGGGCCAGATGATCGATGACGGCGCAGCCGACGGACAGGGCGGCCCGGTCGAGGGCTTCCAGGTGCACCTGGGCGGCAGCCTCGGACTGGACAGCGGGTTCGGCCGCAAGCTGCGGCAGCACAAGGTCACCAGTGCGGAGTTGGGCGACTACATCGAACGGGTGGTGCGCAACTTCATCAGGGAGCGCAACGCCGGTGAGCGCTTCGCCGAGTGGGCCGTGCGGGCTGATGAGGATTCCCTGCGATGAGCGTGAGCGAAGAGCAGCATCGGGCCTCTGCGATGAGCGACCTCCGCGCGGTCGCGGCGCGCGGGGCCGCCGAACTGGACGGCGCCACCGCCGAGGAACTGCTCGCATGGACCGACGCGACATTCGGATCGGACTACGTCGTCGCGTCCAATATGCAGGACGCCGTGCTGATCCATCTGGCCGCTGCCGTGCGCCCCGGGGTCGACGTGCTCTTTCTCGACACCGGCTATCACTTCGCCGAGACGTTGGGCACGCGTGACGCGGTGGCGCAGGTCTACGACGTCAACGTGGTGAACGTGACACCGGAACACTCCGTCGCCGACCAGGATCGCCTGCTCGGCAAGGATCTGTTCGCCCGCGATCCCGGCGAGTGCTGCCGGTTGCGCAAGGTGCTGCCACTGCAGGCCGCGCTGCGGCCCTACTCCGCCTGGGTCACCGGTATCCGGCGGGTGGAGTCGCCCACGCGCGCCGATGCGCCACTGATCGGTTTCGACGAGGCGTTCGGACTCGTGAAGATCAATCCGCTTGCCCTGTGGACCGATGAGGACATGGCCTCCTACATCGCGCGTCACGGCGTGCTGGTGAACCCCCTCGTCGATGAGGGCTATCCGTCGATCGGGTGCGCACCGTGCACCGCCAAACCCTCCGAAGGAGCGGATCCGCGGAGTGGACGGTGGCAGGGCAGCGCCAAGACCGAGTGCGGCCTGCACGTCTCATGAGGCTGATCCTCACCGCCCACGGCAGCGCCGACCCGCGCGCGGCCGAGACCACGCGCGCCGTCGCCCAGCAGATCCGGGTGCTGCGCCCCGGACTAGAGATCGATGTGGCGTTCTGCGAGAAGAGCACCCCGAACCTGCGTGACGTGCTCGCCGATCGGCGCGGGCCGGCCGTGGTCACACCACTGCTGCTGGCAAGCGCCTACCACGCGCGGGTGGACATTCCGGCGATGATCGCCGAATCGGACGCCGACGCCGTCCAGGCCGAGGTGCTCGGTGAGGATCCGCGCCTCGTCGAGGTGCTGCGACAGCGGGTCGTCGAGGCAGGCACGTCCCCGCAGGAGACCGGGGTGCTGATCGTGGCCGTCGGCTCGTCGCATGAAGAAGCAAATACCCGCACCGCGACGCTGGCGGAATCGCTGCCTGGCGACTGGGCCGCCGTGCACGTCGCCTTCGCCACCGGTCCGCAACCCGGGGTTGCCGAGGGAATCGCGGGACTGCGGGCGGTCGGCGTCGGTCAGATCGTGGTCGCACCGTGGTTCATCGCACCCGGACGGATCACCGATCGGGTCGCGACGACGGCCACCGCCGAGGACGCCGTGATGGCCGAACCGCTCGGCGGGCACCCTCTGCTCGCGGCCACGGTGCTGGACCGCTTCGACACCGCGATCGCCGGCCGCCTGGTCGCCTAACCCGCGGCGCCGGTGCTTCCCGGAGTCCCGTCGGCGCCGTCGGCGCCGTCGGCGCCATCGGTTCCGCCGATGCCGCCCTTACCACCTTTGCCGCCTTTACCGCCCTGGCCACCCTGACCACCCGCGCCACCCTGACCACCCGCGCCGCCGGCACCGCCCTGACCGCCGAACAGTCCGCCCCTGCCGCCCTGACCACCCTGACCGCCTTGACCGCCCACTGTCGTCTCCCTGTCGTTCGGCGCCGGCGTACCCGGCGTTGTCGTCGTGCACGCGGTCGCCGCTAGCACGAGTGCCGCGCACAGGCCCGCGAATCGACGCTTCATCCTCATCTCTGCGGCCCCCCGTTCTGATCGACCCCCGCGATCGGCGGGACGCGGGTGGCGCGCACGTAGACGGTGTCGCCGTCCTTGAGCGCGAGTGCCTCGGCGTCACCGCGGGTGATCTGTGCGATGAAGGGCGCGCCGGTGGTGGCGCTGGTGAGTTCCACCCGCACCTCGAAGCCGAGATACACCACCCGGTCGATGGTGGCCCGGGTGACGCCGACGCTCTCGGCGGTTCCGTCACCCGCCGCGATCGCCATCTCCGGTGTGCGTCCCACCCGAATGTCGTGGGGGCGCACCATGATCCCGTTCAGTGACGACACCGTGCCCAGGAACGACATCACAAACGGGTTCGCCGGGCTGTCGTACACCTCGGTCGGCGAGCCGATCTGTTCGATGCGGCCCTTGTTGATCACCGCGATGCGGTCGGCGATGTCGAGCGCCTCGGACTGGTCATGGGTGACCAGCACCGTGGTGACGTGCACCTCGTCGTGCAGCCGACGCAGCCAGGCGCGCAGGTCCTCGCGAACCTTGGCGTCCAGCGCCCCGAACGGCTCGTCGAGCAGCAGCACCTCGGGTTCCACCGCCAGTGCGCGGGCCAGCGCCATCCGCTGTCGCTGACCGCCGGAGAGCTGGCTGGGATAGCGGGTCTGAAACCCGGCCAGTCCGACGACCTCCAGCAGGTTGTCGACCTTCGCGGCGATCTCAGCCTTGGACAGCTTGCGGATCTTGAGCCCGAAGGCGATGTTGTCGCGCACCGTGAGGTGCTTGAAGGCGGCGTAGTGCTGGAACACGAACCCGATCCCGCGCCGCTGAGGCGGAACGGCCGTCACATCGCGGCCGTTGATCACGATCGTGCCGGTGTCGGGCCTGTCGAGGCCGGCGATGGCGCGCAGCAGCGTTGACTTGCCCGAACCGCTGGGCCCCAGCAGTGCGGTGAGCGATCCGGACGGCACGGTGAAGTTCACGTTGTCCAGCGCGGCGAAGTCGCCGTAGCGCTTATTGGCGCCCGATACCGTGATGGCGTCACCGGTGTGCTCGCTCACGTGCGACTGCCCCGCCGTGCGTCGAGGATCACCTGGGCGACGAGCACCAGCACGGCGACCATCATCAGCAGCGTCGACACCGAATAGGCGCCGTACTCGGCGCCGCGGTTGTAGCGGTCGGAGACCAGCAGTGTCAACGTCTGCGACTGACCCGCCATGTTCGACGACACCATGATCACCGCACCGTACTCGCCGAGGGTGCGGGCGACGGTCAGGACGACGCCGTAGGTCAATCCCCAGCGGATCGAGGGCAGGGTGATCCGCCAGAAGGTCTGCCACCACGAGGATCCGAGCGTGGCCGCCGCCTCCTCCTGGTCGGTGCCCAACTCGTGCAGCACCGGTTCGACCTCGCGGATCACGAACGGCACGGTGACGAAAACACTCGCCAGCACGATGCCCGGCAATCCGAAGATGATCTTCAGCCCCAGGCTGTTCTGCACGATGCCGAGCAGTCCGGCGCTGCCCCACAGCAGGATCAGCGCAACTCCGACCACCACCGGTGACACCGCGAACGGCAGGTCGATGACGGCCTGCAGTGCCGGCTTTCCGCGGAATCTCCGCCGCGCGAGCAGCAGGGCGGTCGGAACACCGAAAATGACGTTCAGCGGAACGACGATCGCCACAACCAGCAGCGAGAGATTCAGCGCCGAGATCGCCGCCGGCGTGGTGATGGAGTCGATGAAGGCGCCGACGCCGGGTGCGAAGGTGCGCCAGAGGATCAGACCCACCGGAACGGCGATCAGCACGGCGATGTAGCCGAGCGCGAGAATGCGCGTCGCGTAACGGGCCCACGGCGACAGGGTCACGCCGCAAGCTCCTCGCGCTTGGCTGCCCGCGAGCCCGCCACTCGCAGCACCAGCAGAACGAGGAAGGAAACCGCCAGCAGCACAATCGAAACCGCCGCCGCAGCGGTTCGATCGTCGTTCTCGATCAGGGTCCGGATCCATTGCGAGGACACTTCGGTCTCACCGGGGATCGCACCGCCGATGAGGACCACTGAGCCGAATTCACCGATCGCGCGGGAGAACGCCAGGCCCGCTCCGGACAGCAGCGCGGGCAGCAGGGCGGGCAGCACCACCCGGGCGAAGATCACCGGGTTGGTGGCGCCCAGCGATGCGGCGGCCTCCTCGGACTCGCGGTCCAGCTCGAGCAACACCGGCTGTACCGAACGCACCACGAACGGCAGCGTGACGAACAGCAGCGCCACCCCGATACCCCACTTGGTGTGCTGCAGGTGAATGTTCACCGGGCTACCCGGCCCGTAGAGCGCGAGCATCACCAGACTCGCGACGATGGTCGGCAGTGCGAAGGGCAGATCGATCACTGCGTCCACCAGGCGCCGGCCGGGGAACTCATCGCGGGTCAGCACCCAGGCGACCAGCAGGCCGAAGACGGCGTTGATCAGAGTCACCCCGGTGGCGACGGTGAGCGTGACCCGGAACGAATCCAGCGCCGAGGGCGACGTGACGGCCGCGACGAAGGCCGCCCATCCGCCTCGGGCGGACTGCCACACGATGGCGGCCAGCGGCAGCAGGACGATGACGCTCAGCCAGATCGACGCCGCCCCGGCCATGACCGGGGCGGCGCCGTCGTGGCCGCGACGGCTGCGGCGCCCGAGGGGCACCGCAGCCGGAGCGAGTGAGGTCATCCAGTGGCTTTCTTGTAGATCTTGGTGATAGACCCATTCTCCTTGTCGAACAGAGCGCCATCCACCGTGCTCCAGCCGCCGAGGTCGGCGATGGTCCACAGCTTCGCCGGGGCGGGGAAGTCGGCGGCGAACTCGGCCGCCACCTCGGGGTCCACCGGGCGGAATCCGGCCTGTGCCCAGATCTTCTGCGCCTCCGGGGTGTAGAGGTAGTTCTTCAGCGCGGTGGCCGCCTCGAGGTGGGCCGTGGTGTTGACGACCGCGACCGGGTTCTCGATCTTGAACGTCTGCGGCGGGTTGATGTGCTCGACCGGCTTGCCCTGGCGCTCGACGTTGATGGCCTCGTTCTCGTAGCTGAGCAGCACGTCGCCGGTGCCCTGGAGGAACACATCGGTGGCCTCCCGGCCCGATCCCGGTCGGGTCTTGACGTGCTCGCCCACCAGCGTGGCGACGAAGTCCAGCCCGGCCTGCGGATTGGCGCCGCCGTCACTCTTGGCGGCATAGGGCGCCAGCAGGTTCCACTTGGCCGAGCCCGAGCTCAGCGGACTCGGTGTGACCACCTCGACGTCCGCACGCAGCAGATCGTCCCAGTCTCTGATGTTCTTCGGGTTTCCCTTGCGCACGACGAAGGTGACCACCGAGCCGAACGGGATGCCCCTGGTGACACCGGCGTCCCAGTCCGCGGCGACCTTGCCCGCTTTGACCAGCCGGGCGATGTCGGGCTCGACGGAGAAGTTCACGATGTCGGCCGGCTTTCCGTCGACCACGGCGCGCGACTGGTCACCGGAGGCGCCGTAGGACGTGGTGACCCCGACGCCCTTGCCCTCGGGGGTGGCGGCGAACGCCGGGATGATGCTGCTCCACCCCGGTTCGGGCACCGCGTAGGCCACGAGGTTGAGGTTGGTCTCGACATCGGCACCGCCGCTCTTGGCGCCGCCGGCGACGTCACTGGCGCCGCCCGAGCAGCCGGCCAGCACGGTGGCGGTGACGAGCAGCGCTCCGACGGTCCGCACGGTGCGGGAGGAGAGGATCTTCATGAACGGCCTTTCTCATGGGGGAGGTCAGGCCGGGAAAGCTGCGATCGTCGACGCCAGCACACATCACGTCAGGACCCGGCCGAGGAGGGAGGGTCAACGACAACAGCGAACGCCGGCGAAGCCGAAGAGAGTCACCGAGCGCATGGCCGCAGAGCCTAACAGCCGAAATCAGCGGTTGATCAGCCATACCAGCACGACGAGGACCAGCAGGGCGACCAGCGCGAGCGTCACCCGGGAGCGCGGCAGCTGGCTCACGATCCGGTCCTGCGGTCGCCGCGCACTCGCCGCAGCGCCCAGATGGCCGCACCGAGCACGGCGTCTCCGACCAGCGCGATGCCGTAGGCCAGCGCCAGCACCACCGGCATGACGATGACGGTCTGCAGCACGAAGCCGCGGCCGGAGAGCCACAGCTCGAAGCCATCCCACCAGCTGAGCAACCCGGACACTCGACCACCATATGTTCAGGGTGATTCCGTGGACGCGCAGCGTCGCGCCAGCGATGATGTCGGGATGGTTGTCCAGGCACGATCCGCAGGTGAGGGCGTCAGCAATCGTGACGGTCAGTCGGTGGCTGTGACCGAGCCGGTGCCCTTCGCGCCGTCGGCGTCCCAGCGGGGGCCGTTTCCGCCCATCGCCGACTACGCGTTTCTCTCCGACTGCGAGAACACCTGCCTGATCTCGGCGGGCGGATCGGTGGAGTGGATGTGCGTCCCGCGGCCCGATTCGCCCAGTGTGTTCGGGTCGATCCTGGACCGCGGCGCGGGGCACTTCCGGCTCGCGCCGTACGGGGTGACCGTGCCGGCGGCACGGCGTTATCTGCCGGGCAGCCTGATCATGGAGACCACCTGGCAGACCCCCACCGGATGGATCATCGTGCGCGACGCGTTGGTCATGGGTCCATGGCACGACCTCGACGCGCGATCGAGCACCCATCGGCGCACCCCGACGGATTGGGACGCCGAACACATCCTGCTGCGCACCGTGCGTTGCGTGAGCGGCACCGTCGAGCTGGTGATCAACTGTGAACCGAACTTCGACTACGGCCGGATCAACGCCGCGTGGGAGTACTCCGGTGAGGGCTACGGCGAGGCGATCGCGCGGGCGCGCACCGATCCCGACGGCCACCCAACCCTTCGGCTGACCACCAACCTGCGCATCGGAATCGAAGGCCGCGAGGCGCGTGCCCGCACCCGTCTCAAAGACGGTGACGACGTATTCGTCGCGCTGTCATGGTCGAAACACCCTGCACCGCAGACCTATGCCGACGCCACCAACAAGATGTGGCAGACCAGCGAGGCGTGGCGGCAGTGGATCAACATCGGGCATTTCCCCGACCATCCCTGGCGCGCCTACCTCCAGCGCAGCGCGCTCACACTGAAGGGTTTGACCTACTCGCCCACCGGCGCACTGCTGGCGGCGAGCACGACGTCACTGCCGGAGACCCCGCACGGTGAACGCAACTGGGATTACCGCTACGCCTGGGTCCGCGATTCCACCTTCGCCCTGTGGGGTCTGTACACACTCGGCCTGGATCGCGAGGCCGACGACTTCTTCTCCTTCATCGCCGACGTGTCGGGCGCGAGCAACGGCGAACGGCAACCGCTACAGGTGATGTACGCGGTCGGCGGCGAGCGCGAACTCGTCGAGGATGAGCTCGACCATCTGTCCGGCTACGACGGGGCCCGTCCGGTGCGGATCGGTAACGGCGCCTACAACCAGCGCCAGCATGACATCTGGGGCACCATGCTGGATTCGGTATACCTGCACTGCAAGTCGCGGGAGAACATTCCCGACCAGTTATGGCCGGTGCTCAAGGAACAGGTCGAGGAGGCCATCGAGCACTGGCGTGAACCCGACCGCGGCATCTGGGAGGTCCGCGGCGAGCCGAAGCACTTCACCTCGTCGAAGGTGATGTGCTGGGTGGCACTGGACCGCGGTGCCAAACTCGCCGACCTTCAGGGCTCCAAGAGCTACGCCCAGCAGTGGCGGCAGATCGCCGACGAGATCAAGGCCGACATCCTGGCGCACGGCGTCGACTCACGCGGAGTGTTCACCCAGCGCTACGGCGATCCGGCGCTGGACGCCTCGCTGCTGCTGGTCCCGCTGGTCCGGTTCCTTCCCTCCGACGATCCGCGGGTGCGCGCCACCGTGCTGGCGATCGCCGACGAACTCACCGAGGACGGCCTGGTGCTGCGCTATCGGGTCGAGGAGACCGACGACGGTCTGTCCGGCGAGGAGGGCTCGTTCACCATCTGCTCGTTCTGGCTGGTGTCAGCTCTGGTGGAGATCGGCGAGGTGAGCCGCGCGCGGCACCTGTGCGAGCGGCTGCTGTCCTTCGCCAGTCCCCTGCACCTCTACGCCGAGGAGATCGAACCCAGCACCGGACGGCATCTGGGCAACTTCCCGCAGGCCTTCACCCACCTCGCCTTGATCAATGCCGTGGTGCACGTCATCCGCGCCGAGGAGCAGGCGGACTCCACCGGGGTGTTCCAGCCGGCGAACGCGCCGACCTAGCGGCGATTCAGCGCGCCGCGCTGATCTTCGCCAGCATCAGCCGCACGATCTGCGCGGCGCGACCACTGGCGACCCGCCGCGACGGATCAGGGTCGGTGATCGCGACATCGACGTCGACGATGCAGTCGTCGGCGACACCGACGGCGTGCTCGGTGGGGAAGGTGGTGCCATCACCGCCGTCGCTGAGGATCACCGCCGACAGGATCGGCCCGTCCACCCGCACCCGCGTCACCGTGAGTTCCAGTCCCCCGGCCGCACCGGCGAAAATGGTCACGGTGGTGCCCTCACACGACTGCCACTGAGCAGTGAACCGGGAGAAGATCCGGGACGCCTCGGCGTCACCGCCGAGTGCCACCACTCCCGTCTCGACGCTGGACACCGTCGCCGACCGGCCCAGGCGGGCGAAGTCGGCCCATGCGACGGCCGTCACACCGGCGGACTCGTAGACCACCCGCATCAGCGGTGTCACCGCGCCGAGGCAGTCCAGCGGGCTGGCACCCGAACTGTCGCGGATGCCGTCGGGCAGCATGTCGATGGACCCGGTGTGCGGCGGGCCCGTCGGGTCGATGGGGTTGCCGACGGCGAGTGCGACCTCATCGGCCTGCGGGAGCAGTTGCGCCAGCAGCGTCCCGGCTGGGGTGTGGCGACGCGGCGAACCGTCCACCGTCGTCGCGCAGCCGGTCAGCGCCACCAGGACTGCCAGGCCGGCGGCGGCGTTACTTGCCTTTCTTGTCAGCGGCCTTGTCTCCGCCCGAGTCGGTCGACAGTGCGGCGACGAACGCCTCTTGCGGCACGTCGACGCGGCCGATGGTCTTCATCCGCTTCTTGCCTTCCTTCTGCTTCTCCAGCAGTTTGCGCTTGCGAGTTATATCCCCGCCGTAGCACTTGGCCAGCACATCCTTGCGGATGGCCCGGATGTTCTCGCGCGCAATGATTTTCGAACCGATCGCGGCCTGCACCGGAACCTCGAACTGCTGGCGCGGGATCAGCTCCTTGAGCTTGGAGGTCATCTTGTTGCCATAGGCTGCCGCGGAGTCCTTGTGCACGATGGCGCTGAATGCGTCGACGGGCTCGCCCTGCAGCAGAATGTCGACCTTGACCAGGTCGGCCTCCTGCTCGCCGGCCTCCTCGTAGTCGAGGCTGGCGTAACCGCGGGTGCGCGATTTGAGTGCGTCGAAGAAATCGAAGATGATTTCGCCCAGCGGCATCGTGTAGCGCAGCTCGACCCGTTCGGGCGACAGGTAATCCATACCGCCGAGTTCGCCGCGGCGCGACTGGCAGAGTTCCATGATGGTGCCGATGAACTCGCTCGGCGCGATCACCGTGGTCTTGACCACCGGCTCGTAGACCTCGCGGACCTTGCCCGCCGGCCAGTCCGACGGGTTGGTGACGATCTTCTCGCCGCCGTCGTCGGTGATCACGCGGTAGACGACGTTGGGCGAGGTGGAGATCAGGTCCAGATCGAACTCCCGCTCGAGGCGCTCGCGGGTGATCTCCATGTGCAGCAGTCCCAGAAAGCCGCAGCGGAAGCCGAACCCGAGTGCCACCGACGTCTCCGGCTCGTAGGTCAGGGCGGCGTCGTTGAGTTGCAACTTGTCCAGCGCCTCACGCAGGTTCGGGTAGTCCGAACCGTCGACCGGATACAGGCCCGAGTAGACCATCGGCCTGGGTTCCCGGTAGCCGGTGAGCGCCTCGGTGGCGCCGTGCCGGGCGGAGGTGACCGTGTCGCCGACCTTGGACTGGCGAACGTCCTTCACTCCGGTGATGAGGTAACCCACTTCCCCGACGCCGAGACCCTCAGACGGCTTCGGCTCCGGCGAGACGATGCCCACCTCGAGTAGTTCGTGGGTGGCACCGGTGGACATCATCTTGATCCGCTCGCGCGGGGTGATCCTGCCGTCGACCACACGCACGTAGGTCACCACACCGCGATAGATGTCATAAACCGAGTCGAAGATCATCGCCCGCGCCGGGGCGTCGGCGTCGCCGGTGGGGGCGGGCACCTGGCGCACCACCTCGTCGAGCAGCTCGGCGACGCCTTCGCCGGTCTTGCCCGAGACGCGCAGCACCTCGCCGGGTTCGCAACCGATGATGTGGGCGAGTTCGGCGGCGTAACGCTCGGGATCGGCCGCCGGCAGGTCGATCTTGTTGAGCACCGGGATGACGGTCAGGTCGCGGTCCAGAGCGAGGTAGAGGTTGGCCAGCGTCTGGGCCTCGATGCCCTGGGCCGCGTCGACCAGCAGCACCGCACCCTCGCACGCCTCCAGCGCGCGCGAGACCTCGTAGGTGAAGTCCACGTGGCCCGGGGTGTCGATGAGATGCAGGACGAATTCCCGGCCCGCCTGCTCCCCCTCGCGCACCGTCCAGGGCAGCCGGACGTTCTGCGCCTTGATGGTGATGCCGCGCTCGCGCTCGATGTCCATCCGGTCGAGGTACTGGGCGCGCATGTCCCGATCGGCGACGACCCCGGTCAGTTGCAGCATCCGGTCGGCGAGGGTGGACTTCCCGTGGTCGATGTGGGCGATGATGCAGAAGTTCCGAATCTGCGCCGGCGCCGTGAAGGTCTTGTCGGCGAAGCTGCTGATGGGAATCTCCTGGGTGGACCCTGTAGATGCGGTGACTGTCTGTGGATGTCGTCAAGGGTATCGGCTCGCCTATGCTCGGCCACATGGCGTCGCAGTGGAGGACGTTGCAGCAGATCCTTCGGACCACCGAGCACCTGGTGTTCAACGAGGCTCCGAAACTGCTGCGTCAGCTGCAGAACCCGGACACGGTCGGGCGGACCATCCAGCAGGGCTTGCGGCTGGGCTTCGAGGCGTTCCTGGCCACCGCGCTGCCGCCGGAGCCGCCCAAGGCGATCGCCGCGGGCCGGCCCGTCACCAACACCAGCGTCCCCACCGCGCAGCGCGCCCGGCGCATCGAGTACGCACCCGACCTCGACGGCCGCGCCGATCCCGGCGAGATCGTCTGGACGTGGGTGGTCTACGAGGACGACCCGACCCGGGGCAAGGATCGCCCGGTTCTGGTGGTGGGCCGCGACCGGCGCACGCTGCTGGGGTTGATGCTGTCCAGCCAGTCCCACCACGCCGAGGACCCCGGCTGGGTCGGCATCGGTCCCGGCGGCTGGGACGGCGAAGGCCGGGCCAGCTGGGTGCGGCTGGACCGGGTCCTCGACGTTCCCGAGGAGAGCATCCGCCGCGAGGGCGCGATCCTGGAACGCACGACCTTCGAGATCGTCGCGACGCGACTGCGCGTCGAATACTCCTGGAGCTGAGCCCGCGCGCTCAGCCGCTCTGCAGGATGTAGGCCTGCAGCTGCCGGCTCTCGGACTGCAACTCCTCCAGCCGGTTCTTGACCACGTCGCCGATGCTGACGATGCCCGCCAGCCGTCCGTCGTCGAGCACCGGGACGTGCCGGATCCGGTTGTTGGTCATCAGCGCGGCGAGGTCGTCGACCGCGTCGCCCGGCCCGCAGCTGATGAGCACGCTGCTCATGATGTCGGTCACCGGCATCCGCAGAAGTTCCGGGCCGTCGGACTGCAGCCGGCGCACGATGTCGCGCTCGGAGACGATGCCGACCACCACGCCGTCGGGTCCGACGACGACCATGGCGCCGATGTTGCGCACCGCCATCTCGGCCAACAGGCCGGTCACCGTCGTGGTCTGGGTGACGGTGGCCACCTCCGTGCCCTTGCTGCGCAGGATGTCCGAGATCCGCATGGCCGCCCCCTACCGCGAGTGCCTCATGTGACTGGTGTCACACCAGGCTACGGCGGTTCGGCGCGCAGCGGAAGATGAACGCCATGATCCCCACGATCGACGTCACGCTGCTCGGCACCGGAAGCCCGATGGTCGACCCGAACCGGGCCGGGCCCTCGACGCTCGTCGAGGCTGGCGGGCAGACGTTCCTGGTCGACTGCGGCCGCGGCGTGCTGATGCGAGCCGCCGCCGCAGGTAAGCAGGCCGCCGGTCTCACAGCGGTGCTGCTGACCCACCTGCACAGCGACCACATCACCGATCTCTCCGACGTCATCACCACCCGCTGGGTCACCACGATCGGGCCGAACCCGCTTCCGGTGATCGGGCCACCCGGCACCGCGGCGGTGGTGGCGGCGACGCTGGCGGCCCTGGCTCCCGACATCTCCTACCGCATCGCCCACCACGCCGACATCACCGAACCACCTGCGGTGACGGTGAGCGAGTACACCGACGGGGTGGTCTGGGAGAGCTGCCTACCGAACGAAGCAGGTGTGCGCATCACGGCCGCACCCACCGACCACCGTCCGGTCGAACCCACGATCGCCTTCCGCGTCGAGCACGACGGCGCGTCGGTGGTGATGGCCGGCGACACCGTCCCGTGTGCGGGCCTCGATGCGCTGGCGGCCGGCGCCGACGCCCTGGTGCACACCGTCATCCGCGCCGACCTCGTCGAGCAGATGCCGGCTCAGCGCATCCGCGACATCCTCGACTACCACTCCTCGGTGCAGCAGGCGGCCGCCACGGCGGCGCGCGCCGGGGTGGCGACCCTGGTGCTCACGCACTACGTGCCGCCACTGATCCCCGGGCAGGAGGATCAGTGGCGCGCGTTGGCCGCCGAGGAGTTCGGCGGACGCGTCGAACTCGGCGACGACCTCCTGCGTGTCGCGATCGGGCGGCAAGGCTAGGCCAGCCGGGTCATCTCCACCACGACATCCAGATCGCTGGAACCCTGGCCCAGATAGATTCCCTTCAGCGGCGTGACGTCGGCATAACTGCGGCCGGTCCCGACACTGATGTACTGCTCGTTGATCTCGGTGTCGTTGGTGGGGTCGTAATCCCACCATCCCCCGGTCCACGCCTGAATCCAGGCGTGACTCTCGCCCCTGACCGCCTCGCCTATCGCGGCATCGGATTTCGGATGCAGGTATCCCGACACGTAGCGAGCCGGAATCCCCATGATGCGCAACAGGATCAGGGACAGATGCGCGAAGTCCTGGCACACCCCGCGGCCCTCCCGAAGGGCGTCCAGACCCGACGAGTGCACCCCGGTGCTGCCGGGCACGTACTGCAATTCGTCACGGACCCACGCCACTGTCGCCAGCACCGCGTGGCGCGGATCGTTGCCTTTGGCGAGGTGGCGGGCGACCCGTTCGAGACGCTTGCTCGTCGGGGTGTAGCGGGTGGGCGCGAGCACTTCGTGGAAGCGGTCGATGACCGCCTCGCCCTGCAGGTCCGACCACGCCGCGGCGGTGCCGGGGGCATCCGGCTTGTCGGTCTCGACCACCGACGACGACGTCACCTCCAGTTCGATGTGCGGCGCATGCAGATCGAAGGCGGTGACCGCGGTTCCCCAGTAGTCGACGTACCGGTAGGAGCGGGTGGCCGGAGCCGTCTGGACCCGGTTGATGATGACGTTCTGCCGGGAGTCCGATCGCGGCGTCAGGCGCGCCTCGTTGTAGGAGGCGGTGACCGGAGCCTTGTACGCGTAGCCGGTTGCGTGCACGACGCGCATCCGCCACATCAGGCCTCACCCTCCTCGGTGGCGCCGTCGCCGATCAGCCCGCCGGCGTCCGACCACGCCACCCACAGGGTCGGACGGAAGTACTGCGCCGCGAGTGCTTCGCCGACGTCCCGGCAGGTCGCTTGCAGGGCGGACAGTCGAACCTCGAGGGACTCCAGCAGCGCGCCGGGCCGGACGAACTCGAGTTCGCTGCGGGCGCGGCCGAGCAGCCGGCGCGCCTCGGCCGCCGGCCCGCCGCGGTCGGCGGGGCTGACGATGAGCCGTTCCAGACTGTGCTCGGCGAGCTGCAGGGAGTAGAACGCCGAACGCGGGAACAGCCGGTCCTGCAGCATGAACTCGACCACCCGGTTGGCGTCGAGCACCCCGCGGTGGGTTCGCAGGTAGGTGTCGTGCGCCCCGGCGGCACGCAGCACGCTCACCCAGGTCGGCGAGGAGGCGCTGTCCCCGACCCGCGACAGCAGCAGCCGCACCGTCATGTCGACACGCTCCAGCGCGCGGCCCAGCACCAGGAATCGGTATCCGTCGTCGCGCGAGAGCGTGGAGTCCGACAGTCCGGCGAACATCGCCGCGCGGCCCTCGACGAAGGTGAAGAACTCGTGCGGCCCGAGGCGGCGGGCGGCGCGCTCACGCTCGCCGAGCGCGTTGTAGGTGGTGTTGAGGCACTCCCACATGTCCCCTGAGATCACCTCCCGGGCCGAGCGGGCGTTCTCCCGCGCGGAGGTGATCGCGTCGACGATCGAACAGCCCCCGCCCGGCAGCCCCCTGCTGAACGCCACCAGATCGGTCAGCGCCCACATCTCCAGCCGGGTGTTCGCCGGCGGCTCGATCCCCAGCACCTGCAACAGGATTCGCGAGGCCTGATCGGGGTCGACGGTCGAATCCTCGAGCAACTGGTGCACGGTGACGTCGAGGATGCGCGCCGTGTCGTCGGCGCGTTCGACGTAGCGGCCGATCCAGTAGAGCGCCTCGGCGTTACGGGCCAGCATCTCTATCCCCCGCTTGCTGTTGCTGCTGCTGTTGCTGGCCCGTCATCGCCTGCTGCTGCAGCGGGTGACTCTCGGCTTCGGCGGACGACGGCGGCAGCGTGCGCACCACCTGCGCGGCGGACAACTCCCGGGAGACGGCCGAGGACCGCGGGGCCAGCACCCAGGTGTCCTTGGAACCGCCACCCTGACTGGAGTTGACCACCAGGGAGCCCTCGGTCAGCGCCACGCGGGTGAGCCCACCGGGCAGCACCCAGACCTTCTCGCCGTCGTTGACCGCGAACGGCCTCAGGTCGACGTGCCGGGGTGCCAGGGTGTCGCCGACCTTGGTGGGCACGGTGGACAACTGCACCACCGGCTGGGCGATCCAGCCGCGCGGGTCCGCGGAGATCTTGCGGCGGATCGTCGCGAGTTCCCTCTCGGATGCGTGCGGCCCGAACACGATGCCGTAACCGCCGGACCCCTCGACGGGCTTGATGACCAGTTCGGCGGCGCGGTCGAGCACCTCGGCGCACTCGTCGTCCAGCCAGCACCGCAGGGTGTCGACGTTGGCCAGCAGCGGCTTCTCGCCGAGGTAGTACTCGATGATGGTCGGCACGTAGGTGTAGACCAGCTTGTCGTCGCCGACGCCGTTTCCGACGGCGCTGGAGATCACCACGTTTCCCGCGCGCGCGGCGTTGAGCAGTCCGGCGACCCCGAGGATCGAGTCGGGCCGGAAGTGCATCGGGTCGAGGTATTCGTCGTCGATGCGGCGATAGATCACGTCCACCTGCCGCTCGCCTTCGGTGGTGCGCATGTAGACCACGTTGTCGCGGCAGACCAGGTCCGGGCCCTCGACGAGTTCCACCCCCATCTGCCGGGCCAGCAGCGAGTGCTCGAAGTAGGCCGAGTTGAACGGACCCGGCGTGAGCACGACGACGGTGGGGTCGGAGGTGTTGGTCGCCGTGTTGGTTGCAGCGGCGTTGCGCAGCGCGCGCAGCAGATGCGACGGGTAGTCGTCCACGGAGCGCACCCGGTGTGTTCCGAACAGGTTCGGGAAGACCCTCGTCATCACCCGCCGGTTCTCCATCACATAGGAGACGCCCGACGGCGAGCGCAGGTTGTCCTCGAGAACCCGGAAGACCCCGGCGGCGTCGCGCACGAGATCGATGCCGGCGACGTGGATACGCACCCCGTTGGGCGGACGGATCCCGGCGGCGTCGCGGTGGTAGTGCTCGCAGGAGGTCACCAGCCGCCGGGGGATCACGCGGTCCCGCAGGATCTCCTGATCGCCGTAGACGTCGTCGAGGAAGCGTTCCAGGGCGAGCACGCGCTGGGCGATGCCGCGCTCGAGTTTGGACCATTCGGCGGCCGCGATCACCCGGGGCACCAGGTCCAGCGGGAAGGGCCGCTCCTGGCCGGACAGTGAGAAGGTGATGCCCTGATCGATGAACGCCCGGCCCAGCGCGTCGGCCCGGGCGCCGAGTTCCTCGGTTCCGGTGGGGGTCAGTTCGGCGTAGATGCCCTTGTAGGGCGTCCGGACCCGGCCCTGGCGGTCGAACATCTCATCGTGCGCCGCGCCGTAGGGCCCCAGGTCGCGGTAGCCCCCGAAGATGTCGCTGTAGATGTCCCCGGATGCTCCCCGGCCCGCACCGATTCCGGTCTGCGACGGTGCGCTGCGAAGGGCCACGCGTCACATGCTGCATCACGAACGCCGTTTCCGCAGGCTGAGACGCTCCTTTTTGGGAACCGGGACGGCCGGCTGGTAGCCTTCCGATCATCGGTTGGGCGCCGCGAGGGCTTTCCGCCCCGGCCGCAGACCAGAACCATCGGATACACCAGAGGGACTAACGCGTGGCCAACATCAAGTCGCAGAAGAAGCGGATCCTGACCAACGAGCGCCGTCGGGTGCGCAACAAGTCGGTGAAGTCGTCGCTGCACACCGCCATCCGTGCGTTCCGCACCGCCGCCGCCGAGGGCGACAAGGACAAGGCAGCCGAGCTGCTGGTCGCCACCAACCGCAAGCTGGACAAGGCCGCGAGCAAAGGCGTGATCCACAAGAACCAGGCCGCCAACAAGAAGTCGGCGCTCACCCAGGCCCTCAACAAGCTCTGATCTAGTCCGGCCGTCCGGCCGCGAGCTCGGCGACTTTTCGCACCGCGGCCTCCAGCGCGTAGTCGGCATCCGCCGCGGCACCCTTGACGTCGGCGTTGAGCGCCGCGGTCAACCGGATCGCGGTCGCGACCTTCTCACGCGACCACCGTCGCGATTGTTTCTGCGCCTTCTCGATCTTCCACGGCGGCATGCCCAGTTCCCCGGCGAGCCGGTAGGAGTTGCCCGACAGCGGCCCGATCCGGGCGATGTTGTGCACCGCCTCGGCCAGGGCGTCGGCCACCAGGACGTGCGGCACACCGCGGGCCATCGCCCAGCGCAGCGCCTCCGTCGAGCCCGCCACGTCACCGGTGACCGCCTTGTCGGCGATGTCGAAGCCGCTCACCTCCGCCCTGCCGCTGTGGTAGCGGCGCACCGCGGCGACGTCGACGTTCCCGCCGGTGTCGGCGACGAGTTGCGAGCACGCCGCCGCCAGTTCACGAAGATCGGAGCCCACCGCGTCGAGTAGCACCGACACGGTGTCGTCGTCCGCGCTGACTGTGAGGGAACGGAACTCCGTGCGAACGAACGCGGCCCGATCGGCCGCCTTGGTGATCTTGGCGCACTCGTGAGTCTGCGCGCCGAGGTCACGCAAGGTCGCGACGAGTGATTTGGCGCGGCCACCGCCCGAGTGCAGAACGACCAGTAGCGTGCCCGGCGGCAGGTCACCGGCGGCCTGGGTGATCAGCGTTACCGCGTCCTTGCCGGCCTCGTCGGCGTCCTCGAGCACGAGGATGCGCTCATCGGCGAACAGCGACGGGCTGAGCAACTCGGCGAGTTCGTTGACCGACACCTCCCCGGCGCGCAGCCGGTCCACCGGAACGTCGTCGCTGCCGGCCGAGGCCCGTACCGAGATGAGGATGGACGCCACCGCGCGCTCGACGAGGAGCTCCTCGTCCCCGAGCACCAGATGCACACTCACCGGCCCATCGTGTCACGGCCTTCCGACG
This sequence comes from Mycobacteriaceae bacterium, assembly GCA_037141465.1. Lineage (GTDB taxonomy): Bacteria > Actinomycetota > Actinomycetes > Mycobacteriales > Mycobacteriaceae > Mycobacterium. The sequence goes on along the minus strand of JBAXCK010000009.1, from coordinate 2,311 downwards.
AGACGCGACACCAACCACGCGAGCCCGGCCATGAGCGCGGCGATCACCGTCGCGCCGACCCAGCCCGACGGTGCCGGCACCGAGGCGCCCGGCAGTGCCGCCGCCCAGCCGGCCACCCGCAGCAGCCACCACAGTTCTGGTCCGGTGAAGCGGATCAGCAGCCCGGCCGCGGCCGGCAGGATCGGCGCCAGCGCCGCAGCCAGCGTGCCCAGGACGGTGATGGGCGCAATGACCGGAGCCACAAGCAGATTCGCGGCGACCGCGACCACACTGAACCGGCCGGAGATCGCCGCGATCAGCGGTGCGGTCACCAGTTGTGCGGCCAGTGCGACGCAGATCGCGGCGGCCAGGGGTTCCGGGGTGCCGCGGGCCGCCAGTCGCGCCGACCACGCCGGCGCCAGCAGCACGATCGCCGCGGTCGCCGAGACCGACAGCGCGAAGCCGATGTCGACGGACAGTTGCGGGGTGACGGCCATCAGTGCGATGACCGTCGCCGACAGGATGGGGATCGCCTGCCGTCGCCGTGCGGACAGCAGCGCGAGCAGGGCCAGCGCGCCCATCACCGCGGCCCGCAACACACTCGGCGTGGGCGTCACCACGACGACGAAGGCCACCAGCACCGCGGCCGCGAGTACCACCGCGAGTCGCGGTCCGAGAAGTCGAGCGCTCAGCAGGACCGCGCCGCAGACGATCGTGACGTTGGCACCCGAGACCGCGGTCAGATGGGTCAGGCCCGCCGTGCGGAACTGCGCACTGGTCGCCGGGGCGACGGCACTGGTATCCCCCAGCACCAGACCGGGAAGGACCGTCGCCTGCTCGGCGGGCAGCGCGGCGCGGGCGGCGGCGGTGAACGCATCCCGGGTGCGTTGCGCACCGCGCTGCACCGGACCCGCTTCGCCGAACGTCGGAGCACCGACCGCGATGAGCGTGGCGACACTCAGGTCACGCCGGGCCGGTGTGACGACTCGTGCGCGCAACCTCATCGGCCGGCCCGCGGCGGCGCGGGCGTAGTCCACGGCGGGAGCGAAGACGGTCACCGCGGCGGAGGTCTCGACGTCATTCGCGCGTGACACCGTTGCGGGAAACAGCAGCCGGCCCGAGCCCGCCGGGCGCGGACTCTCCGAGGGTGTCAGCGCCACCTCCACCGTGGTGCCCACAGCCGAGCGCAGCGGATGGTCGGCGACGGCGTCGGCGCGCACGGCGATCGACAGTCCGAAGCCGGCGCCGACGAGCACGACGGCGAGCACACCGGCACGGGTGTTTGGGCGCCGCGACGCCAGCACCGATCCGCCGCCCGTGGCGGCGCACAGTGCCGCGAGCGTCCACCCGGCACCCCAGGCGATGCCCGCGGCGGTCACCGCCCACGCGGTCAGCGCGGCCGGAACCAGGCGCAGATCGAGCCGGTTCAGACCCGCACCAGCGGCCGTAGTCTCTCCAGCCGGGCCGGTCCGATGCCGTCCACCTCACCGAGTTGGTCCACGCTGGTGAACCGGCCGTTGGCGGCACGCCAGGCCAGGATCGCCGCGGCAGTCACCGGACCGACGCCCGGCAGCGCGTCGAGTTCGCCGGCGGTCGCGGTGTTGAGGTCCACCGGAGCAGTCGGCGCAGCCGGGGTGCTACTGGCCGCCGCCGGGCCCTGCCCCTGAATTCCGACCGAAGGAGTCCCGACCGAACTGCCCAACACCGGGGTCCGCCCCGACGGTGTGGCGATGCCCACGACGATCTGCTCGCCGTCTTCGACGTGGCGGGCGAGGTTGAGGCCGAGGGTGTCGGCACCCCGGATCGTCCCGCCCGCCGCGGAGACCGCGTCGGCGATGCGTGCGCCCGGCGCCAGCGTCACCAGTCCGGGCTGGTTCACCAGGCCCACGACGCTGACGACGACCCGGGTGGCCGCCGGCGGCACCGACGTCGTCGCGGCGGCGGCCCCCGATACCGGCGTCTGCACCGGCGGCAGCTTGGCCGACACCACCGGAGCCGGATGGGAGCGGATCAGGGTGAACACCGTGATCAGCACGGCAAGCGCGGCGACGGCGGCGAGTGCGATCGTCCCGGCCCGTCCCGGGTCGGCACGGACGGCGGCCAGCCAGTCCCGCCGCGCGGGGCGGCCGTCGGGCACCCAACTGGGCGCCAGTGCGGCGTCGTCGTCGTCGGAGTCACCGTCCGGTGTCTCGGCGAGTCCCAGCCTGCGCTGCAGTGCGGCCAGCGGTGCGTCGTTTCGCATGCCGTGACGCTAGGCGGGCTGAAGTCCGAAGGCGCGTCACCGACTGGGCAGCTGTGTATAAGGGCAGCTGTGCATAAAGTGTGGCCATGA
>JBAXCK010000008.1:0-42891 GCA_037141465.1 Mycobacteriaceae bacterium | reverse complement strand
TCAGCCCAGTGACGCCAATCAGCCCAGTGACGCCAGGGCGCGGATGAACTGATCGACCTCGCCTGAGGTGCTGTAGTGCGCGAGACCGATGGTGACCGCACCGCCGATCTCTCTGACGCCGATCAGGTCGAGCACCCGTGAGAAGGGGTTGGCGATGGCCAGCACGCCGTTGTCGGCAAGGCGTTGCACCACATGTTGGGCCGGCACTCCGTTGACCACGAAACTCACCACCGGGATGCGATCGTCTGCATTCCCGATCACCGTGACCAGTGGCAGTGAATACAGCGAGCCGAGCAGATAGTCGAACAACCCGTCGAGGTGGGCGTTGGCCGAAGCCATTGACTGCGCGAGTCTTTCGCGCCGACTGCCGTGCGCATCCTCGTCCAGACCGGCGAGGTAGTCGATGCTGGCCACCATGCCGGCGAGCAGTGCGTACTGGTGCGCCCCGAGTTCGAGTCGGGCGGGACCGCTGACGTAGGGATCCGTTGACACCGGCGCGAAGGTGTCGATGAGAGCGGGATTGCGGAACACCAACGCGCCCACCGGTGGTCCGCCCCACGCGGCCGCATTCACGGCGACCACGTCGGCCTGCACCTCGGTGAGGTCGAGCAGTCGGTAGGGTGCGGCCGTCGCGTGGTCGACGACGAGAATGCCGCCGACGTTGTGCACCAGTTTGGCGACGGCGGCGACGTCGGTCAGCGTCCCGAGGGTGCCCGATGCGGAGGGGACGGCGACCAACCCGGTGTCGGTGGTGAGGATCTCCTCCCACTGCCAGACCGGCAGCTCACCGGTCTCGATGTCGACCTCGGCCCACTTGACCCGGGCGCCGTACCGGTTCGCGGCCCGGATCCACGGCGCGATGTTGGCCTCGTCGTCGAGCCGACTGACCACCACCTCATTGCCCAGCCCGGTGCGCCCGGCAGAGGAGTCGGCAAGTGTGGTCAGCAGTACCGCACGATCCGGGCCGAGAACCACACCCGCGGGATCGGCGTCGAACAGGTCGGCGACTGCCTGCCGCGCGGCGTCGAGAACGGCGACACTGCGCCGTGCAGCAGGATGCGGGGTGGCGGTGTTGCTGGCGGAGTTGCGGAAGGCCGTCGACACCGTGCTGGCGACCGACTCCGGCACCAGCATTCCGGCGGGTGCGTCGAATCGGATCCAGCCGTCGCCCAGACTGGGATGCAGTCCGCGCACCCGGGCGACGTCGAATGTCATGACGCCCCTCTCTTCCGGCGCAGCCCTGCTGCTTTAGCTGCGAGGCCGGCTGCAACCCCCCGACCGACGACGCGTTCGGCCTCCCCATACTAAGTCAGTGAACTTCGGCTCCGGAGTGCTAATTGCGGTGCTGTTGGTGGTGCTTCCGGGTGCGGCGGTGGCGCGCGCCGCCGGACTTCGCTGGCTTGTCGCACTGGCTGTCGGGCCGGCCCTCACCTACGGCGTCGTGGGCCTGTTCATCGTGCCCTTCGGCGCCCTCGGCATTCCCTGGAGCGGATGGTCCGCGATCGCGGTATTCCTGGCCGTCCTCGACATCACTCTGGGCACAAGGCTTGTGCTGACGCGGAACCGGAGACCGTCGCGGCAGCGCCGCGGGACACCGTGGACGGAGCTGGCGGCGGCGGCCGGGGTCGTGCTGGGTGCGGTGGCGATCGGTGTGGCCGCATGGCGCGGCATGCCGAACTGGCAGTCGATCCCCAGCACGTGGGACGCGGTGTGGCATGCCAACACCGTCCGGTGGATCCTCGACACCGGCCAGGCCTCGCCCACCCACATGGGTGAGTTGCGCAACGTCGAGACCCACGACCGTTTGTACTATCCGTCGGCTTTTCACGCGCTCGCCGCGGTCCTTGCGCAGTTCACCGGGGCGGCGCCGACCACCGCCTACACGCTGAGCTCACTGGCCGCGGCGGTGTGGCTGTTCCCGGCGTCCGCGGCGATGCTGACCTGGCGGCTGCTGGCCGGCCGGATCAGCCGTTGGCGCACCGCGGGCGCCGCCGCAACCGCGGCTGCACTGTCGGCGTCGTTCACCGCGGTGCCCTACGTCGAGTTCGGCACCGCGTCGATGCCCAACATGACGGCCTACGGGATCGCGGTGCCGACGTTCGTTCTGGTGACCTCGGCGTTGCGGCATCGCGACCGGATACCGCTGGCGGTGCTGGCACTGATCGGCGTGTTCTCCGTCCACATCACCGGAGGCGTTGTCGTGGTGACGTTCGTGGCGGCCTGGTGGCTGCTGGACGCGCTGTGGGCGCCGGTTCGTGGACGTGCGGGTGACTTCGCGACCCTGCTGGCGATGGCGGTGCCCACCCTGGCGGTGCTGCTGCCGCAATTCCTGGGCGTGCTCCAGCAGACCGAGATCATCACCGGCCACGAGTTCCTCACCCATGAGGGCAAAAAACACGCGCTGTTCGACGCGATCGCGCAGCACACACGTCACCTCAATGACTTCCCCACTCAGACCGTGCTCATCGGACTGGCCGGGGCGGGCCTGCTCTTGTTCTTGGTCAGACGGATCTGGTGGCCGGTGGCGGTCTGGCTGCTGCTGGTCGTGTCGATCGTGCATTCCTCGGCGCCGTTCGGCGGCCCGATCGGCGCCCTCACCGGCTCCTACAGCGACCTCTTCTATAGCGATCCGCGACGGCTCTCGGCGATGGTCACGATGCTGCTGACGCCGATGGCCGGGTACGCGCTGTTCTCGGCGGTGACGGTCGTGCTGGGCTGGTTACGGCGCCTGACCGGCACAGGCGGTCGCCGAACCTGGACGGCGGCCGCGGCGGGCCTGCTGGCGGCGGTCACCTTGGTCCTGTCATGGCATTACCTGCCGCGCCACCGGTTCCTGATGGGCGACAAGTACGACCGCGTCATCGTCGACGACAAGGACCTCGCTGCCTTCGCGTATCTGGCGTCGCTGCCCGGCGCGCACGACACCGTGATCGGCAATGCCAACGTCGACGGCACCGCCTGGATGTACGCCGTCGCCGACCTGCACCCGCTGTGGACCCATTACGACTACCCCGTCCAGCAGGGCCCCGGTTACAACCGGTTCATATTCTGGGCATTCGCCGATGACGCCGACACCGACCCCCGGGTCGCCGAAGCGGTCAGGGCCCTCAACATCCGCTACGTGATCACCAGTAAGCCCGTGGTTAGGGGTTTCGTCATGCCCGACGGGCTAGTGTCTCTGGACAAGTCCGCGTCGTGGGACAAGATCTACGACAACGGCGGCGCCCGCATCTACCAGTGGCGGGGGCGATGAGAGGGAATGCTGCGCGCATGACTACCAGCTCCGAGGACAACAACTCCGACGACGACATCGAGATCATCACCTCTCCGGACGGGGAGGGGATGATCGACGCCGACGGGCAGCGCTCGGTCACGGAGTTGGTCGAACAGCCCGCGAAGGTCATGCGCATCGGCACGATGATCAAGCAGTTGCTCGAAGAGGTCCGGGCGGCGCCGTTGGATGAGGCCAGCCGCAGCCGGCTGCGCGAGATCCACGCCACCAGCATCGCCGAGCTGGAGGAGGGCCTGGCGCCGGAACTGCGGGAGGAACTCCAGCGACTGGCGCTGCCGTTCTCCGAGAACAGCATTCCCTCCGATGCCGAGCTGCGGATCGCTCAGGCGCAACTGGTCGGATGGCTGGAGGGACTGTTCCACGGCATTCAAACCGCGTTGTTCGCTCAGCAGATGGCGGCCCGCGCTCAACTCGAACAGATGCGGCAGGGCGCGCTGCCGCCCGGGATGCCGCCCCCCGGACCGTCGACGCCCGGTCACGGGACCGGCCAATACCTCTGAGCTGAATCGCCGTGCCCGCCGATCCATTCATCGAGACCCGCAACGCCTGGGTCGAGTTCCCGATCTTCGATGCGAAAACCCGCTCGCTGAAGAAGACCTTCCTCGGCAAGGCCGGGGGCGCGATCGGCCGCACGGCGGACAACGTCGTGGTGATCGAGGCTCTGCGCGACATCACGATGAGCTTGCAGATGGGTGACCGCGTAGGCCTGGTCGGACACAACGGCGCCGGCAAGTCGACGCTGCTGCGACTGCTGTCCGGGATCTACGAGCCCACCCGCGGCCGGACGGTCGTGCGCGGCCGCGTCGCACCGGTCTTCGACCTCGGTGTGGGAATGGACCCGGAGATCACCGGCTACGAGAACATCATCATCCGCGGCTTGTTCCTCGGGCAGACCCGCAAGCAGATGATGGCCAAGGTCGACGAGATCGCGGAGTTCACCGAACTCGGCGACTACCTGTCCATGCCGCTGCGCACCTACTCCACCGGTATGCGAGTGCGGCTGTCGATGGGTGTGGTCACCAGCATCGACCCCGAGATCCTGTTGCTTGACGAAGGCATCGGAGCCGTCGACGCCGACTTCCTCAAGAAGGCGCAGTCACGGCTTCAGGCGTTGGTGGACCGCTCCGGAATCCTCGTCTTCGCCAGCCACTCCAACGAGTTCCTGGCACGGCTGTGTAAGACGGCGATGTGGATCGACCACGGCACGGTGCGGATGAACGGCGGGATCGAAGAGGTGGTCGGCGCCTACGAGGGCGTCGACGCTGCGCGTCACGTCCGCGAGGTACTCGCCGAGCATGCCGGTGAATGGTCGCCGTCGGAGCCCGCGCCATGACCGAGATGGTATGCGCCGTCGTCGTCACGCACCGGCGCCCCGACGAACTCGCCACGTCACTCGACGTGGTGAACGCCCAGAGCAGGATGGTCGACCACCTCATCGTGGTCGACAACGACCCCGGCGATCGGGTCGCCGAGCTGGTCGCGGCGCAGCCGGTGCCGACGACCTACATCGGTTCCCGCCGCAATCTCGGCGGTGCGGGCGGTTTTGCGCTGGGAATACTTCACGCGCTGGCACTGGGCGCCGACTGGGTGTGGCTCGCCGACGACGACGGCCGGCCCCGCGACACCGAGGTGCTGGCGACCCTGCTGGCGTGTGCCCACCGGCACAACCTCGCCGAGGTCTCACCGATGGTGTGTGCAATCGACGACCCGGACCGGTTGGCGTTCCCGTTGCGCCGCGGCGTGGCCTGGCGACGGCACGTCAGCGAACTGCGCACCGACGGCGGCGATCAGGATCTGCTGCCGGGGATCGCCTCGCTGTTCAACGGAGCGTTGTTCAGCGCACGTGCGATCGAGGCGGTGGGCGTTCCGGATCTGCGCCTGTTCGTGCGGGGTGACGAAGTGGACGTCCACCGCAGACTCGTGCGCAGCGGACTGCCGTTCGGGACGTGCCTGCAGACGGCGTATCTGCACCCGGCCGGCACCGAGGAGTTCAAACCGATCCTGGGCGGCGCCATGCACACCCAGTACCCCGACGACCCGGTGAAGCGATTCTTCACCTATCGCAATCGGGGCTATCTGCTCTCCCAGCCGGGTCTGCGCAAACTGCTGCCGCAGGAGTGGCTGCGCTTCGGCTGGTACTTCCTGGTGAGCCGGCGAGATCCGAAGGGCCTGGCCGAGTGGATCCGGTTGCGCCGGCTCGGACGCGACGAGAGGTTCGGGCAGCCATGACGGTCATCGAGGCGGCCAGCCAGTCCAAGACCTTCAGCCGCGCCCGGGGCGATCTCATCGAGGGGTTCCGGAAGCGCGAACTGTGGCTGCATCTGGGATGGCAGGACATCAAGCAGAAGTACCGGCGGTCGATTCTGGGCCCGTTCTGGATCACCATCGCCACCGGGACCACCGCGATCGCGATGGGCGCCCTGTATTCCAAACTGTTCCACCTCGAGCTCTCCGAGCATCTGCCCTACGTCACGCTGGGCCTGATCATCTGGAACATGATCAACGCCGCCATCCTGGAGGGCGCCGACGTGTTCATCGCCAACGAGGGCCTGATCAAGCAATTGCCGACACCGTTGAGCGTTCACGTCTACCGGCTGGTGTGGCGGCAGATGATCCTCTTCGCACACAACATCGTGATCTTCGTGATCATCGCGATCATCTATCCCAAACCGTGGTCGTGGGCCGACCTGACGGTGATCCCCGCACTCCTGCTCATCATGGCCAACTGCGTGTGGGTCTCGTTCTGTTTCGGGATCCTGGCCACCCGCTACCGCGACATCGGTCCGCTGCTGGCAGCGCTCGTGCAACTGCTCTTCTTCATGACACCGATCATCTGGAACGCCGAGACACTGCGGCAGCAGGGCGCCGGGCGCTGGTCGAAGATCATCGAGATCAACCCGCTGTTGCACTACCTCGACATTCTGCGGGCGCCTCTGCTCGGCGCCCATCAGGAGCCCCGGCACTGGGTAGTGGTGATCACGCTGACGGTGCTGGGATGGTGCGCCGCCGCGCTGGCGTTGCGGCAGTACCGCGCTCGGGTGCCGTACTGGGTGTGAGTCGGACTCAGCCCGGCAGGCTGCCGTGCTGCGGTTCCGGGCCGAACCGGAAAAGACGCCCGCTCACCTGGCTCGGCCTGATACGCACGTACCGCAGTTTCTCCGTCGCAACCCACGGAATCAGGCCGGTACGGTCGGCGGCGTGGATCTCCTCGGCGGTGTTGAGGATCTCTGCCACACCCCGCACGATCACACTCCAGCCGCCTTCGTCGGTGTGATCGTCGGCCTCGAAGAGAACCTGATCGCTCATCATCGTGGTGAAGAGCTTGGTGCCCTCTGCGGTGCGGAACAGCACCGTGCGATCGGCGACGACGAAGTTGACCGGGAAGATCTCCAGCTGGCCACCGAAGTGGGTGACCAGCCGGCCGAGGCTGACGTCGGCGAGCAGCCGCCACGCCTCACCGTCACCGAGGACACTCACCGCGTCATACTCAACCGCCATGGCACCCGATGGTGGCTGGCGCGCTGTTGTGGCGCAAGGGCCGAACGGCCCTCATCATCGGGCGGCACACGCCGGTGGCCGTAAGCTTGCGCGCGATGGCCGAGACCGCCCCACCGACGCCGCTGAGCCTGCGGACGCAGGTGTTGCGTTTTCTCATCACCGGCGGATTCTCCGCGATCGTCGACTTCGGTCTCTATGTCTTCCTGCACCGGGTGGGCGGGCTGCAACTCGATCTGGCCAAGTCGATCAGCTTCGTGGCGGGAACCGTCACCGCGTACCTCATCAACCGGCGCTGGACTTTCGCCGCCGCCCCCAGCAGGGCCAGGTTCCTCGCGGTGATGGCCCTGTATGCGATGACCTTCGCGGTGCAGGTCGGCATCAACCATGTGTTCGTCCACGCACTGGCCGACCGGCCGTGGGCGTTGCCGGTCGCTTTCGTGATCGCCCAGGGCACGGCGACTGTCATCAACTTCATCGTCCAGCGGGTATGGATCTTCCGGCTGCATTAGCGACCCGGACCGCCGGTCCTCACGCGGTACCCTCGTCAGGATGTCTGCGACCACCACTGCACAACGGCTGACCGGCTGGGGCCGCACCGCGCCCAGCGTTGCCCAGGTGCTCTCCACGCCGGACCCCGAGGAGATCATCAAGGCGGTCGCCCGCGCGGCAGACGATGCCGCCGCCGGGCGCGGCCGCGGGGTGATCGCCCGCGGGTTGGGCCGCTCCTACGGGGACAACGCCCAAAACGGCGGCGGCCTGGTGATCGACATGACGGCGCTGTGCCGCATCCACAACGTCGACGCCGCCACCGGCATGGTCGACGTCGACGGCGGGGTAAGCCTCGACGCCCTGATGAAGGCCGCGCTGCCGTACGGGTTGTGGGTGCCGGTGCTCCCCGGCACCCGCCAGGTCACCATCGGCGGGGCGATCGGCTGCGACATCCACGGGAAGAACCACCACAGTGCCGGCAGCTTCGGCAACCATGTCCGGTCGATCGATCTGCTGACCGCCGACGGACAGGTGCGCACCATCACCCCCGACGGGCCGAAGCGTGATCTCTTCTGGGCCACCGTCGGCGGCAACGGGCTCACCGGGATCATCCTGCGTGCCACCATCGAGATGACTCCCACCGAGACGGCCTACTTCATCGCCGACGGCGATGTGACGTCGGGCCTTGATGAGACGATCGCCTTCCACAGTGACGGCAGCGAAGCCGACTACACCTACTCCAGTGCGTGGTTCGACGCGATCAGCGCGCCGCCGAAACTGGGCCGCGCCGCCATCTCCCGCGGATCGCTGGCCCGGCTTGATCAGCTGCCGGCGAAGCTGCAGCGCGACCCGCTGAAGTTCGATGCGCCGCAGCTGCTGAAATTCCCCGACATCTTCCCCAACGGGCTGGCCAACAAATACACATTCGGGCCCATCGGCGAACTCTGGTACCGCAAGTCGGGCACCTATCGCGGCAAGGTGCAGAACCTGACGCAGTTCTATCACCCGCTGGACATGTTCGGCGAGTGGAACCGCGCCTACGGCCCGGCGGGCTTTCTGCAGTACCAGTTCGTGGTTCCGACCGAGGCGGTCGAGGAGTTCAAGGCGATCATCGTCGACATCCAGGCCTCCGGGCATTACTCCTTCCTGAACGTCTTCAAGTTGTTCGGCCCCGGAAACGAAGCGCCGCTGAGTTTCCCGATTCCCGGCTGGAACGTGTGCGTCGACTTCCCGATCAAGTCGGGTCTGGGTGAATTCGTCACCGAACTCGATCGGCGGGTGCTGCGATTCGGCGGGCGGCTCTACACGGCCAAGGATTCCCGCACCGACGCCGAGACGTTCCATGCGATGTACCCGCGGATCGGCGAGTGGATCGCCGTACGCCGTGACGTCGACCCCCACGGTGTCTTCGCATCCGATATGGCCCGACGGTTGGAGTTGTTGTAGATGGTGCTCGACGCGGTGGGCAACCCCCAGACGATCCTGCTTCTCGGCGGCACGTCGGAGATCGGTCTGGCGATCTGTGAGCGCTACCTCCGTGACGCGCCGGCCCGGATCATCCTCGCGGCACTACCGGACGACCCGGGCCGTGAGGACGCCGCCGCCGCGATGACGAAGGCCGGCGCCAAGTCGGTCACCCTGGTGGACTTCGACGCCCTCGACACCGCAAGTCATCCCGCGGTGATCGACGAGTGCTTCGCAGATGGGGACATAGACGTAGCCATCGTGGCATTCGGTTTGCTCGGCGACGCCGAGGAGCTGTGGCAGAACCAGCGCAAGGCGGTTCAGATCGCTGAGATCAACTACACCGCAGCGGTTTCGGTGGGTGTGCTGATCGGTGAGAAGATGCGCAACCAGGGCTTCGGGCGGATCATCGCGATGAGTTCGGCGGCAGGTGAGCGCGTACGGCGGTCCAACTTCGTCTACGGCTCCACCAAGGCCGGCCTGGACGGCTTCTACCTCGGCCTCGGTGAGGCCCTGCGGGAGTACGGCGTCAACGTTCTGGTGATCCGGCCCGGCCAGGTCCGAACCAGGATGAGCGCACATGTCAAAGAGGCACCGCTGACCGTCGACAAGGAGTACGTCGCCGACCTCGCCGTCACCGCGTCGGCCAAGGGCAAGGAACTCGTCTGGGCGCCGGGCGCCTTCCGGTACGTGATGATGGTGTTGCGACACATTCCCCGGCCCGTCTTCCGCAAGCTGCCGATCTAAACCGACCACCCTCATGCGCACCGCGTTGCCGACCATGGGCCGGATGGCCGTCGCAGTCTTGATCGCCGTCATCGTCTCGGCGGTCTCGCTGGCGGCTATCGCGCGAGTGGAATGGCCGGCGTTCCCGTCATCGAACCAGTTGCACGCGTTGACCACCGTGGGTCAGGTCGGCTGCCTTCTCGCGCTCCTCGGCGTCGGCTTGCTGTGGCGCCGAGGCCACCGCGCTGCGGCGAGGGTGGGTGCGGCGGTATTCCTGTCAGCGTTCAGCGTGGTGACACTCGCGATGCCGCTGGGTGCCACCAAGCTCTACCTTTTCGGCATCTCGGTGGATCAGCAGTTCCGCACCGAGTACCTCACCCGGCTGACCGACAGTCCGGCGCTGCGCGATATGACCTACGCCGGCATGCCCCCGTTCTATCCACCGGGATGGTTCTGGATCGGCGGGCGTGCCGCGGCACTGACCGGCACCCCCGGCTGGGAGATGTTCAAACCCTGGGCCATCACGTCCATCGCGATGGCCGTCGCCGCCGCGTTCGTGCTCTGGGCGCAGCTGATCCGCTTCGAACACGCGCTGGTGGTCGCCACGGCCACCGCCGCGGTGAGCCTGGCCTACAGCTCGCCGGAGCCCTACAGCGCGATCATCACGGTGCTCATCCCGCCGGTGCTGGTTCTGGCCTGGGCCGGACTCCGCCGGCCGTCCGGCGGGTGGGGTGCGGTCGCCGGGGTGGGCCTGTTCCTGGGCGTCACCGCGACGTTCTACACACTGCTCTTCGCCTACACGGCGTTCACCGTCACCATCATGGCGGCGGCCGCCGCGGTGGCGACCCGGCGCAGCGGCCCGCTGGCTCGGCTCGTCGTCGCCGCCGCGGTGGCGATGCCCATCGCCGCCATCACCTGGCTGCCCTTCGTGATCCGCGCCTACCGCGGGCCGCTCGGCGACACCGGCACCGCCCAGCACTACCTGCCCGGTGACGGCGCCGTGCTGACCTTCCCCATGCTGCAGCTCTCGCTGCTCGGCGCGCTCTGCATGCTGGGCACCGTATGGCTGGTGTGGCGAGCCACCCGTTCGGTCCGCGCGGCGGCATTGGGCATCGGTGTGATCGCGCTGTACGCGTGGTCACTGCTGTCGATGCTCACCACCTTGGCAGGCACGACGCTGCTGTCCTTCCGGCTTCAGCCCACACTCACCGTGTTGCTGTGCGCCGCAGGGGTCTTCGGCTTTCTCGATCTCGCCGGGAGCGCGTCGCGACGCTGGGGCCGCTCCGCACTGGGTGCGGCCGCGGCCGTCGGACTCATCGGCGCAATCGGCTTCAGCCAGGACATCCCCCACGTTCTGAGGCCGGATCTCGCGGTGGCCTACACCGACACCGACGGCAACGGTCAGCGCGGGGACCGCCGGCCGCCTGGCTCGGAGAAGTACTACCCGCAGATCGACGCCGCCATTCGCGAGTCGACCGGCAGGCCGCGTGACGAGACGGTGGTGATGACCGCTGACTACAGCTTCCTGTCCTACTACCCGTACTTCGGATTCCAGGGTCTGACGTCGCACTACGCCAACCCACTCGCCGAGTTCGCCAGGCGTGCGGCGGCGATCGAGTCGTGGGGTGAGATCACCAGCGCTGAGGACTTCGTCCGCGCTCTCGACGACATGCCGTTCGAGGCGCCCTCGGTATTCCTGATGCGCCGTGGCGGGGCGGCCGCAGACACCTACACCCTGCGTTTGGCCGAAGACGTCTATCCCAATCAGCCCAACGTGCGCCGCTACACCGTCGAACTCGACGCGCGACTGTTCGCTGAACCGCACTTCACGGTGAAGACGATCGGGCCTTTCGTCCTGGCCATCAGGAACGGTCCGATCCCGTGACGCGGACCGTGGCGAATTACCGGGTGGTGCAGGTGATCGCCGTGGTCGCCGGCCTGCTGGGTGCCGCGTTGGCGATCCTGACCCCGTTCCTTCCGGTGAAGCAGACAACCGCCACGCTGAACTGGCCCCAGAACAACACCCTCGCCAGCGTCACCGCGCCGCTGATCGGCTACGTGGCAACCGATCTGAACGTCACCGTTCCGTGCAGTGCGGCAGCCGGGCTGACGAGTGCGGACAAGACCGTTCTGCTGTCGACAGTCCCCAAGGAGGCTCCCAAGGCCGTCGACCGCGGATTGCTGATCGAGCGCACCGGTAGCGACCTGGTGGTGGTGGTGCGCAACACCCCGGTGGTGGTGGCGCCGTTGAGTCAGGTTCTCAGCACGGCGTGCCGAACCCTGACGTTCACCGCGCACGCCGACAAGGTCACCGCCGAGTTCGTCGGACTGAACAAGGGACGTGAGAGCGACGACCCCGGCGCACCGCTGCGCGGCGAACGCGGCGGCTACGACTTCCGCCCGCAGATCGTCGGCGTGTTCACCGATCTGTCCGGGCCCGCCCCGAGCGGGCTGAGTCTCTCGGCCACGGTGGACACCCGCTACAGCAACACGCCCACCGCGTTGAAGATGGCAGCGATGGTGCTCGGCGTGCTGTGCACGCTCGTCGCACTGATCGCATTGCACATACTCGACACCGGCGACGGGATGCGGCACCGCCGATTCCTGCCGACCCGGTGGTGGTCGCTACGGCCGCTGGACCTGGCGGTGATCGCGGTCCTGGTGTGGTGGCACTTCGTCGGCGCCAACACCTCCGACGACGGCTACATCCTCACCATGGCGCGGGTGTCGGAGAACGCCGGCTACATGGCCAACTACTACCGCTGGTTCGGCACACCGGAGTCTCCGTTCGGCTGGTACTACGACCTGCTGGCGATATGGGCGCACGTCAGTACCGCGAGCATCTGGATGCGGTTGCCCACACTGCTGATGGCGCTGGTCTGCTGGTGGCTGATCAGCCGGGAGGTCATCCCGCGCCTGGGATATGCGGTGAAGAACACCCGGGCTGCCGCCTGGACCGCGGCAGGGATGTTCCTCGCGGTGTGGCTGCCGCTCAACAACGGCCTGCGCCCGGAGCCGATCATCGCCTTGGGAATCCTGTTGACCTGGTGCTCGGTGGAACGCGGAGTCGCCACCAGCCGACTGCTTCCGGTCGCGATCGCCTGCATCGTCGGCGCACTGACACTGTTCTCCGGACCCACGGGCATCGCGTCGATCGGCGCACTGCTGGTTGCGATCGGTCCGTTGAAGACGATTCTGCACCGGCGTTCGCGCAGTTTCGGCGTGCTGCCCCTGCTGGCCCCGATCGTCGCGGCTGCGACGGTCACCGTCATCCCGATGTTCCGCGATCAGACGTTCGTCGGTGTGCTGCAGGCCAACGCGCTCAAGCGCGCGGTGGGTCCGAGCCTGAGCTGGTTCGACGAACACACCCGCTACGAGCGCCTCATGATGGCGACACCGGACGGCTCGATCGCACGACGTTTCGCGGTGCTCGCACTGATACTGGCGCTGGCGGTGTCGGTGGCGATGATGATGCGGCGCGGACACATCCCCGGCACCGCGGGCGGTCCCAGCCGGCGCATCGTCGGCATCACCGTCATCTCGTTCATCGCGATCATGTTCACACCCACGAAGTGGACCCACCATTTCGGTGTGTTCGCCGGGCTGGCCGGTTCGCTGGGCGCGCTCGCCGCCGTGGCCGTGCTGCCGACGGTGATGCGATCGCGTCGCAACCGGATGCTGTTCGTCGCCGCGGTCCTGTTCGTCACCGCATTGTCGTTCGCGAGCGTCAACGGCTGGTGGTACGTCTCCAGCTTCGGTGTGCCGTGGTCCAACCAGTTCCCGCAGTGGCGGCTCGGTTTCACCACCGTGCTGCTCGGGCTGTCGGTGCTGGCCCTGCTTGTCGCCGCGTGGCTTCATTTCTCCGAACGGCCGGCCGATGCGGCCGGCAGCGGACGGATCTCGCGCATCGCGAACTCACCACTGGCGGTGGCCGCATGGCTGCTCGTCGTCTTCGAGGTCGCGTCACTGACCCTCGGCATGGTCAACCAGTACCCGGCGTGGTCGGTGGGCCGGTCCAATCTCGAGGCGCTGACCGGCAAGACCTGCGGTCTGGCCGATGACGTTCTCGTCGAGTCGGATCCGAACGCCGGGATGCTGCAACCGGTGAACGCGACGACCGCCGTCGCGCTGGGCTCCGCGGGTGCGGAGGGGTTCACACCCAACGGTGTTCCCACCGACGTCTCGACCCTGATCGAGCCGCCCAGCAGCGGCAACTTCATCGACGCGAGCGACAAGACCGTCACCACAGCCGAGACCGCACCGGAAGACGGCACCGCCGCAGCGACGGGCATCAACGGCTCACGCGTCCGGCTGCCCTACGGCCTGGACCCGGCCGCCACACCCGTGCTGGGCAGCTGGCGCTCGGGGGCGCAGCAGCCGGCGCTGTTGCGGTCGGGGTGGTACCGGTTGCCGCCGGCTAAGGAGCGCAGCGCCGACGGCCCGCTGATCGTGGTGGCCGCAGCCGGCCGCTTCGACCCCGACGAGGTCGAGTTGCAGTGGGCGACCGATTCTGCGACGGCGGCCGGCAAGCCCGGTGGCGCCATGTCCTTCGCCGACACCGGTCCGGTGCCGGGCTGGCGGAACCTGCGCGCTCCCCTGTCGGCGATCCCCGCCGACGCGACTCAGGTGCGGCTCGTCGCCAAGGACGACGACCTGGCGCCCCAGCACTGGATCGCCCTGACCCCACCGCGCATCCCGCGGTTGCGAACACTGCAGCAGGTGGTCGGCTCGCAGGATCCGGTGCTGCTGGACTGGCTCGTCGGACTCGCCTTCCCCTGTCAGCGCCCGTTCGGGCACAACAACGGTGTCACCGAGGTGCCGAAGTGGCGGATCCTCCCGGACCGGTTCGGTGCGGACGCCAACTCGCCGGTGATGGACAACATCGGCGGCGGGCCACTGGGCATCAGCGAACTGTTGTTCCGCGCGTCCACGGTGCCGACCTATCTGCGCAGCGACTGGTTCCGCGACTGGGGCGCTCTGCAACGGCTGGTGCTGTTCTACCCCGCCGCCGTCCCGGCACGGCTCGATCTGGGCACCGAGGTCCGAAGCGGCTGGTGGAGTCCGGCGCCGCTTAGGCCGACGTAACCACACCGTCGCATACCATCGACGCTCGTGCCCAGCGTGCGTGCCGACTCCAGCCGGATCGCCCGGCTGATCGCGATCACCGCCGGCCTTGTGGGCATCCTGCTCTGCGGCCTGACCCCCCTGCTGCCGGTCACCCAGACCACCGCCGCGATCGTCTGGCCACAGGGAACGGCTGCCGACGGCATGGTGGGCGACCTCACCGCACCCCTGGTCTCCGGCGCGCCACAGGGACTCGACGTATCGATCCCGTGCACGGCGGTAGCGACACTGCCCGCCGCGGGCGGTCTGGTCTTCGCCACCAATCCGCCCAACGGCATCGACGCCTCGCGTAACGGACTTGTGGTTCGCGCCACTGCCGATTCGGTGTTCGTGGCATTTCGCGACACCGTCGCGGCGGTGGCGCCGCGCGCCGCCGTCGCCGCCGGTGCCTGCAGCACCCTTCGTGTGTGGGCGAATCCGGGTGCCGCCGGAGCGGAGTTCACCGGCATACCCGGAGCCGCCGGGACCCTCAGCGCCGAGAAGAAGCCTCAGGTGACCGGCGTCTTCACCGAACTGCGAGTCCCGCCCCAGCAGTCACTGTCGGCGTGGATCGACATCGACACCCGATTCATCACCACCCCGACACCGCTCAAGCTCGCCGTCATGGTCGCCGGTGTGCTGTGTGTGATCGCCTCCATCGTCGCGCTCGCGGTTCTGGACAGCCGCTACCGGCGCGATGTCAGCGGCGCCCGCGGCCGGCTGCGCCGCAACTGGCCGACGGACGCCGGCGTCATCGCCACGTTGCTGGTGTGGCATGTGATCGGGCCGATCTCCTCAGATGACGGCTACAACCTGACGATGGCGCGCGTCGCCGGCGATGCCGGGTACGTGACGAACTACTACCGATACTTCGGGACCACCGAAGCGCCCTTCGACTGGTACCAATCGGTTCTCGCGCACCTGGCTTCGGTCAGCACCGCCGGAGTCTGGATGCGCCTGCCCGCGCTGGCCGCCGCCATCGGAAGCTGGCTCATCCTCAGTTACCGGATCCTGCCGCGGCTGGGCTCGGGCACCGGCGGCCTGGCGAACAGCCGGATGGCCGTCGCCACCGCGGGTGCGACATTCCTCGCCGCGTGGCTTCCGTTCAACAACGGGTTGCGCCCCGAACCTCTCATCGCCGTGGGCGTGCTCGCGGTGTGGGCGCTGGTGGAACGCGCCATCGCCACCCGCCGACTGGTTCCCGCCGCGGTCGCGATCGTCGTCGCGGTGTTCAGCGTGACACTCGCGCCACAGGGGCTCGTGGCGCTGGCGCCGCTACTCGTCGGCGCCCGCGCGATCGCGGGGATCATCAGGCGGCGCCGGCCCACCGACGGACTGCTGGCCCCACTCGCCGCGCTCGCAGCGGCGGCGTCGACGCTGTTCGTGGTCATCTTCCGCGATCAGACACTGGCGACGGTGGCCGAGTCCGCGCGGATCAAATACGTTGTGGGGCCCACGGTCTCGTGGTACCAGGACTTCCTGCGCTACTACTTCCTGACGGTCGAGAAGAATGTCGAGGGCTCGCTGACGCGGCGCTTCGCGGTGTTGCTGATGCTGTTCTGCCTCTTCAGTCTGCTGGTGTTGCTACTGCGGCGCGGTCACGTCGCCGGGGTGGCCCGGCCACCGGTGTGGCGGCTCATCGGCAGCACTGCCCTAGGCCTGCTGCTGCTGACGTTCACCCCCACCAAATGGGCGGTGCAATTCGGCGCGTTCGCCGGGCTAGCGGCCGCACTAGCGGCGGTCACCGCATTCGCCTTCGCCGTGGTCGGACTGCACAGCCGGCGCAACCTCGCCCTGTACGTCACCGCACTGCTGTTCGTCACCGCATGGGCGACGTCGGGAGTCAACGGCTGGTTCTACGTCGGCAACTACGGGGTGCCATGGTTCGATCGTCAGCCGGTGTTGCTGCACCGTCCGGTCACCACGATGCTGCTCGCACTGGCGCTCATCACCGCACTGATCGCCGGCTGGCTGCACTTCCGCATCGACTACGCCGGACACACCGAGGTCAAGGACAACCGGCGTAACCGTCTGTTCGCCTCCACTCCCCTGCTGATTTTCTCGCTCGTGATGGTTCTGCTCTCGGTGGGGTCGATGGCGAAAGGTTTCGCGCAGCGCTACCCCGCCTACACCAACGGGAAGGCCAACCTCGCCGCGCTCAGCTCAGGTCTGTCGAAGGACAGCTGCGCAATGGCCGACGACGTCCTGGTCGAGGCCGACGCCAACGCCGGAATGCTGCAACCCGCCCCGGGTCAGAAGTGGGGTGCCTACGGGCCGCTCGGCGGAGAGAACCCGATCGGCTTCACACCCAACGGCGTCAGCGAGATCCTCGACCCGGTAACGCCGTTCGTCGCCAACCCCGGCACGGTGAACTCCGACGGATCCCCCAACAAGCCCAACGTCGGGATCGGTTTCACCGGCGGCACCGGCGGTGGCTTCGGACCGGTCGGGGTCAACGGATCCAGAGTGTTCCTGCCGTTCGGTCTGGACCCGAGGACCACTCCGGTGATGGGCAGCTACAACGAGAACACCGTCGCGGCCAAGGCCACCTCGGCCTGGTACGACCTGCCGGCGCGAAGCCCCGATCGGCCACTGGTGACCGTCGCCGCCGTGGGCGCGATCTGGTACTACGACGAGGAGCAGGAGTTCCACTACGGGCAGTCGCTGAAACTGCAGTGGGGAATCCGCAAACCCGACGGCAGCTTCCAGGCGTTGGACAAGGTTCAGCCGATCGACATCCTGGAACAGGTCGCATGGCGCAATCTGCGTTTCCCGCTCGCGTGGGCACCCCCGGAGGCCAACGTGGCGCGCATCGTCGCCGACGACCCCAACCTGTCCAGTGAGCAGTGGTTCGGCTTCACCCCGCCGCGGGTGCCGATGCTGCAGACGGCGAATGAGTTCCTGGGCGACCAGACCCCGGTGCTGATGGACATCGCCAGCGCCGCGCAGTTTCCCTGCCAGCGGCCGGCGACGGTGCACCTCGGTGTGGCCGAGGTTCCGAAGTACCGGATTCAGCCCAACCTCAAACAGGTCGTGGTGTCGTCCAACATGTGGCAGGCCGCTCGATCCGGCGGACCATTCCTCTTCATCCAGGCCTTGTTGACCACCTCGACGGTGCCGACGTATCTGCGCGACGACTGGTACCGCGACTGGGGTGCCATCGAGCGCTACATCCGGGTGGTGCCCGAAGCCCAGGCTCCGAATGCCGCCATCGAGGAGGGCTCGCGTCGGGTCTTCGGCTGGAACCGCAACGGACCGATCCGGGCCCTGCCATGAGCCGGAAGCAGATTCGATGACCGCGACACTGACCGCCAACACCGCAGACTCCGCGCGTGAGGTCACGGCCATCCGCTGGCTGGCTGTGATCGCGGGACTGGTGGGCTTCGTATTGTCCGTGCTGACCCCGTTTCTTCCCGTCGTGCAGACCACCGCGACGCTCAACTGGCCGCAGAACGGACGGCTCGGCAACGTCACCGCACCGCTGATCTCGTTGACGGCGGTGTCGGTGACCGCCACGGTGCCCTGCGATGTGATCCGGTCGATGCCGGCCGCCGGTGGCCTGGTCCTCGGCCTTGCGCCGCCGAAAGGCAAAGACGCCGCACTCAACTCGCTCTTCCTGACCGCCACGAGTCAGCGGGTCGACATCACCGACCGCAACGTCGTGGTCGCGAGTGTGCCACGTGCGCAGGTGAATTCTCCTGCGTGCAAGCGCATCGAGATCACCTCCTCGGAGGCGGGCACCTTCGCGACATTCGTCGGTCTGCCGCCCGCGGCCGTCAACCCGGATCTGGAGGACTCCGCTCAGACGGGGTATGCGGACCTTCGCAGCGGATTCAAGGATCCGAACCTGCGCCCCGGGATCGTCGGCGTCTTCACCGAACTCACCGGTCCGGCTCCGGCCGGGTTGAGCGTATCGGCGACCATCGACACTCGCTTCTCCACCCGTCCCACCGCGATCAAACTGGCAGCGATGCTGCTGGCGATCGCCGCCACCGCGGTCGCATTGGGCGCGCTGTGGCGGCTGGACCGGCTCGACGGCCGCCGTCTGCACCGCCTCATCCCCGTCCGATGGCGCACCTTCACCGTCGTCGACGTCGTCGTCGTGGGCGCCTTCGCGCTCTGGTACGTGATCGGTGCAAACTCCTCCGACGACGGCTACATCCTCGGCATGGCGCGGGTGGCCGGACCGGCCGGTTACATGTCGAACTACTTCCGCTGGTTCGGCGTACCCGAGGACCCGTTCGGCTGGTACTACAACGTGCTGGCCCTGATGACACACGTCAGCACCGCGAGCATCTGGATGCGGCTGCCGGATCTGGTGTGCGCGCTGATCTGCTGGCTGCTGCTGTCCCGCGAAGTGCTTCCCCGGTTGGGGCCGGCTGTCTCACGCAGCCGTCCGGCGCTGTGGGCCGCGGGTCTGGTGCTGCTCGCGGCGTGGATGCCGTTCGACAACGGACTGCGCCCCGAAGGCCAGATCACCACCGGCGCGCTGATCACCTACGTGCTCATCGAACGCGCGATCACCTCGGGGCGCCTGACACCGGCCGCACTGGCGATCATCACCGCCGCGTTCACACTGGGCATTCAACCGACCGGGCTGATCGCGGTCGCCGCACTGCTGGCAGGCGGCCGGCCGATCCTGCGGATCCTGGCCCGCCGCCGCATGGTGGTCGGCACCTGGCCGTTGGTGGCGCCACTGCTGGCGGCCTCCACCGTGGTCCTCACGGTGATCTTCGCCGACCAGACGCTGGCGACGGTGCTCGAGGCGACCCGGATCCGGACCGACATCGGGCCGAGCCAGGAATGGTTCACCGAGAACCTTCGGTACTACTACCTCATCCTGCCGACCGTCGACGGATCGCTGTCGCGCCGGTTCGGCTTCTTCATCACCGCGCTGTCACTGTTCGTGTCGGTCTTCATCATGCTGCGGCGCAAACGCGTCGCGGGCATCGCGCGGGGACCCGCCTGGCGTCTGATGGGCGTGATCTTCGCGACCGTGTTCGTCCTGATGTTCACCCCCACCAAGTGGGTGCACCACTTCGGTCTGTTCGCCGCCGTGGGTGCGGCGATGGCCGCCCTGGCCACGGTTCTCGTGTCACCCACCGTGCTGCGGTGGTCGCGTAACCGAATGACCGTCGTGACCGCAGTGTTGTTCCTCCTCGCGTTGACGTTCTCGACCACCAACGGGTGGTGGTACGTCTCCAGTTACGGAGTACCGTTCAACAGTTCGACTCCGCGCATCGCCGGCGTCAGTGTCAGTGCGATCTTCCTGTTCCTGTTCGTCCTCTCTGCGCTCTACACCGCGTGGCTGCACTTCGCATCGCGCTCGCGCGGGGAGGGCCGGATCACGCGCACACTCTCGAGCTCACCGATCGCGGCCGCCGCCGCACTGATGGTGGTGGTGAACTTCGCGTCGATGATCGTCGGGGTGGTGCGCCAGTACCCCACCTACTCCAACGGCCTCGCCAACGTCCGCGCACTCGCGGGTGGCTGCGGACTGGCCGACGACGTCCTCGTCGAGCCGGACGCCAACGCCGGGTTCCTGACACCGCTGCCCGGGGACTACGGACCGCTCGGTGCTCTGGGCGGTGTGAAACCGGTCGGCTTCACACCGAACGGAGTGGCGGAGAAGATCGTCGCCGAGGCGATTCGGGTGAACAACCCGATGCCCGGGGTGGACCAGGACTGGGAAGGTCCCTTCACCCTCACCACTCCCGGGGTCAACGGTTCCACCGTGCCGCTGCCCTACCAGCTGAACCCGGCGAAGGTGCCGGTCGCCGGCAGCTACTCCGGAACCAACCAGCAGGTGAGCACCCTGACGTCGGCCTGGTATCAGCTGCCGCCGCAGGACGGAGGCCATCCGCTCGTGGCGGTCACCGCGGCCGGGACGATCGCCGGTGACAGCGTGCTCAACGCGCACACCGACGGCCAGGTGGTGGAACTCGAATACGGCAGGCCCGGCCCCGATGGCGTGCCGGTGCCCGCGGGCAGGGTCACGCCGTATGACATCGGACCGGCGCCGTCGTGGCGCAACCTGCGCTATCCGCGCTCGGCGATCCCCGCGGACGCGACTGCCGTGCGCATCGTCGCGCAGGACAAGTCGCTGTCACTGGGCGACTGGATTGCCGTCACGCCGCCGCGGGTTCCCGAACTGAGGTCGGTGCAGGAGTACGTCGGTTCCACGCAGCCGGTTCTGATGGACTGGGCCGTCGGCCTCGCCTTCCCGTGCCAGCAGCCGATGCTGCACGCCAACGGGGTGACGCAGGTGCCGAAGTTCCGGATCACGCCGGACTACACCGCCAAGAAACAGGACACCGACACCTGGCAGGACGGCCGCAACGGCGGCCTGCTCGGCATCACCGATGTACTGCTGCGCGCGCACGTCATGGCGACGTATCTCTCCCGCGATTGGGGCCGCGATTGGGGATCGCTGCGCAAGTTCGCCACCATCGTCGACGCACAACCGGCCGAACTGACGTTGGGCAGCGCCACCCGCAGTGGACTGTGGAAACCCGGAGAGATCCGGATCAAGGCCTGAGTCCGCACTCCGGGTGCGGCTACAGTCCGACCTCGGCCGGAACCGGCGCCGGTGCGATCGCCAGCACGGAGTCACCGACCGCGACCTCACCGGCGGCGACGGTCGCCACAGCGCCGAACTTCTTGGCGTTGAGGATCACCACCGGCGTGATCAAGGGATAACCCGCCGCTTCGATGACGTTGCGGTCGAAAGTCACCAGCGGTGCCCCCGCGGCGACCCGGTCACCCTTGGCCACATGGACCCTGAAACCCTCACCCTTCAGTTTCACCGTGTCCAGGCCGACGTGAATCAGCACCTCGACGCCACTGTCCAGGAGCAGTCCGAAGGCATGGCCGGTGGGTTGGGCCGCGACCACCACACCGGCGCCCGGTGCGTAGGCGGTGTCACCCGACGGCATGATCGCGACACCCGGGCCCATGATGCCCTTGCCGAACACCGGGTCCGGCACGTCGCTGAGCGCCACGACGGTACCGGCGAGCGGCGCCATCACCTCGGTGGTGACGCCCGCTTCCCCGGCGGCCTTGGTGGCCGCGGCGGCCACGAGCGTGTCCGGGCTGGCCTGGCCCATCGGACCCTCGAGATCGGCCACCGGAACGCCGGCGGCGACGGCAGCCGCAGCCTGCTCGGGAGTGCGGTAACCGGAGAAGATCACCAGGATCATCGCGGTGAAGAAGGCCGCCAGCACCGCAACGGCATACAGACCCATGCTGTTGAAGGCGGGAATGGTCAACAGTGAAGTGAAGACGAACGCACTGGTCTTCACACCGCCGCCGATCCCGATGATCAGACCGCCGACCAGACAACCAACCAGCATGCGCGGATAGATTCGCTTGAACCGCAGATGGATCCCATACAGCGACGGCTCCGAGATGCCGCCGAGCAGGCCGGCCGCCAGACCACCGATTGCGGTCTGGCGCATCTGCTTGTCCCGCTCGCGCCAGGCCAGGAACAGCACGCCCGCGGTGGCACCGAAGCAGGCGAAGTTCCACGCGCCCATCGGGCCCTGGATGTAGTCGTAGCCGAGCGTCTGGATATTGAGCAGCATGATGGCATTGATCGGCCAGTGCAGACCCAGCGGCACCATGAACGGGTACGCCAGTGGGATCAGGATCGCGAAGATGAACGGCGAGAAGTCGTTGATCGACTTCAGGATGTTGGCCAGTCCGGCGCCGGTGTACACCCCGATCGGACCGATCAGGAACGCCGTCAGCGGAATCATGATCAGCATCGAGAGGAACGGCACGAATATCAGTTGGACGTTCTCCGGGATGATCCGCTTGAGGAGCTTGTAGAGCGGGCCGAGGGCCGCGGCCATCAGCAGCGGCGGGAACACCTGGGAGCTGTAGTTGAAGATGGTCAGTGGCAGACCGGCAACCTGGACGACGTCCACCTGCGAACCGAAGACGTTCTTGGATTCGGTGAAGTCCTTCAACGCGGCGAAGCCGGGCAGCATGACGACGGCCATGATGGCGAACCCGACCCACGGGTCGGCGCCGAGTTTCTTCGAGGCGTTGTAGGCCACCATCAGCGGCAGGAACACGAACACGCTCTGCCAGCACAGGTTGACGAACTGCCACGTGGGCGAGAGCTGACTGGCCTCGCGCGGGTCGGCCCAGTTGGGGATCACGTCGAGGGTGCTCATCAGCGCCATGAACGTGATGAACAGCGAAGCGCCCAGCAGCGCCCCGAGGATCGGCCGGAACGAGTCGGAGAGGAACTCGAAGAACGAATCCAGCCAGGCGAACCTGCCACGCGGGCCCTTGGACCGGGCGGCGGCCTTGATCGCCTCGGCGTCGGCGGCGGGCACCCCGCCGCCCATACCGGGCAGGGCCTTGATCTCGTTGTAGACCGTCTGCACCGCGCCGCCGATGACGACCTGGTAGCGATCGCCGGCCTGCGGCACCGCACCCATCACCCCGTCGACCGACTCAAGGTCGGACTGACTGATCCCCGAGGCGTCGCGCAGCTGGAAGCGCAGCCTGGTCGCACAGTGTGAAAGGCTCTCGATGTTCGCACTACCGCCGAGCCTCTCGACGATGGCCGCCGCTGTGTTCGATGACTGGGCATTCGATGACATGGCCACAAGGTATCGGCGTCGCGGCCGCCGTGGTATCGGATTCGCCGGTCAGGGTTGCGGTGTGGCCGTCCTGAGCCGCTCGGGCAACTCTGACCAGACGGTGGCGGCAGTCTGCAAATCCTGTCTCGCGCAGTAGGCCGGAGCCCCGCTCTCGGTGACCGCGGCTGCGCCGAGGACCCCGCAGTCGGCGCCCAACACGACCACCGGCAGATCCATCCGCGCCGAGACGGCAGGTGGGGGTGGCGACGCCGGAGGGGTTCCGCGGTGCTGTGAGGAGAGTTGCAGGGCCGCAGCGAGAGCCCCCGCCGCCGCCAGAATTCCGAGTGCGGCGGCGACGATCCGACCACGACGCGTGGGTGATCCGGTCTTTCGGTGACGCGGTGCGCCCGTCGATGCACCGAGAGCCTCGGCGAGCGCGGTCGCGAATGCCCGGCAGTCATCGAACCGGCGGACGGGGTCCTTCGCCAGCGCACGCCCGAAGACCGGTCCGAACACCGCCAGGTCAGGACGGTCGAACGCCGGAGGTGGGTCGCTGAGGTGCCGACTGATCACGACCGCCGGATTGGAATCGGTGAACGGCGCCGAGCCGGTGAGCATGTGATACGCCGTCGCGGCGAGCGCGTACTGATCGGCCTTCCCGTCGATCTCCTCACCGCGCAATTGCTCAGGGGCCGCGTAGTTGACGGTTCCGACGGTCATGTCCACGCCGGTCAGGTTGTTCGCCTTGTCGATCCAGCGCGCAACCCCGAAGTCTGCCAACAGGATTCGCCGCTCACCCGAGGCCGGCAGTCCCAGCAGGATATTCGCGGGCTTGATGTCGCGGTGCAGGATACCCCGGCTGTGCGCGTAGTCCAGAGCGCTGGCGATACCGGCCACGATGGGCACCAGTTCAGCCGGCGGGATCCCGTTCGGATGGTCGTAAGTGAGCAGTCGCGCGCCGTCGATCCCGTCGACGAACTCCATCGCGATCCACAACTGGCCCTCGAAGTCGCCGCGATCATAGATGTGCACGATGTGCGGGTGCCGAAGGCCGGCAGCCATCTCCGCTTCGAGAAGGAACCGCTGGCGGTACTCCTCATCGGCGGAGACACCCGGCCCGAGGACCTTGAGCGCGTCCTGGCGCGGCAGCCGCGGATGGTCCGCGAGGTAGACCTCGCCCATGGCGCCCGCGCCGATGACCCGGGCGATGGTGTAGCCGGCGAACGCCTGCCCGTCCGCTAGCGGCATCTGCGCATCCTAAGCGGGAACGTTGGCCTTCAGCGTCTGCAGCGCTCCGGCGCTCAACCGGGCCAACTCGGCGATCTCATCGTGATCGAGAGCCGCTGCGAAGATTTCGGTCATCCGGCGGTTGGTGGCCGCCTCGACCTCGGCGTAGCGGTCCTTCTTGTCCGACCCGTCGGGGAAAGGCTCGGGCCAGCCGAACATCCGGGTGTAGTTCTCGTCGCCGTGCAGCATGTGCGCCTCGACCGGCGTGATTCCGGAGTTGACGAGAACGTTGAAGTGCACGTCGCCGCGCAATTCGCGCAACACGTGCATCACCTGCAGAGCGCGCGCGGCGTC
Source organism: Mycobacteriaceae bacterium (assembly GCA_037141465.1). GTDB lineage: Bacteria > Actinomycetota > Actinomycetes > Mycobacteriales > Mycobacteriaceae > Mycobacterium. The sequence continues at coordinate 18,144 of JBAXCK010000008.1, read as the reverse complement.
ATCATCGGCCAACGGCATTGCCCGCCAACCGGTGAACATCGGCAAGCCGGAAGTCGGAGTCGCGGCGATGACTCTTTCACCGAGATCGGCGATGCGGGCCAACCCCTGGGCTCCCGTCAGATACTTGCGGCCGAAGTCGGCGATCTGATTCCAGTAGACATCGGCGGCGCCCTTCGCGCCGCGGACGGCAATGCCCTCATCCCACATCGTGCGGATGAAATTGGGTTCGAAGATCGCGAACACCGATGCGACGGTCGCCCCGGTGGCTTCGCCGAGAACCCCGCCACGGCCGGCCACGTATCCCGCGAACGGGTTCTGGTAGCCCTGTGCGATGCTGCCGGCAAAGGTCTCGGGATGCAGCATGAAGATGCCGATCGCCTCAGCCACCGCAGCGCCGGCCTCGCCGACGGCTTCTGCGTCCCGTGCTTTGCTCATGCGCTACTCCCGGTGTCTGGCGGGCCACTGAAGTCGCCCGACCGGGATGATCCTACGGACTGCGACCGCGCCTAGTCCGGATAATCCATCGGCACACCGAGATTGTTCAGCGACAAAGCCAATGCGTCGTACTGGCCCACCAGGGTGACGAATTCAATCAGCTGTCTGCGATCGAGCACCGAACTCAGTTGCCGCCACACCGGCTCGGAGATCATTCGGGCCGAGATCAGTTCGTCGACGGCCGCGAGCAGCACCTGTTGTCGCGGCGAGAGGCCGTCACCGCCCGGCCAGGCGAAGATCGCGTTCTGCTCGGCTTCACTGATGCCGCGCCGCAATGCAATCCGGCGGTGCTGCTGCAGTTCGTACTCGCAGGAACGCAGATGCCCGACACGCAGAATCGCCAGTTCGGTATCGGCCTCCGCCAGCCGGCCGCGTCGTAGCAGGATGCCGCTGAACGGCAGCCACGGCCAGAACAGCCGGCGGTGCTGGGCGAGAGTGGTGAAAAGGTGTACTTCAGGCACACCCCACACCCGTGCCGACACCCTGCAGAACAGCCAGCCGAACAGGCCGAGTTCACGACGACCGCCCGGCGGGATCCTCGGTAGCGGCTCTGACGACGTCATGTTCGCGCCTTTCGTAGGTGTCGTCATTAGAACAGGTGAGCCGCAAACCAGGTCCGGCGAATCGGCTAGGCTTGTTTCAACCGTGCGGGAGCGTTTCCGCACAATCAACAGGGCGGCTTTTCTTGTGACGGAATCCAAGGTCGCACCCATTGCCGTGATCGGTATGGCCTGCCGACTGCCCGGCGGAATCGACTCCCCGGAGCTGCTGTGGGAGTCGCTGCTCCGCGGTGACGATCTGATCACCGAGATCCCCCCGGATCGCTGGGATCTCGACGGGCACTACGACCCCGAACCCGGTGTGCCCGGCCGTTCGGTGTCGCGGTGGGGAGGATTCGTCGACGACGTCGCCGGTTTCGACGCCGCGTTCTTCGGCATCGGTGACCGCGAGGCGACGGCCATCGACCCCCAGCACCGGCTGCTGATGGAGACCGCCTGGGAGGCGGTGGAGCATGCCGGGATCGCACCGACCTCACTGGCGGAATCGCTGACGGGGGTGTTCGCCGGACTCTGCCACGACGACTACACGCTGGTGAGCAACGACGTGGGCGCGATGGAGGGCCCCTACGGCTACACCTGTACGCCCTACAGCATGGCCTCGGGTCGCATCGCCTACGCACTGGGACTGCGGGGTCCGGCTCTCTCCGTCGACAGCTCCTGTTCCTCGGGCCTGCTCGCGGTCCACCTGGCCTGCCGGAGCCTGCATGAGGGCGAGAGTGATTACGCCCTGGCCGGCGGATGCCAGGTGATCCTCGATCCCGCCGTCAGCGCCTCGGCGTCGGCGCAGGGCATGTTGTCCCCGACCGGACGCTGTCATGCGTTCGACGTCGCCGCCGACGGGTTCGTGCGTTCCGACGGCTGTGCGATGGTGTTACTCAAGCGATTGCCCGACGCCCTGCGCGACGGCGACCGCGTGCTGGCGGTGATCCGCGGAACGGCGGCCAATCAGGACGGCCGCTCGCCGACCATCACGACACCGTCGCTGGACGCCCAGGCCGACGTCTACCGCACCGCCCTTGCGGTGGCGGGTGTGGATCCGAGAACCGTCGGCATGGTGGAGGCGCACGGAACCGGCACACCGGTGGGTGACCCGTTGGAGTTCGGCGGCCTTGCGAAGGTCTACGGCACCGACGGCAGCCGGTGTCTGATCGGTTCTGCGAAAAGCAATCTCGGCCACACCGAATCCGCGGCGGGCACGGTCGGGCTGATCAAGGCGATCCTGGGACTGCGGGCCGGTCTGGTGCCGGCGATGGCGCATTTCACCCGATTGCCCGACGAACTCGACCGGATCGAGACGGGGTTACGGGTGCCCACGGAGGTCACGCCGTGGCCGTCCACCGGCGAGCACCCGCGCCGCGCCGCGGTGTCCTCATTCGGCATGTCCGGAACCAATGTGCACGCCGTGCTCGAGCAGGCACCGCAGACGGCGCCGCCGCACGTCGCCACTACCGCATCGACACGGCCGCTGTTGTTCCCGGTGTCTGCCACCTCCGACGAACAGATGCGCCGGACCGCCCTGCGGGTGGCCGATTGGATCGAACAGCACGCCGGTGATCTGACGGCATCGGATCTGGCCTACACGCTCGCTCGGCGCCGCGGGCACCGCTCGGTGCGGACCGCCGTGCCTGCGGCGAGTCTTCCGGAGTTGACGGCGGGTCTGCGGGAGGTCGCCGGCAACGAGGCGCCCTACCCGGAGACGGTCGGAGGGGACGCTCGCGGACCGGTGTGGGTGTTCTCCGGTCAGGGCTCGCAATGGGCGGCCATGGGCGCGGAGTTACTGATGCGTGAACCCGCGTTCGCCGCGTGCATCGCCGAAATCGAACCGCTGATCGCGCGCGAGTCGGGTTTCTCGGTCACCGAGGCGATGTCGGCGCCGCAGACGGTGACCGGCATCGATCGGGTGCAGCCGACGCTGTTCGCCATGCAGGTCGCGGTCGCGGCCACCATGACGTCCTACGGCGTGACACCCGCCGCAGTCATCGGCCATTCGATGGGCGAGGCGGCAGCCGCCGTCGTCTCCGGCGCGCTGTCGCTGCACGACGGGGTCCGCGTCATCTGCCGTCGCTCCCGGCTGATGTGCCGGCTTGCCGGCGGGGGCGCGATGGCGTCGGTCGAGTTGCCCGCCCAGCAGGTGCGCGAGGAACTCACGGCGCGCGGCATCGCCGATGTGGTCGTCTCGGTGTTCGCCTCGCCGGAGTCCACCGTGATCGGCGGCGCGACCGACACCGTCGTCGAGCTGGTCGCCGCCTGGGAGGCCCGCGAGGTGATGGCCCGCGAGGTGGCGGTCGACGTCGCGTCGCACTCCCCGCATGTCGACGACATTCTCGGCGACCTGGCCGAGGCACTGGCGGAACTCACCCCGCGCGAACCGACGCTGCCCTACTACTCGGCCACACTGGAGGACCCCCGCGTGACTCCGGGCTTCGACGCCCGCTACTGGGTCGACAACCTGCGGCAGCCGGTGCGGTTCGCGGCGGCGGTGCAGGCCGCCCTGGAGGACGGCAACCGGGTCTTCGCGGAACCGGCGCCGCATCCCCTGCTGATGCGCGCAGTCGAGCAGACCGCTGACGCCGCCGACATCTCGATCAACGCCGTCGCCGCCATGCGGCGCGACCAACCGCAGCCGCACGGGTTGCTGGGTTTCCTCGTCGATCTGCACAGCGCCGGTGCCGCGGTCGATTTCTCCGCGCTGTATCCGCACGGGCATCTGGTGGACGCACCGCTGCCGTCGTGGACGCATCGCCGATTCCTGCTCGAGTCGGACGCCGCCGGTAACCGATGGCGGGGTGTATTTAGCGCACAGGTGCACCCACTGCTGGGCGAACACGTCCGGCTTCCGGAGGAACCCGAACGGCACGCCTGGCAGAACGACGTCGGCGTGGCGAAGTTGCCGTGGCTGGCCGACCACAGGGTCAACGACGTAGCCGCCTATCCGGGGGCGGCCTACTGCGAAATGGCCTTGGCTGCAGCCGAATTGATGTTCGGCGAGAGCGGTGAGGTTCGTGACATCGCGTTCGAGAAGCTGCTGCTGCTCGATGCGCGCACCGAGGTCACCGCTGCTGCCGCCCTGGGTGCCGGCGGCGCAGCGGAGTTCACCGTGCAGACCGAACTCGAGGGAGAGCGAGCCCGGCATGCGGTGGCGACGCTGAGCGCCGCCGGCGACAGCCCAGCGCAGCGCCGGGATATGGCGGCATTACTCACCGCACACCCCCGCCGGATTCCCGGCGATGAGGTGCGCGGGTGGTTCGCCACCCGGCGGATCAGGTTCGGCCCCGCATTCGGCGGTCTGCTCGACGTGCATGTCAGCGACGGCGACGACCGATCGACTCTGCTGGCCGAGTTGGCACTGCCCGCCGATATCCGGTCGCATCAGGCCGGTTACGGCATCCATCCCGCCCTGCTGGACGCGTGCTTTCAGGCGGTGGCAGCCGCCCTCGGTCCTGCCGACTCCGCGGGCGGACTGCTGCTTCCGCTGCGCGTGGCACGGTTACGACGGATCCGCCCCGGCCGCGACGCCCGTTACTGCCTGGTCCGGGTGAGCGCCGCGGACGCCGGAGCGATCGACGCGGACCTGGACGTCCTCGACGCCGACGGCGAGGTGGTACTGCAGGTGGTCGGGCTGCGGATGGGCACCGAGGAGTCCCGCAACCGTTCGCGGGATCGCGTGCTCGCCGCGCGCCTGCTGACCGTGCAGTGGGATTCCCAGCCGCCCCCGGTTCCGCATGCCGATGCGGGGTCGTGGCTTCTGATCGGCCACGAGGACGATCCGCTGCCATCGCAGTTGTGCGACGCGATGACCGCGCACGGCGCCGCCTGCCGGACGGCCACCGCGACGGCCGTCTCCGCACAGGAACTGACGTCGGGAGAGTTCACCGGCGTGGTCGTGACCACCCAGCCGGCCACCGGTGAGCCCGATATGGGGTGCCCCGACCGCGGACTCGAACTGGTCTCGGCACTGGTGGGGATCGCACGCGAACTGCCGAACGCCGACGGGCGCCCGTCGCGTCTGTACGTGATCACCCGCGGCGCACTCGACGTCGCCGACGGCGACCCGGTCAATCTGGAGGCGGGCGGGGTCACCGGCCTGCTGCGCGTCATCGGCGCCGAACACCCTGAGTGCGCACCGACGCAGATCGACATCGACGGCCACACCGACGCGGTCGCGATCGCAGCCCAGCTGCTGAGCGGATCCGATGAGGACACCACCGCATGGCGCAACGGCTCATGGTTCATCGCCCGGCTGCGCAACAGCCCGCTGCGACCCGACGAGCGCCGCGCCGCCACCGTCGATCCCGGGCGCGAAGGGATGCGGCTGGCCATCCGCACCCCCGGAGATCTGGACACCCTCGAGTTCGTCACCGCCGAACGCCAACCACCGCAGGCCGGTCAGATCGAGGTGGCAGTCGAGGCATCGAGTGTCAACTTCGCCGACGTGCTGCTCGCGTTCGGGAAATACTTCGCCGCCGACGGATTGCGACAGGGACTGGGCGTGGACTTCACCGGAGTGGTGAGCGCGGTGGGGCCGGGTGTCACCGACCACAGGATCGGTGACCGGGTCGGCGTCATCGCCGACGCGACCGGCTGGGGCACCTTCGTCACCTGTGATGCCCGGCTGGCTGCACCGCTCCCGGACGCCTTGAGCACCGTTGACGCGGCGGCGGTGTCGACCGCGTATGCGACCGCCTGGCTCGGCCTGCACGACCTGGCGCGCATCGCCGCCGGCGACCGGGTCCTGATTCACTCGGCGACCGGAGGCGTCGGCCAGGCCGCGGTCGCCATCGCCCGCCGGGCCGGTGCGGAGATCTTCGCCACCGCCGGCAGCCACGACCGGCGCGCGCTGCTGCGCGGTATGGGGATCGAGCACGTGTATGACTCTCGGACCACTGAATTCGCCGAGGAGATCCGCCGCGACACCGACGGGTACGGCGTCGACATCGTGCTCAACTCGCTGAGTGGGACGGCGCAGCTGGCCGGGATCGAACTGCTGGCCTTCGGCGGCCGATTCGTCGAGATCGGGAAACGCGATGTCTACGAGCACACCCGGGTGGATCTTTACCCGTTCCGCAGGAATTTGTCGTTCTTCTACGTCGATCTGCTGCTGATGAGCGCCCACGCCCCGAGCAGGATCGGTGATCTGCTGCGCACGGTGTACGGCCTCACCGCAGACGGCACCCTGCCCGTTCCCGAGCATTCGGTGCGACCGCTCGCCGAGGCGGCAGTCGCGATCCGCGAGATGAGCGCCGCGCAGCACACCGGCAAGCTCATCCTCAGCGTGCCGCGCGAGGTGCAGGCCGGTGTGGCGGTACCCCCCACCCAGGCGAAGGTGTTCCGCAACGACGGGTCCTACGTCGTCACCGGCGGTGTGGGCGGTCTGGGGTTGTTCCTGGCTGCGGCGATGGCCTCAGCCGGCTGCGGCCGGATCGTCCTGACCTCACGCTCACAGCCGAACCCACAGGCGCAGAAGACAATCGACCGGCTGCGCGAGGGCGGCGCCGACATCGTCGTCGAGTGCGGGAACATCGCCGAGCCCCAGACCGCAACCCGGCTGGTGTCGGCCGCCACCGCCACCGGCCTGCCGTTGCGCGGGGTGCTGCATGCCGCCGCTGTCGTCGACGACGCGACGCTGAGCACAATCACCGATGACCTGATCAACCGGGACTGGGCGCCGAAGGTGCACGGCGCCTGGCATCTGCACCACGCAGTGGCAGGGCAGCCGCTGGATTGGTTCTGCAGCTTCTCCTCGGTCGCCGCGCTGTTCGGCTCACCCGGTCAGGGTGCGTACGCCGCGGCCAACAGCTGGCTCGATGCGTTCACCGCGTGGCGGCGCGCCCAGGGCCTGCCCGCCAACGCGATCGCCTGGGGTGCGTGGGATCAGATCGGCCGTGGCGCCGGACTGGCGCAACGCGGCGATACGGCGATGATCAGCCCGCAGGACGGCGCGCACGCCTTCCGGCAGTTGCTGCGCCACAACCGCGGTTACACCGCCTATCTGCCGCTGGAGGGAGCGCCGTGGCTCACCGCGCTGGCGGCGAGAAGTCCTGTCGCCGAGGCATTCCGGTCCGCCGCTGCCGGCGATGAACCGGCCGGTGCCGCCGTCCTCGCCGAGCTTCGCACGCTGACACCCGAACAGTGGCCGGACCGGTTGCGCCGACTCGTCACCGATCAGGTGGCACTCATCCTGCGCCGGGCGATCGACCCCGATCGTCCGTTCGCCGAACACGGCCTGGACTCGCTGGGGAACCTGGAACTGCGCACCCACATCGAGAGCCAGACCGGCGTTCGAGTGACAGCCAAGACGATCGTCACCTACAACACCGCGCGGGCACTGGCCGGTCACCTCACCGAGGCGCTGTCGGACAGTTAGCCCTCCACGAGGTAACCGGACACCGCCAGCATCAGCCGTGTCGGCACCACCCGCATGAGTCCGCGCCAGAGGACGGCATTGACCGCACCGTCGATGACGCTGGGTCTGCTGCCCGACAGCGCACGAATCGTGGTCGCGACGACCTGCTCGGGCGTGCGCGTCATACCGAACGTCTCCGATCGCCTCGCGGCGATGACCGCCGCCTCACCTGCCGATTCGAAGAAACCGGTGTCGGTCATTCCCGGGCACACCGCCAATACCCGGATGCCGTGCTTGCGCTCCTCCTGCCACAGCGCCTCGGTGAACGACAAGACGAACGCCTTCGACGCGCCGTACACCGCCATCTTCGGCAACGCCAGGAATGCCGCCGTCGACGCCATGTTGATGATCGTTCCCGCACGCCTGGCCCGCATCTGCGGGAGGTAGCGGGCCGTTGTGCCGACCAGTGCTCGGCAGTTGAGTTCCACCTCCCGCTCCAACCGCTGCGGATCGACCTCGGCGACGTCACCGTGGGTGCCCGCGCCGGCGTTGTTGACCAGAACCGAGATCTGAAGGCCGAGACGCTCGGTCTGGCGCAGGAGTTCATCGGCGGAGTCCGGTATGGAGAGGTCCATGGCGATCACCGTCACGTCCACGCCGCTGGTCTGCCGTAGTTGCGCGGCCAGAGCATCGAGCTTGTCGGCGCTGCGGGCGACCAACACGAGGTCGTCGCCACGGGCGGCGAACTGCCGGGCGAACTCTGCGCCGATGCCCGTCGAAGCGCCGGTTATCAACGTCACCATGCCGCTATCCAAGCAGGCCGCTCCATTGTGACGTTCTCGCCCGCACACGTAGCATCGAAAGCGTGCGAGGTCCACAGCGTCTCACCGGCCTCGACGCGAGCTTTCTCTATCTTGAGACCGACAACCAGCCGGTTCAGGTGTTCGCGGTGCTCGAGTTGGACACCTCGACGATCCCCGGCGGATACGACTACGGGCGCCTGCGCGACGAGCTGTGCGTGCGGATGCGGGGCATAACGGCGTTTCAGGAGAAGCTGTCCGAGAACGCCTTCGACATCGATCATCCGGCCTGGGTGCGTGACACCGACTTCGACATCGAACGCCACCTGCACCGCATCGGGCTGCGGTCCCCCGGCGGTCCGGCGGAACTCGCCGAGGTATGCGGGCCGCTGAGCAGTCTGCCGATCGATCGCAGCGGGCCGCTGTGGGAGATGTGGGTGATCGAGGGCGAACTCGACGACGATCGGGTGTACGTGTTACTCAAGATCCACCACGCCGCCGCAGACGGCGTGACGTACGCCGAGTTCCTGTCACAGCTGTGCAGCGACCGACCCGATCCGCCCCCGCCTGTTCCGGTCGTGCCCGCGGAGCCGGGCAGCGGACTGCAGATGGCCCTGACCGGCATGGCCGGGTTCCTCCGCCGGCCGGTTCGTCTGCTCTTGGCCGTGGTGCCCGGAACCGTCAGCGCGATACGCGACATCATCGGCCGCACGAGGGCCGGCCGCGCGATGGCCGCACCGTTCTCGGCGCCGCGAACCTCGCTGAACCGCCACTTCAGCACGCGCCGCAGCGTCGCCTTCGCCCAGCTCGATCTCGACGAGGTCAAGAAGGTCAAGAACCACTTCGGCGTCACCGTCAACGACGTGGTGATGGCGCTTGCCTCCGGGGTGGTGCGCCGGTTCCTGCTCGAGCGCGGCGAGTTGCCGGCCGCATCGTTGGTCGCGTTGGTACCGGCATCGGTCCACGAGGTGACCGACCGGCCCGCGCGAAACAAGGTGTCCGGCATGTTCACCCGGTTGCAGACCCAGATCGCCGATCCCGTCGAGAGGCTCGTGGCCCTGGCCGAGGCGAACACCGTCGCCAAGGAGCAGTCCTCAGCCATCAGCGCGACGCTGCTGGGTGACTGGTTCGAGATCTTCGGCGCGGCGGCGATGGGCATCGCCAAACGGATGTACGGCTTCATCACCCGATTCCGTCCGATGTACAACGTCATCGTCTCCAACGTCCCGGGCCCACGGACGGCGACGTACTTTCTGGGAGCGCAGGTCACGGCCGGCTACCCGTTCGGGCCGGTCCTGCTGGGCGCCGGGCTCAACATCACGGTCTGGACCGTCAACGGGACACTGTGTTTCGGATTGATCGCACCGCCGGAACTTGTACCGGATCTGTCCGGCATGGCCGACGGACTCTCGACGAGCCTTGCCGAGCTGCTTGCCGAGATCGACTGAGACCGCTATTCCGTGCCGCGCCCGTGCCGGGACGGTAGGGCGGTCAGTATCTCGTGGACGGCGCCGACGTAGCGGTCCCGTTCCGCGCCGTGGCTGTGATAGGTGATGACGAGCCGGCCGTCGTAGGTTCCCACCGAGTACATGTCGATACCCGCTGTCGTCGAGGCGAAAAGCACTTCGACGTCATACTGCTCGACGGCGAGACCGGGTGGTGTGCGCACCGCCGGCATTTCCCCGGCGTCGGTCGTCATCACGACATCGGGCAGCCCGGGCGGGTTTCCCTCGTACTGCTCACCGAAATGCAGAAACGACTGCGCGATGACACCGTCGGCGAGGTCGGTGCGAAACGCCTCGACGATATCGCGGGCCAGGTCGGTGACGTCGGTCTTGGCGGTGATCTCCGCCAGGAACATCGCCATTCCCAACGGGTTGGTCGCCTCCGTGACGCCGACCGGCGGAGTCAGGAAGAAACGCAGATCGACCGGGTAGATGTAAGGGACGGGAAGGTGCGGTGTCTCGCGGATCCTCCACTCCGCCATCAGGATTGCGGCAGCCACCAGTGCGTTGAGGCTGATCCGTTGATCCGCGCAAATGTCGGCCAGGGCAGCGGTTTCCTGACCGGTGAGCCTGCTGACGGCGGAGGGGACGCGCACAGTTTGCGGCCCTACGCGTCCGGCATTGCGCCGCGACGGCGGCAGGTCATAGGCGAACATCGCCGGCAGGAAGCGTTCGAGGCCGAACCGCTGAAGTTTCACGATGCCGCGTTCGGAGAGCACCTTCTCCAACGGGTCTGGGATCGGCTCGGGTTTCACCGCGCCGACGCCGACGCCGGTGACGATGTCGGTGTACCAGCCGAACAGCTGTTCCAGAAGCGCGAACTGGTGACTCGCATCGGCGAGGGCATGGTGGGTGAACAGGGTGACTTCGCATCGATCCTCCCCCGACCGGAGTCGGAGATTGACCAGCGCCTCGGACTGATTCGGCAATCGTTCAGCGGGCGGATCCTCGATCCTCTCCAGCCATATCCCGGGGTGCTCGAGGTCATCGACCATGATCTGGTGCGTGCCGTCGGCGCCGCGTTCGAGGTGACCGGCGTGCGCGGGGTGCACTCGCATCAGGGTGTCGAAGGCCTCAGACATCGCCGCGACGTCCACCGGGCCCCGCAGCGTGACCGTGAACCCGATGAAGTTCTCGGCTTTCGCGTAGAACTCCTCGCTGATCGACAGAGAGCGGATCGGCGTTGCGCCAAACACCACGGGCCTTTCTTCTCGACTGTCAGCGGCTCGTGCTCGCCCGGCGGTATCCGACGATGAGCGGCAGTAGCGCCGCCCCCAACATCGCGGCACACCACAGCATTGTGGTGATCATCGGAGCCAGCACCGGCCCACCCGCCGCTAATCCCCGCATCGCGTCGGCAGCCGGCGACATGGGTTGATTGCGGACCATCGGCTGCACCCAATCGGGATACCTGTCGACCGGGACGAAACCGGTGCAGAAGGTCGCACCGAGGATGATGACCGGTTGCACCGCCTCCACCGTGATGCCCCTCGGCCAGAACAGCGCAGCCGCGGTGACCAGTGCGGAGAAAGCCAGACCGAACATCACCGGGACCATCACCCACAGCACCGCGCCGCCGATGCCGTTGTGGAACCGGAAACCCAGGGCGATCCCGGTAGCCAGAATGAGCACGGTCGTGAAGAGCAGCCGTGCCGATTCGGCGGCCGCCCGGGCAAGCAGTCCCGCCGCACGATGGATGGGCAGCGACCACAACCGGGCCAGGAATCCGTCGCGCCGTTCGGCATTGACGCCGACCATCCCGATGGTCGCTCCCGACATCGTCGCCAGGATCGCCACCAGTGCGACGCTGCGGTAGAGGGAGTTCTCACCGGTGATGGCGGTGATCGAGTCGCCGAAGACGACTTTGAGAGTGAGCAGGAAGGCCACCGGCAGTGCCGCCGCGTGCACCACTGTCATGGGGTTTCGTGCCGAACGGACCAGCAGACGCCGGGCCAGCACCGCCGTCTGCAACGCCAGATCCGATAGGGAGTCCCCCGAATCCCCCCGCGATCCCGTCGCCAGTACGGCCATCAGTCCCTCCGCCGGTAGACGATCACGGCCCAGGGCAGCGTCACCGCGACGATGGCGATCACCCAGGCCAATGCGGGCCAGATCACCGACCATGTCACCGGCGCCACCCCGTCGCCGGAGTCACCGGCGAGTGATTGCATCGCCTCGATCAGGCGTGAGATGGGCTGTTTGTCGATGATCGGCTGAATCCACTCCGGAAACCGTTGCAGCGGTTGCACTCCCACCGACAGGAAGCCGAAGATCAGTTGCGGCAGCAACAGCCACTGCGCCGTGGCCGCGGGATCACGCGACTTCGTACCGAGGGTATCGCCGAGAAGAGCCCACGCCAATCCGGTGATCAATACCAGAACGCAGAAGAACACGGCGCTCACCGGCCCGCGGTAGAAGCGGAAACCGATGACGTACCCACACCCGAGGGCCACCGCCAGTCCGATCACGCAGCGGCAGACACTCGCCGCGATCCGGGCTGCCAACGGGATCAGCAACGGTATGGGCAGTGATTGGAAGCGCCGGTTGATTCCCTGCACCGAATCCGAAGCCGCCCGAAAGGCCGTGGAGATCGACGCGAATGCGATGGCCTGCATGACGATGAGCGGCACGAGGTACTGGGCGTAACTGCTCATTCCCAGATCCGGGCCGTCCATCAGCCGGTTCAACGGAATGTAAAGGCTGGCCGTCACCGCCACGGACACCGCAACACTGACAGCGAGTTCACCGTTGCGCCACATCGGCGCGACAAGCCGCGCTGTCAGCACCCACCACTGGGTGCGCCCGGACGGGATCGGCCGTGCACCGGGCAGCACCGTCACGAGGGCCTTCTGGAGGTGTACATCGGGACGGTCAGCGCTTCACCGGCACTGCTGCCGGTCAGCGAGAGGAACACGTCGTCCAGGGAGGGCTTGCGTAGACCGATGTCGGCCAGATCGATTCCGGCCGCGGTCAGTTTCGCAAGCGCGGCTCCCAGAGTGCGGGGACCGTCGGGGGCCGGAATACTCACCCGGTCGGAGTCCGCCGTCAGGGTTGCGAGGTTCTGCGCGGGCAGCAGTGCGCCCAGTGCGACGGCCACGGCACGGACGTCGGCGGGGTCGCTGGGCACGATTTCACACACCGTCCCACCGGTCCGCTTCTTGAGATCTTCGGCCGTGCCGTGCGCGACGATCGCGCCGTGGTCGACGACGATGATCCGGTCGCTGAGGGCGTCGGCCTCCTCGAGGTACTGCGTTGTCAGCAGGGTGGCGATACCGGCGGCCTTGAACGTGGTGACCAGATCCCAAATGGCCTGTCTGCTCCGGGGATCCAGACCTGTGGTCGGCTCGTCGAGGAACACCACCTGCGGCCGGACCACCAGTCCGCACGCGATGTCGACGCGTCGTCGCATACCGCCCGAGTAGGTGCTCACCCGGCGTTCGGCGGCGCTTTCGAGGTCGAACTCGCGCAGCAGTTCCCGGGCGCGGGTACGGGCCACCGCATTGGGCAGGCCCTGGAGGCGGCCGAACATCACCAGGTTCTCGTAGCCGGTGAGCATGTCGTCCAGCGCCACATGCTGGCCGGTCAGCATGATCGACCGGCGGACCATCGCCGGTTCGGCGACGACGTCGTAGCCGGCCACCCGGGCGGTACCCCGACTCGGCTTGGTCAGCGTGGACAGGATCTCCACGGTGGTCGTCTTGCCCGCACCGTTGGGGCCGAGCAGTGCAACGACTTCACCGGGGCGCACCTGAAAGGAGACGTCCCGAAGGGCATCGACGGCGCCGAACGATTTTCCGATGCCTTCGACAACTACACCGAGATCCGCGTCTTTGCCGGACTCTGGCATCGCTACCTACTCATCGTCGTCGAAAACAGCCGCCGAGAGATCGATGAGCGCCAGCGCCTCATCCTCGGCCTCGCTGTCATCGGTGTCACCGTCGCCTGTCAACGCGTTATCGAGCAGTTCTATCAGGGCGGTGGGGAACCGCGCGGCGAGTTCATCGACCGTGCCGGCGGACATCCGGCGACCGTCGTACCACCAGTCGAGGTGAATCACTCCACCGTGCCGGTAGGACCGTAGTTCCAGCGCATGTCCCAGGCCGGGGGGTGTTTCGCGGACGGTGCGCTCACTGTCGCTGTCGAACTGCACTGCGGCATCTCCGTCCTGCCATTCCGGGATCATCCCCAGATAGGACAGGAAGACCTCCGCGGCGCCCGCCGCACCCAGCAGCCGGGCGGTGGGCGCGTGCAGGTAGCGCAGCAGGCCGTAGCCGATCCCGTGATGGGGAACGGCCTTGATCGTCTGGCTGACCTCCTCGAGCAGTTGCGCAGCGCTGGCGCCGGTTTCCCCGATGCAGGGCAGCGCGATCGGATAGATCGTGGAGAACCATCCGATGGTCCGGCGGAAGTCGACCTCGGGGCGCAGCACCGCCCGCCCGTTGCCGGCGAGATCGACGGCCACGACGCCGTCGCCGACAGTCGCGGCCAGGCATCGCGCGAGTGCCGCAAGCAGGATCTCCTCGATGGAGGCCTGCAGTACGCGGCGGGCGTTATCCACCTGTGAGGTCTGTTCGGGTGTGAGTGCAGACGCCACCCGGGTCAGGTCGGCGCTCCCCGGCGCGTTGCCGGTGAACGGTCCGGCCAGCCGTAGTGTTGCGGCCACCTCGGTATCGATCCAGTGGCCGCGCCGTTCCAGCACCGCAGGGTGGGCCGCGAGCGCTGCGCAGCGCTGCGACCAGTCCCGCCAACTGGTCGTTGCCGGTTCCAGCGCGATGTCGTTTCCGGCGAGCCGCTGGCCGAATGCGGTCAGCAGGTCGGTCATCAGCACCTCGCGTGAGGTGGCGTCGTCGACGGTGCCGTGCACGGTGAGCACCAGGTAGCGCCCCGCGCCGGCGGCGTCGGCGACGTAGGTCACCGTCAGCGCCGGTCCGGTCAGATCCTGACCGGCCAACTCCTCGGAAACGATGGCGCGCAGCGCCTCCGGCTCTTGCGCGGTACCTGCCGCGGGCATCGTTCGGAGGCGCAGGCCGGTGAAGTCGGTGGGCTCGCTGATGTGCTGCTCCCAGATGCCGGCATTGTCGACGATCCGCATCCGCAACGCGTCGTGATGGTTGACGACGGCGGTCATGACGGCTTCGACATCCTGCGGGCTCACTCGGGAATCGATGCGCAGTACCAGGGGCGCGCGCCAGCGTCCCGGCTCGGCCAAGCCGCCGTCGAGGAACCGCAGGATGTTCGGCGGCACAGCCGGATTCAGATCACCGGTGTCCTGGCTCGTCAGTCCTGCGGCGGCCTGGCGGGCGACGAGGGCATCGGTCAGTGCGGCGAGGGTGGGATTGTCGTAGAGGTCCTGCGGGGTGAGTTCGACGCCCTCATGCGAGGCGGTCATCGCGACGCCGATGGCGACCAGTGAATCGCCGCCGATCTCGAAGAAGTCATCACCCGGGTCGATGGTTTCGACGCCGAGACACTGCGACCAGATCCGATGCAGGGTGACCTGCGTCTGGGCGCGGACGTCTGTCGACGCGCCGGACTGCGCGCCGGCCTCGGTGGTGGCGGTCTCGACCTGCGCTGCGGTACCGACGGGTTTACGGACGGCGCTTGTGTCGGGATCGATCCAATGGCGCTGCCGGGCAAAGGCATAGCCCGGCAGCGTGACCCGACGCGGGTGTTCGCCGTAACGCTGCGACCACTCGATGTCGACTCCGGCCGCCCACAGCTGGCCGAGCGCGAGCAGGAACACGTCTCGGTCATCGCGGGTCTGCACCGGGTGGCGCATCAGTCGAACGCCGCGATGGGTTTGTGACCATGCCGGCATGCGCACCGCTGAACCGGTGAGGCCCCCGCCGGGTCCCACCTCGACGAGCACTCGGCGCGGGTCCTCGAGCAGGGTCTGGAGTTCATCGGCGAAGCGCACCGTGGACCGGATGTGCCTAGCCCACCGAGCGGGGTCGGTGGCCTCATCGTCGGTCATCCAGGTTCCGGTCAGGTTCGACAGCATGGGGATCTGCGGTGTGTGCAGTGACAGTGTTGAGAGGAACTCGGTGAACGGTGTGAGCACCGAGTCCATCGCCTGGGAATGGAAGCCGTGCGAGGTGCGGACCCGGCGTGCGACGACGCCGACGGCACCCAGGCGGTCGGTGACCTCGCGGATCGCCCGGTCCGGGCCGGCGAGCACGCACGTGCCGAACTCGTTGACGGCGGCCAGGTCCACCTCTTCGGTCATGTGCGCGGCGATGTCCTCGTGGCAGGCGGCGACGGCGACCATCGCACCGGGCGGCGCGGCGTGCATGAGCCGGGCGCGCATCGCCACGACCGCGATCGCGGTGTCGAGATCGAAGACACCGGCCACGGTGGCCGCCACCAGTTCACCGATGCTGTGCCCGGCCAGCGCCGTCGGCGTCACTCCATAGGACATGACCAACCGCGCCAGCGCGTATTCCACGGCGAACAGGGCGGGCTGGGCGAGATCGGTCGACTCGAGTGCCCGGCCATTTCCCGGGTCACTTCGCTCCCGCCCGCCGATCCCGTCGAACACCTCGGCCGCCAGGTCGATGCCGAGTTCGGCACCGAAGCCGGCCGCGCACTGATCGAATACCTCCCTGAACACCGGTTCGGTGTCGTAGAGCCCCCGTGCCATGCCGATGTGCTGGGAACCCTGCCCGGGGAACACGAACGCGGCCTGTCCGGAACCGGTCGTGACACCCGCAGCAGCCGCACCGATCCAGACCCGGTCCTGTTCGGTTGCGTCGTGTTCGGCGGCCGTCAGCACGGCGACGGCGTCGGCGCGGTCGGCGACGACGGCCGCCAGGCGCACCTCGTGCGCACGCCGGTTGGCGAGGGTGAACGCAACGTCGGGCAGGCAGAGACTCCCGTCGCGTGAGAGTTCCGATCCGAGTGCGGCTCTGGCGTCCTGCAGTGACTCGCGGGTGCGGGCGCTGAGCAGCAGCACCTGCGGACCATTCGGAGATGTTCCGGCCGTCGAGGTGGCGGGGGCCTCCTCCACGACGACGTGCGCATTGGTCCCGCCGACGCCGAAGGAACTCACACCCGCCCGCCGCGGTGTGTCGGACTCCCACGGAGTCAGGGTGGCGGCGATGACGAACGGGGTGTTCTCCAGATGCAACTCCGGATTGGGGGCGGTGTAGTTCGCCGTCGGCGGGATCGCCTTGTTCTTGAGGCAGAGAATGGTCTTGACGAGTCCGGCGACACCCGACGCAGCGTCGAGGTGTCCGATGTTCGACTTCACCGAGCCCAGCACGCACGGGCGGGCGCGAATCGTCTCGGCGGCGCTGAAGGCCTGGCGCAGCGCCTCGATCTCGATGGGATCGCCCAGCGGTGTGCCGGTCCCGTGGGTCTCGATGTATCCGATGGTCGACGGATCGACCTCGGCGACGGCCTGCGCTTCGGCGATGACCTCGGCCTGACCGGCGACCGCGGGCGCGGCGTAGGTCATCTTCAACGCGCCGTCGTTGTTGACGGCCGAGCCGCGAATGACGGCATGAATCCGGTCACCGTCGTCCAGAGCTGCCTGCAGTGGCTTGAGGATCAGTGCCGCAACGCCGCTGCCGAAGATCGTTCCGTCGGAGCGCGCGTCGAAGGGCCGGCACTGACCCGACGGCGACACCATCGCACCCGGTTCGAAGGTGTAGCCGACGTGGTGCGGTATCCGGATCGCGGCGGCGCCGGCCAACGCGATGTCGCACTCGCCGGACAGCAGGCTCTGACAGGCGAGGTGCACGGCGACCAACGACGACGAACACGCCGTCTGCACCGACATGCTCGGCCCCCGCAGGTTCAACTCGTGGGAGATCCGGGTCGCCAGATGGTCTTTGTCATTGAGCAGCACCAGGTTGAACATCTCGACAGTGATGCCTTCGCTGACGAGTGTCCTGGTGTCGCGGTGCGACATCAGGTTGTCCATCAGGTAGCCGGAGGCGGTGCTGCTGGCGAACACTCCGACTGAACCGTCGTAGCGTGCGGGGTCGTACCCGGAGTCCTCGAGCGCGTGCCAGGCCGTCTGCAGGAACAGTCGCTGCTGGGGGTCCATCATCCGGGCGGTGTAGGGGTTCATGCCGAAGTAGTCGGCGTCGAACTCCTCGATCCCGTTGAGAAGGGGTGCGCGCCGCACGTATGCCGGGTCGGCCAGGGTCTGCGCGCTCACCCCGGCGGCGGCCAGCGTCTCCTCTGAGAGTGTGACGATGGATTCCTCACCGTTGCAGAGGTTCTCCCAGAACTCGGTGACCGAATCGGCGCCGGGAAAGCGGCCCGCCATGCCGATGACCGCGATGGCATTCGCGTTCGTCACACCACATGTCCCTTCCGCCTCGCCGCCGCGCCCTGGCGCGCCCTGGCGCGCTGCTGGGCGCGGGTGGTGATTCCGGAACGGGCCGGCGTGCCGGTGTCGTCCGGCCCGTCGCCGCCCAACCCCTCGCCGCCCA
>JBAXCK010000007.1:0-44271 GCA_037141465.1 Mycobacteriaceae bacterium | reverse complement strand
GGTCATGTCGATCATGACCTTGCCGCACTCGCGGCTGTCGGCCAACAGGCCCAGTGCGTCATCGATGCGGCTCAAGGGATAGCGGTCGGTGATCATCGCGGACAGGTCCCGTCGGGTCAGCAGGTCGATCGCGTCGGCGAAGCGCGTCGGGTATTCGATCGACCCGCGCAGCGTGAGCTCCTTCATCAGGACGTTGATGAAGTTGACCTCCACCGGTTTGTAGTGCAGCGCGACGACGCTCACCCGGGCACCCCGGCCGGCACGGTCGATGATTCCGGTGAGCACCGCGGCCGACCCCGACGCCTCGATGAAGACCTCGGTCGCGGGGGCCTGTCCGTAGGTCAGAGCGGTGCTGCCGTGGATGCGCGCCAGTTCGCGCCACACGCTCTGCTCCGCCGGGTCGATGGTGTGGGATGCGCCGACGGTGCGGGCAAGCTCACGACGAGTCGCCGAGAGGTCGATGCCGACGATCTCGGCGCACCCGCGATCGGCCAGCGTCGCGATGGCCGCCAAACCGATCGGTCCGCAACCGAACACGGCGACGGTGTCCCCGGTGCGGGCCTCGGCCTGCTCGACCGCGTGCATTCCGACCGCCACCGGTTCGGCGAGGGCAGCCACATCCATCGGCATGCCGTCCGGCACGGCGAACAGCCGCCCGCCACGCGCGGCCTCGCGCACCAGAACCGTCTCGGCCAGGCCGCCCTCCGGGGAGCCGTTGCCGATCCTGCCCAGTTCGTCATCCCCGGGGTGGACGATGACGCGCTGCCCCACCGTCACACCGCGCACCTCGGAGCCGACCTCGCGCACCACACCGGCAAGCTCATGGCCCAGCGGCATCGGTTCGCCGTTCGGGCCGGCAAGCCCACCCATCGAGATGTAGCTCAGGTCGCTCCCGCAGATGCCGCAGGCGTGCACGTCGACCACGACGTCGCGGGGCCCGCAGGGTGGGGCCGCAACGGCATCCACCGACACCACCCCGGGTGAAAGGATGCGAGCCTGTTGAATCATCGACACAAGACACTATCGACTCAAGGCCCGGGAGAAGGGGCGAAGAGGTGATCAATCTCGACGATCTGACCGATCCCGTGCTGACCGACGTCCAGCGACAGATCCTCGACTACACCGAATCCCGGGAGGTGGTGTTCGACCTCGAGGAGATGAAGGCCGAGGCGGTCACCCAGGCCGGTGTCGACGATTCCGGCGGCCACCTCGGGGAGCGGGGTTTCAATGATCGTCTGAGTGCACACGTCGCGGCCATCGAGTCCGATACCGGTCTGCGCCAGCTCAGTCGTAACACCCTGCGCAGCAGAGTCGTTCGGCTGCTTCGCAACAGGCTGTCGCTGCACGACCTGCTCACGCGCTATCCCGAGATCGCAGACATCGAGATCGAGCGGCCACTGATCGTCGTCGGTATGCCGCGCTCCGGAACGACGCATCTGGTCAACCTGATCGCCCGCGATCCGCGCCGCCGCGCGCTGCCCTACTGGGAGAGTCAGGAGCCGATCCCCGCCCGCGGCCGGGGTCCGGACGCCTCCGGCACCGACCCCCGGTACGCCCGTGCCAAATCCGAGCACGACGCCCTGATGGCCAGCGCGCCCCTGGTGGCGGCCATGCACGACCAGTTCCCCGAAGCCATCGAGGAGGAGATCGAACTCTGCGACCTCGATCTGGCGTCCTATGTGCTGGAATGGCACTCGCGGGTGCCCCAGTGGCGCGACTACTACCTCGGACTGGATCAGACCCGCCACTACGCGTACCTCAAGACCGTTCTGCAGGCGCTGACGTTCCTGCGCGGACCCCGGACCTGGGTTCTGAAATCCCCGCAGCATGCCGAGCAACTGGCGGCGCTGACGGCGACCTTCCCGGACGCGACCGTGGCCTTCACCCACCGAGATCCCGTCGCCGTGATCCAGTCGGCGATCACGATGATGGCCTACTCCGACAGGATGCGACGGCGCAGCATCGACCCCGACTGGCTGCTCGGCTACTGGACCGACCGGATCCACCGGCTACTGTCCGCGTGTGTCCGCGACCGCGACCTGGTACCTGCCGACCGGAGTGTCGACGTGATGTTCCACCACCTCAACGGCAACGAGATGCCGGTGCTGGAGGAGTTCTACCGCCGCGCCGGCGTCGACATACCGCCGAAGGTGGCCGCGAGATTCGACGACTACATCGCCACCAACCCCCGCGGCGCCAAGGGGGCCGTCCCCTATGACCTGGAGCGGCATTTCGGCGTGAAGCCCGATGAATTGCGTTCACGGTTCGGCTTCTACTTCGACCGTTTCGACGTCCGGCCCGAAGGTTGAGCGCATGAGCGAACCGATCTGGCGCAGCCGACCCGGAGCCGACGCGATGGCGCCCGCCTCCGCCGAACGGGCCGAGCAGGTCGCGCCGGGTATCTGGTGTTCCCCGGGTCTGACCAACACCTATCTGATCACCACCTCCGACGGCCGGGTCGTCGTCAACACGGGGATGGGATTCGAGTCCCCGGTGCACCGTGCCAACTTCGACGCCGTCGACGCATCCCCGGTGCGCTACATCATCGTCACGCAGGGCCACTACGACCACGTCGGAGGCATCGACACCCTGCGAGACGCGGACACCACCGTCGTCGCGTCGTCGAACTGGCGAACCTGGCGCGACGACAACGAACGCCTGATGAATTACCGGGTTGCCCGCAGCGCGTTCGCGTTCAGCGGCCGGCTCGCCGAGGGCATCGCGGCCATCAGTCGCCGCTTCGGCAGACTGCCCGCACAGAGCACGCTGTCCCCCGACGTCACCGTCGATGAGACACTCACCCTGACGGTCGGCGACCGCACGCTGGAACTCATCGCGACACCCGGCGGGGAAACCACCGACTCCCTGGTGGTCTGGTTGTCACAGGAGCGGGTCTGTCTCTGCAGCAACACCTTCGGACCGGTGTTCGGGCACATTCCCAACCTGGTCACCGTTCGCGGCGACCGCTACCGCGATGCGCTGACCGTCATCGACACCATCGAGCGGGTCAGGGCGCTCGCGCCCCGGATCCTCATCACCGGGCACTTCGACCCGATCGTCGGTGAGGAGCTCATCGACACCGAACTGGCTCGGCTCCGCGACGCGGTGCGCTACGTGCACGATCAGACCGTCGCCGGCATGAACGCCGGCAAGGACGTCCGCACCCTGATGGCCGAGGTCACGCTGCCCCCGCACCTGGCCGTCGGTCAGGGCTACGGCGCGGTGCCGTGGGATGTCCGGGCCATCTGGGAGAACTACTCGGGCTGGTTCCACCACCGCTCCACCACCGAGCTCTATCCAACCGGTCCGGAGACCGTCGCCGCCGACCTCGTCGAACTGGCAGGGGCGGACTCCCTCGTCGCCCGGGCGGTTGAGCACCTCGACGCCGGCCGTGCGCTGCAGGCCATCCACCTCGCCGAAACCGTCTCGCACGCCCACCCCGACCACGCCGGTGCGCGGGCCGTGCTCAAAGCAGCGCACGAACACCTGCTCGCGGGCAGCATCAACTTCTGGGAGAGCGCATGGCTCACCACGCAGATCGAGAGGTACTCATGAGCGCCAGGGTCAGCTTCGACTTCACCGGTACCCGCACGCTGATCACCGGTGCCACCAGCGGCATCGGGCACGCCGCCGCGCTGATTTTCCGCGACGCCGGGGCGCAGGTCACCGTCACCGGAACCAAGTCGGCCGCCACGGATTACGAGGTGGACCTCGCCGGAATGGACTACCGGCAACTGGTGCTGACCGATCCCGTCTCGATCACCGGGCTCGCCGCGGATTTCACCGCACTCGATGTACTGATCAACAACGCGGGCGCGAACTTCCCCGGCGGCCTCGATGAGTCCCACCCCGACGGCTTCGACGCGGCCGTCGAACTGAATCTGATCGGGCCCTACCGGCTCACCGTCGCGCTGCACGGCGCGCTGCAGGCCTCCACGGCGCCGGGCGGCGCCAGCGTGGTCAACCTGGCCTCCATGTCGGCGTTGCGGGCGGTGACCATGGTGCCCGGCTACAGTGCCGCGAAGTCGGGCATCGTCAACCT
Source organism: Mycobacteriaceae bacterium (assembly GCA_037141465.1). Lineage (GTDB taxonomy): Bacteria > Actinomycetota > Actinomycetes > Mycobacteriales > Mycobacteriaceae > Mycobacterium. Next base: position 40,229 of record JBAXCK010000007.1, on the reverse strand, counting down.
CACGCGCAATCTTGCGGTGAAATGGGCGCGGGACGGCATTCGGGTCAATGCGGTGGCGCCGGGTGTGATCGAGACGCCGATGACCGCGCCGATGATGGGCATCCCCCAGATCGTCGAGGGCGAACTGGCTCACGTGCCGCTGCGTCGCTTCGGCCGGCCGTCGGAAGTGGCGGCCGCGGTGGCGTTCCTATGCACCGAGCAGAGCAGCTACACGAGCGGGGCGGTGTTCGTGATCGACGGTGCGTCGGACTGCGTTTAGCACACCGTCCACCGGACCACGTAGGCTCGAACACCGTGGGCCGTCTGAGAACAGTCGCCGTCACTGTCGCTGCCGCCGTCTGTCTGGCGCCGTGGCCGGCCACCGCTGAACCCGGTCCGATCCCCGTCGACCACGACGGCACCTTCATCGTCGGCACCCAGATCCTGCCCGGCGTCTACGCCACGGCGGGCCCGCAACCCGGCGGCGTCTGCTACTGGCGCCGCATCGGCCAGGGAGACGCCACGATAGACAACGCGATGACCAAACAACCCCAGGTGGTGCAGATCGACGCAGGCGACGTCGCGTTCAAGACCCGCGGCTGTCAACCATGGCAGCTCACCGATGAGCAGGTGCCACCCGCCCAGAACGCGCCCTGGCTGAGCCAGCTGCAGCTGCGCCACAACCTCGACATCCTCAACGGTCTGGCAGGCCAGTCCGGCAACGGCCAGCTTCCGCCGTACTGACGTGCTCGTCCTGCTTCCTCCGTCGGAGACCAAACGCGCCGGCGGTGACGGTGCACCCCTGCGCCTGAACAAACTCGCCACGCCCCAGCTGCGTCCGCTGCGCACCCAACTCGTCGGCGACCTCGTGGAGCTGGCGGGCGATCCTGCGGCCTGCCGCGCAGCGCTGCGCCTCTCCCCCGCCCAGGACGCTGAGATACAACGCAACGCGGCACTGCGCACGTCCCCAACGATGCCTGCCATCAATCGGTACACCGGAGTGCTCTACGACGCTCTGGACATCGACTCCCTCACCGGTGCGGCGGCCGGCCGCGCGCGGGCCCGCCTGGCGATCGGCTCGGCGCTGTTCGGGCTGTTGCGTGCCGACGACCCCATTCCGGCCTACCGGCTCTCGGCGTCCTCCAAGCTGCCCGGCCGCTCTCCGTTGCCGACACGGTGGCGGCCGTTGCTCGAACCTGTCCTCGCCGGCATCGCCGCCGGGGAATTAGTGGTCGATCTGCGTTCGGGGGCTTACGAGGGTCTTGGTCGCCTGCCCGGCGCCGTGCGGGCCGATGTGCTCGCCGAACATCCCGACGGCCGGCGGACCGTGGTCAGCCACTTCAACAAGGCGCACAAGGGCAGGCTCGCGCGCGCGCTCGCGAGCGCGCCGAGTGAACCCGGCGACGCCGCCGGCGTCGCCCGGCTCGCCCGCAAAGCCGGTATGCGGGTGGAACTCGAGGGAAGTGCGCTGACCATCGTGGTACCGGCGTGAGGGTGCGATGATGTCAGCATGACCCGCTGGCAGCGCGAGTCGATCGCGCGCGGGGACGCCTACGACGAGCGCTGGTGTGATCTTGCCGCCGCGGGTGAGAACGTCCACGGCGAGGCCGACCTCGTCATGCACCTTCTCGGAAAACCCCGCGGACGGATCCTCGACGCGGGCTGCGGCACCGGCCGGGTGGCGATCGAACTGTCACGACGGGGATTCGACGTCGAGGGCACCGACGCCGATACCGAGATGCTGGCCACCGCGAAAGGCAAGGCGCCCGAGCTGGCCTGGTACCGCTGCGATCTCGCCGCCCTCGGCGGCGCTGTGCCCGGTCCGTTCGATCTGGTTCTGCTTGCCGGAAACGTGATGATCTTCCTCGACCCGGGAACCGAGCAGGCCGTGCTGGCCAACTGTTCGGATCGTCTGCGGCCCGGCGGGCTGCTGGTCGCCGGGTTCAGCCTGCTCGCCGAAGAGTTGGCACTCGCCGACTACGACGAGATGGCGGCCGCCGCCGGCCTCCGCCTGCAATCCCGCTGGGCCACCTGGAACCGCGAGCCCTACACCGGGGGCGACTACGCGGTATCGGTGCACGCACGATGAGTGCGACTCGGCTGCCGCGGCTGCGCGTCCGCACCGCGCCGGATCAGTATCACGCGTTCACCGCGCGGCTGGCGGCAGGCGGCTACCAGCGGATAACCATGCGCGTGGTCGCCGGCTGCATCCTCGCCCTCAGTGTGCCCTCCCTGCTGGCCGGCGTGGCGCCGCACTCGCCACCATGGCCGGGCTTCCGGCTGGTCTACGCAGTCATCGCACTGATGTGCATCGGCCTCGCCGTGCCGTGGCTGCGGTACCGGTGGCCGACCCGGCGCGAGTCGGGCGCGGTCGTCGTGATCGGAACCATCGCAATGGCGGCAGGCTGTCTGGCGACCATCGATCCCATCGCCGGGATGGTGATCGCCTCCGCATTCGTCTTCGTCCTCGGCTTCACCGCGTTGTTCCACAGCTCCGAACTGATCGCCTTCGTGGCGTCGGTGGCGGCGTTGACGGTCGTATGGCTGATGGTGCGGGTCGCAGCGAATGACTTCGCGACGGCCATTGCCGTCACCACGCCGATCGTCCTACTCTGCGTCATCGCGACCTTCGCCTGCCGCACCATCGCCACCGTCGGTGCGCCCTCGGACACGGCCGCCGATATCGAGCCGGTCACCGGCCTGCTGACCCGGCAGTCGTTCTATGACCGTGCCGCGACACTGATCGGAGCCCGGCACCGCGACGACGACCGGTACTTCGTGGTGGCGGTGGTCGGAGTCGACAATCTCGCCCCGATCGAGAGCCTGCAGGGCCAGCGGGGCACCATCGCCGCCCGGGTGGCCGCGGGGCAGGCGCTGCGCGAGACGGTGCGTCGGGACGCCGTCGTCGCCCACACCGGCGCCACCGACTTCCTCATCGCCGAGACCTTCACCGTCGCCGACCCGCGCCCTCTGGTCGACCGTGTGCTTGGCGCGATCGCGGCGACACCAGTGGGGATCACCGCCAGCGTCGGCGCGGTCAGCACACCGTTGCGGCCGCTGACCGCGCGCGCGCCAAATGAGGTGCTCGATGAGATCATCGCCCTGGCCACGACCGCGATGCGCGAAGCGCGCAGCGCCGGCGGAAACGAAGCCCGCTACGTGATGGAACCGCCGCTCACGCAGCGGGACTAAAAGCCACCGCCGGCCGTCTCGCCGATCAGCACACGGCGCAGCAGATGCAGCGCCACCGTCGTCGACCGGTCACGCACATCGGGGCGCTCGCCCGGAATCCGGATGCACCGGGTGATCGTCGGGCCCCCGGCCAGGCCGATACCGAACCACACCGTTCCCACCGGTTTGTCCTCGGTGCCCCCGCCCGGACCGGCCACGCCGGTGATCGCGACCGCCGTGTCGGCATCGAAGCGGTCCAGCGCGCCGGTCACCATCGCCTCGGCCACCTCTGACGACACCGCACCATGGGTGTCGATCAGCGCGGGGTCCACCCCCAGGAGGGCCGCCTTCGCCTCGTTGGCGTAGGCCACCACGCCGCCGGCGACATAGTCCGACGAGCCTGGCCGGTCGGTGAGCCGAGCGGCGAGCAGACCGGACGTGCACGACTCCGCGGTGGCGATTCGGCGCCCGCAGAGCAACGCGGCGATCTGGTCGTCGATGCTCGAGCCGTCCTCGGAGAAGATGGTGGCGCCGTGGCGCTCACGCACCAGATCCATCAACTCGGCGTAGGCGGCGGCACCGGCGGGCTCGTACCGGGTCACCATCTCCAACTCCCCGCGGCGCAGGCAGGTGGTGATCTCCAGCCCATCGAAGCCGGGGATTTCCCCGGCTTCCCGCAGGGTCTCGGCCAGGCCGGACTCGGGCAGCCCGAACATCCGGACGATCCGCTGCTGGTATTCGGTCCGCCCGGCAATGGCGTCCTGCACCGCCGAACTGGCGATCGCGGCCGGCCACATCGCCTGCAGCTCCTTGGGCGGTCCGGGCAGCACGACGACGGCGGGCTGCCCCGGGATCACCACGCCGGGGGCGGTTCCGACCGGATCCAGTGCGGTGGCGCCCTCCGGCGTCATCGCCTGTTTGCGGTTGGCGACCTTCACGGCCTCGAGGTCCACATCGGGGAAACGGGCCATCCACTTCTCGACGATCGCGGCGATGCGGGCTTCCATCGCCTCGTCGAGCACCAGCGGGCGCCCGCAGAACCGGGACACGATTTCGACCGTCATGTCATCGGCGGTGGGTCCGAGACCGCCGGTGGTGACGATCAGATCCACGCCCTCGGCGCGAAGGAAACGTAGTTGGGCGTCGATGTCGGCGGCGCGGTCACCGCAGATGGTGATGTGCGCCAACTCCACGCCGAGTTCCAGCAGCCGGTCGGCGACCCAGGGTCCGTTGCGGTCGGTCACCCGGCCGGTCAGTACCTCGGTTCCGGTGACGAGGATGCCCGCCCGTGCGGTCATCGTGTCGCGGGCGGCGTCCGCACCACCAGTGGGACGGCCGGGAACTGCGCCGCCATCTCAGCACGCGAACGGCGCAGTGCCGCAGTGCCATAGCCCTTCTTGCGGTGTTCGGGATGGATCCAGATCCGGACGTTCACCTCGCCGCCGGTCAGCTCACCGAACACCATGCCGACCTTCTGCTCAGCGGTGATAGCGACGAACCAGGCCGCCTCCTCTGCGCGCACCCGTTCCCGCGCGGACCCGATCTCGTCGTCGAGGCTTCCCGCCGGAGAGCCAGAGCCGTCGCCGGCGGCGCCGATATCGGTGGTGCGGGTGGCGAAGATGTCGCGGTCATCGTCCGGCGAGAACGGTCTCAACCGCAGACTCTCGTCGGCACTCGCCGGTCGCTCGGTGACGGTGAAACTCAGTTGGGTGTTCAGGTCGTCGAGTTCCGCGGCGATCCGCTTGCGCGAATCCTTGGTGAGCTGGTCGAAGGACATGCTCATCACCGCCTCGCCGCCCAGGCGGGATTTTCCGAGCAGTGCGGTGATGGCCTCGACCGCTGATTCGCGGTCATCAGCCTCCACGATCGCATCGAGCACCTCGTGGCGGCGTTCGAGCGCGGTGAGCAGAGCATCGGCGATGGCGCGGCGGGTGACGGCGCGGTCTTGATCGGTCATCAGCCGATCGTAGGTCCCCGTGGCACGCCTCTGCCAAGATGGTGCACCGTGGCGAGAAGGTGGTATGCGGTCCTCGCCATCGTGCTTCTCGTCTTCGCAGCGGGTGATTACCGCGCGTTCACTCCACCGCAGGCGGCGCCGGCCCAGGACATCGAACTGGCCGACGGCTGGAAGCTGACGTCGGCGACCGGTCTCCGTGCCGATGGTGCGCTGATCTCCACGTCGGGATACGACGACGGCGCGTGGGTGGGTGTCCGCCGGATGCCCGGCACGGTGCTGCAGATCCTCCAGGACGCCGGTGTGTACCCGAACCTCTACTTCGGTAGGAACCTGCTGACCGAAGTGCCCCAGGACCTTTACAAACAGGACTGGTGGTACCGCAGCACATTCGCCGCGCCGAGCGGTTTCACCGGCTACCGGCTGAACTTCCCCGGAATCAACTACCGCGCCGAGATCTGGCTTAACGGTCACCGAGTCGCCGGGAACAACGAGGTCGTCGGCATGTACACCGACCACGACCTCGACGTCACGCCCTGGATCTCACCCGGCGCACAGAACACACTGGCTGTGAAGGTCACCCCCGAACGCTCCATCCAGGACGTCGACGGCGTCGAACTCGCCGACAGCTGGTATGACTGGATCAACTGGCGCTACCTCGGATACCAGGGACCCGGTAAGAGCGCGGCCAACGGCAACTCCTTCGTCGCCGACCGCAACGCCGGTATCTTCAAACCCGTCTACCTGCGCGCGTCCGGCGCGGTGGCCGTCGGCTCGGCGACGGTGAACACCTCACTGCCGCTTCCCGACACCGGCCGCGCAGAACTCACCGTGTACGCCACGGTGCGCAACCTCAGCGCGGCACCCCAACGCGGTGTGCTGCAGGCAACCATCAGTCGATCGGGTAAACGCGACATCCGGCTGGGTCAGGCGGTCACCCTGCAACCCGGCGAGGAACGCGAGATCGCCTTCACCCCGCAGGATTTCAGCCAGCTTGCGATCGATGAGCCGGACCTGTGGTGGCCCTACACCCTCGGCGAGCCGAAACTCTACGATCTGAAGCTGCAGTTCGTGCAAAACCGCGCCGCCACCGACGAGCGCACCCAGAAGTTCGGCATCCGCACCGTCACCCAGGGCAGGGACACCGGTCCCGGATCGCCCGGCGGCGGCGACTTCTACCTCCAGGTCAATGGCCGCGACTTCCTCGTCCGCGGCGCCACCTATGCACCGGATCTGCTGTATCGCTACGACCCCGACCGTGAGGCGGCGATCCTGCGCTACACCAAGGACCTCGGTATCAACATGCTGCGCTTCGAATCGAAGATCGTCTCACCGGATTTCGCCGCCCGGGCCGACGAGATGGGCATCCCGCTGATGTACGGCTGGATGTGCTGCAACCAGTGGGAGAAATGGCCACAGTGGGACACCGAGGACCATCAGGTCGCCCGCGCCAGCCTCCGCTCCCAGATCCTCACCCTGCGCTCACACCCGTCGGTCTTCGTCTGGGCCAACGGCAGCGACGGCCGGCCGCCCGACGACGTGCGCGAGGACTACCACGCGATCCTGTCCGACCTGCACTGGCAGAACGCGACTGTCGACACCGTCTCGGCGTTCGCCCGCGACGCCGGCGGAAAGCCACTGTGGGACGGCATTCAGATGGCGGGTCCCTACAGCTGGCGGCCTCCGTCCTACTGGTTCGCCGGCCGCTACGGCGCCACCCGCGGCGCGTCGGCCGAACAGGGCGACAACGAGCACATCCCGCCGTTCGCCAGTCTGCGCCGGTTCATCCCACCCGACCGGTTGTGGCCCATCAACGACACGTGGTACTTCCACGCCGGTTCCAACCAGCAGAACTCCACGCTGACCAATGTGCGCCGGGTCATCGACCGGCGCTACGGACTGTCCACCAGCGCGCAGATGTTCGCCGACAAGGCCCAACTGGCGCACTACGAGTCCACCCGGGCCCAGTTCGAGTCCTTCGCCGCCGGCGGCTGGGACACCCACAAGATGACCATCTACTGGATGCTCAACAGTCACTGGCCGTCCTTCTTCGGCAACATCTTCGACTACTACCTTCGTCCGGGTGGGGCCTACTACGGCGCCAAGAAGGGTCTGCAGCCGTTGTCGGTGGTCTTCGACTCCTACGCCACCGGCGACCACCGCAAGGCCACCCTCACCGTGGTGAACCAGACGCCCGGCGCGCGTGAGGGACTGCGCGTGCGGGCACGGATCTACGATCTGGGCGGCGCCGTACGCGAGGACCGTTCGGCAGGCGGCATCAGCGTGCCCAGCGGCGGTGCGGTGCCGGCGTTGTCGCTGCCACCCGGGCCTGCGGAATCCCCCGTCTTCTTCGTGCGGTGCGAACTGCTCGACGCCGGGGGCAACGTGCTCGCCGACAACGTCTACTGGCAGTCGCGCCAGCTCGACGACGTGGGACCACCCACCAACGACGCCGCATTCGACTCAAGACAGGTCAGCTGGGCGGATATGACGGCGTTGAACACCATGGCCAAACCCGCGCTGGACATCTCGGCGACACGCGACGGCGACGGCGCTGTCGCGGTCACACTGCGCAACCCGTCGACCCGCATCGCCTTCTTCCAGCGCGTCGAACTGCTCGACGGGGCCGGTCCCGCGGACGCGGCCGATGAGATACTGCCGATCGCCTACGACGACAACTACGTCACCGTCTTCCCCGGAGAGACCGTGACGGTGCACGGCCGGGTTCCGGCGGGCGGTCCGACGCCGCAGCGGGTCCGTGTCACGGGCTACAACGGCGCGCCGGTCGTCGTCGAGATCCGCTGACCGCCTACCCTCGGGACACCTGGACCAGGAAGGATCACAGTGCTGGAGAAGGCCCTCGTCGTGGCTGCGGCTCTGGCCGGCTCGGTGTTCACCGCGATCGGGATCGTCGTGCGCCAGCGTGCCACCACCGACGTTCCGGCCGATCAGGGCGTGAGTGCTCTGATGATCAAGACGCTGCTCGGCCGCCGGATCTGGTGGGCGGGAACCGCCGCCGCGGTGGTCGGCTACGCCTTCTACGCCGTCGCACTCGCCCGCGGCTCGCTGCTGCTCGTCGCACCGCTGATGGTCTCGGCGTTGCTCTTCGCGCTGCCCCTGAGTGCGTGGATCTCCCACCGGCGGGTCAGCCGCGCCACGTGGGGCTGGGCCGGACTGCTGACCCTTGGCCTCGCGGTGTTCGTCGCACTTGCCCGCACCACCCCGGGTGACTACGAGGGATCGGAGAAGGCCGTCCTCGCGGTCGCCGCGCTCAGCATCGGTTGCGTGGCCGCCTGCCTGCTCGCTGCTTCCCGATTCTCGGACTGGCGGCGCGCCATTCTGCTGGCCCTGCCGGTCGGCGTGCTCTTCGGGGTGGTCGCCGTGCTGACCAAGATCGTCACCCACCTCCTGACTCAGGACGGGGTTGCGCACGCCCTGAAACACCCGGCGACCTACGCCCTGATCGTGGTCGCGATCTGCGCGACTCTGCTGCAGCAATCCGCCTTCCACGCAGGCTCACTTCAGGCCTCCGTTCCCGCCATGCTGGTCCTGGAACCGTTGGTGGCCGTCCTGATCGGACAGGTGGTGCTCGGCGAGCACCTCGCCGTGAGCACGCTGCGCGCGGTGGCCCTGGGTGCGGCCATGGCGGCGATGGCCGCCGCCACCATCGCCCTCGGCCGCGACGAAGGCGCCTACGAGGACGAGTTGGAGGCCACCGCGCGTGGCGCCCGAGGCTGATCCGCTCATCGGAATCGCGGCGGCACCGCCGGGCCCGACGGTGGGCGCGTTCTTCGACCTCGACGGAACGCTCGTCGCGGGGTTCACGCCGACCGCGCACGCGGCCGACCGGATCCGGCGCGGGCAGGCCCGAATCGGTGAGGTACTCGGGGTGGTGGAGGCGTCCCTGCGCTACAAACTCGGGCGCATGCAGTTCGGCCCCCTGCTCACGCGGGCTGCGAGGTTCCTACGTGGCGAGTCGCTGGCGGAACTCGATGCGGTGAGCGAGCGCCTGTATGCTGACCACACAGCAGCACGCATCTACCCCGTGATGCGAAAGGTCGTGGAGGCCCATCGCGAACGTGGTCACACGCTGGTGCTCAGTTCGTCGGCGCTGAGCATCCACGTCCGCCCGGTCGCCCGCGACCTCGGTATCGAGCACACGGTCTGCAACACCTTCGAACTCGACGACCGTGGCCTGTTGACCGGCCGGGTGAACCGCCCGATCGTCTGGGGGCATCAGAAAGCCACTGCGGTCGAGGACTTCTGCCGGCACCACGGTGTCGATCTGGCGCGAAGCTACTTCTACGCCGACGGCGACGAGGATGCGCCACTGATGGCTCTGGTCGGCAATCCGCGGCCGGTGAATCCACGGGCCGGGCTGGCCGCATTGGCCGCGTCGCACGACTGGCAGGTGTTGCGGGTGACCGCCCCGGGACAGCGGGGAGCGGCGTCGGCATTGGATCACCTGCCGGGCCTCGCCCGTGCCGCGGTCGCGCGCGTGTGGAGCCGTGTCGTCACATGGCGCGGTGCGGGACGTCGGTGATCAGACCGCCGTCGACGACGTACTCCGACCCGGTCGAGAACGACGACTCGTCGCTGGCGAGGAAGACCACGAAGGTCGCGACCTCATCGGGGGTGCCGGCGCGGCCCATCGGGGCCGTCACCATGTCGTCGGGCAGATGTTTGGTCATCGGGGTCCGGATGAACCCGGGATGGACGGAGTTGACGCGGATCTTCTCCGGTGCGAGTTCCAGCGCCACCGATTTGGTGAGCCCTCGCAGCCCCCACTTGGAAGCCACGTAGCTGTGCACCCAGGCCGCGCCACGCATGCCCTCGATGGAGGAGATGTTGATGATCGAGCCGCCCCCGGCTGCGATCATCGGCTCCAGTGCGGCCTTGATGCCCAGCATCGGCCCGGTCAGATTGACGTCGAGCACCTTCTGCCAGCGCGCCATATCGGCCGTCTTCAACGGCGCGACCTGAACGATGCCGGCGTTGTTCACCAGCACGTTGAGCTTGCCGAACGTCGAGACGGCGGTGTCCACGGCCGCAGCCCAGTCATCGGCATTGGTGACGTCGAGGTGCACGTAGCGTGCGGAGTCGCCGAGTTCGGCGGCCAGTTCGGCGCCCTGCTCGTCGAGGATGTCGCCGATCACCACCTTGGCGCCCTCATCCACCAGCATCTTGGCGCTGGCACCGCCCATGCCCTTGGCGCTGGAAGCGCCGGTGATCAAAGCGACCTTGCCGTCAACCCGTCCCATGGTCGGCCACGTTACTAGAACCTGTTCCAGTTTCATCCCGGTGTGCGCATACTGACTGCCATGGCCATTCGTGTCGTCCACATCGGAACCGGGAACGTCGGCCGGCTGGCGCTGGCCGAGATCATCGCCAACCCCGCCTTTGAACTCGTCGGCCTCTGCGTCTCCACCAAGGAGAAGGTCGGCAGGGACGCCGGGGAACTCGCGGGCCTCGATGTCACCACGGGAATCATCGCCACCGACGACCTGTCGGCGGTGCTGGCATGCGAACCGGAGTGTGCCGTCTACTGCGCGATGGGCGACACCCGGCTGGTCGAGTCGATGGCCGACGTTCGGCAGATCCTGGCCGCCGGCGTGAACGTGGTGGGCTCGGCCCCGGGCGTCCTCCAGTTCCCCTGGCATGTCATGCCGGACAAGTACATCGAGCAGGTGCAAGAGGCTGGGCGGCAGGGCAATTCGAGCGTGTACATCAACGGGGTGGATCCCGGCTTCGTCACGGATCTGATTCCGCTGGCCTTTGCCAGCACCTGCCGCGGTATCGAGCAGATCCGGTGCATGGAGATCGCCGACTACGCGACCTATGACGGAGCCATCGTGATGTTCGACGTGATGGGATTCGGCAAGCCGCTCGACGAGGTACCGCTGCTGTTCCAGCCGGGGGTGCTCGCGGTGGCCTGGGGCTGCGCGATCCGGCAGCTCGCGGCCGGGCTGAACATCGATCTCGACACGGTCACCGAGAACTACGAACGGGAGCCGGCGCCGGAGGCCTTCGACATCGCTGCCGGGCATGTGGCGAAGGGCAGTGTCGCGGCCGTGCGTTTCGAGATCATCGGGATGGCCGGCGGCAAGCCGGTCATCGTCGTCGAACATGTCACTCGACTTCGGGGAGATCTGCGGCCGGACTGGGCCCAACCCGCGCAACCCGGCGGCTCCTACCGCGTCGAGATCACCGGCGAGCCGTCCTACGTCGTCGACATCTGCCCGACCAGCGAGCTCGGCGACCACAACCACGCCGCCATCTCGGCTGCCGCCGGCCGCATCATCAACGCGATTCCCGCCGTCGTTGCGGCGCCGCCGGGAATCCGCACGACGTTGGACCTGCCGCTGGTGAGCGAGGTCAATCTGTTTTCCGGCGGGAGTTTGGGCACGCCTGCAACTCAGGGGTGATACCCGGGCGCCAGCACAGCCCCCGGCGCCCAGCCGTAGCCGCCGTTGACGTAGAGCGACAGACACTGCGCGCGCCAGGCCGCGCTACCGACACTGCAGTTGAGGATCGCCGTCTGATCCGGGGCTGATCCCAACACGCGCGGCGGCCGCGGCGTGATGGCGCAGTTGTCCACGTACGGATTCAGGGGGAACACGCCGTTGTAGCAGGCGTCGGCGGAGGCGACGGAGGCCGAACCCAGAGAAAACGCCGCGGCGGCAACCACCGCTGCGATCAATCCCGACACGGCCATCGTGCGCATTGCGAGCACCTCAATCACTATCTTGGCCCTGAGGCCGATTCTACGCCTCGCCACAAGGGAGATATATGTCCATGACAGGGCCGGTGCTCATCGCCTGCGCGGGCTTTCTCATCGGTGTGCTCTGGATGGACCTGATGTTCGACAGCAACGCCGACACCGATATCGCCGCCACCGCCGCCTACTACCACCGCGCCACCACCACCAGTCAGCCCCGCGGCGCGCTGATCGCCGGCGCGATGGTCGTCCTGCTGGCATCGCTGGGCGTGGAGGCGTTCCGCGGACACTCGCCGGGCTGGCTGCTGGCCGCCTCGGCTGCACTCGCCGGAATCCCGATCCTGCTGGCTCTCGCGCGAACGGTTCCCGCCGCCGTCCGGCTCGGGCACCGCAGCGACGACCTCCCCGAACAACTGCGGCTGGCCCGGGGTATCCGCCGCGATCATCGACTCTGCCTGGTCGGCATGGCGGCGTTCCTGGCGCTGTGGCTGTTCGCAGGGCTACGCTGAGGAACTAGAACACGTTCCAATCCGACTCCCAGGAGTTCCCGTGCATACTCCCCTCTGCGACGAACTCGGCATCGAGTTCCCGATCTTCGCTTTCACCCATTGTCGTGACGTCGTCGTCGCGGTGAGCAAGGCGGGCGGGTTCGGTGTGCTCGGTGCGGTCGGCTTCACTCCCGAACAGCTGGAGATCGAGTGCACCTGGATCGACGAGCACATCGGCGATCACTCCTACGGCGTGGACATCGTGATCCCCAACAAGTACGAGGGCATGAACAGCGACATGTCCGGTGATGAACTCGCTGAGATGCTCAAGAAGATGGTTCCGCAGCAGCACCTCGACTTCGCCAAGAAGATCCTGGCCGACCACGGCGTGCCGACCGCCGATGCGGACTCCAACGCGCTGCAACTTCTCGGCTGGACCGAGGCGACCGCCACACCGCAGGTGGATGTGGCGCTGCGGCACCCCAAGATGACCCTGATCGCCAATGCGCTCGGCACCCCGCCCATCGACATGATCAAGCACATCCACGAGTCCGGCCGCAAGGTCGCCGCGCTGTGCGGTTCGCCGGCGCAGGCGATCAAACACGCCGAGGCCGATGTGGACATCATCATCGCCCAGGGCGGCGAGGGCGGCGGCCACTGCGGTGATGTCGGCTCGATCGTGCTGTGGCCGCAGGTGGTCAAAGCGGTCGCGCCGAGGCCGGTGCTGGCTGCCGGTGGCATCGGCAGCGGCGAGCAGATCGCCGCTGCCCTGGCGCTGGGTTGTCAGGGCACCTGGTCCGGCTCGCAGTGGCTGATGGTCGAGGAGGCGCACAACACCCCGGTCCAGCAGTCCGCCTACGTCAAGGCCACCAGCCGTGACACCGTGCGCAGCCGCTCCTTCACCGGTAAGCCCTGCCGCATGCTGCGCAACGAGTGGACGCAGGCCTGGGAGACCGCCGGTAACCCCGAGCCGTTGGGAATGCCCCTGCAGTACATGGTCTCCGGGATGGCGGTCGCCGCCACGAACAAGTACCCGAACGAAACCGTCGACGTGGCGTTCAACCCGGTCGGTCAGGTGGTGGGTCAGTTCACCAAGGTCGAGAAGAGCGCGGCGGTGATCGAACGCTGGGTCACCGAGTACCTGGAAGCCACCGGACGCCTCGAGGCGATCAACGAGGCCGCGGCGTCGGTGTAACGGGTAGCCGACGCAGGTTAGGGCGTCTGCGGCGGCGTGATGTAGCGGCCGTTGGCGCCGTCACCGGAGCGGAACACTCCGGTCTGCCACCCCTGGGCTCCCACGCACACCATCGGCAGTCCGTCCGGCGACTGTGCGGCAGCCTGCGAACCCGGGCAGGGCGCGCCGACCTCCTGCACGCCGTACAACTTGGGCGAGATCACCCAGAAACCGGTGTAGGGCGGCGAGGGCGAATCCCAGCCGAGGTACCCCTGGTTGGGAATCCAGTGACAGGCCAGGGCCTCACCACCGGGGCCGCGGCCGAAGATGAACCGCTCCCATTGGAAGCAGGGCGCGCTGAGCGCGGCCTCGTAGTTGATACCCGGCACGTCGCCGTTGTAGGACGGGTGCTGGTCCGCCAGGGCGGACGGCGCGACGGTCAGCGCACCGGCGCTGACGGCTGCTGCGATGACGATTTCGCGGAACATCTCACCCTCGATGGTGTGCTGGGACGTTTTGCGTGAGCCTAGCCGCCCAGCGGCCCCGGCCTGCGTGAAACGACTCAGCGCGCCGCGAATGCGCTGGTGGGCTCACGAGTCGACCTGGCGGGGTCCGACTACGGCCGCTGGAAACCGGGCCGGATCGCGGCAGCCGGCGAAACGCCGCGCGGCCACCGCGGAATTCACCCTCGGAAGTGGTTGGCTCGGGGTATGACCAACGCCCGATCGGCATCCCCGGCGCTGTCGGCCGCGGCGCTGGCGCTCGCGGCCGGACTGACGGTTCACTCCCCGGCGGCGGCGGCGCCCCCGGCGCCGTCGACCACAGCCCCGTCGACCACAGCCCCGTCGACCAGCTCATCGCCGTCTGCCAGTTCATCGCCGTCTGCCAGTTCATCGCCGTCTGCCAGTTCATCGCCGGCAGGGGCGTCCTACGCCAGTGATGAACTCGGCTACCTCGACTCCGCGGCCCGCTGCGACCGCTCCCAGGCTCTGATGGCCTACGGGCGCACCACCCGGTCACTGGTGGTGATCTGCGTGGATCCCGACGGCGAACTCCAGTACCGCGGCGAGCGGCTCAGTGACGGCGCGTCGCTGAAGATGCCGGCGGGCCGCACCGCCGACGGATCCATCGTCGCCACCAATGACGGGGTGACCTACGCCGTGTCACCGACGATGTTCCTGGTGTCGCAGGGCGACGAGGTTCTCTACCGCGACTCCTGGACCGAATTCCACCAGCCCCGGTTCTCCCCGGCGTCCTCAGCGGAGTCGTCGGTTCCGGCCGCGCCGAGCTCGACCGCAACCACGACCACGGGGACACCGACGGTGAGCACCACCACCGTCACCCTGGCACCCAGAGCGGGTGGCTGAGTCGCCGAATCGCCTGCACGCCGGTGGCCGCCCGGTGTAGGCATAAAGTCATGCCCAGCCCTGATTTTCCGCCGGGATTCGACTTCACCGATCCCGACCTCAATCACGAACGACTGCCGGTCGAAGAACTTGCGCAGCTGCGCCGCAGCGCGCCGATCTGGTGGAATCCGCAGCCCGCGGACTTCGGATTCGAGGACGGCGGCTACTGGGTGATCACCAAACACAAAGACGTCAAGGAGATCTCGAGGCGCAGCGACGTCTTCTCCAGCCAGGAGAAGACGGCCATCCCGCGCTACAAGGACGGCACTTTCGCCGAGCAGGTCGACCGGGGCAAGTTCGTGCTGCTGAACATGGATGCCCCGCATCACACGCATCTGCGCAAGATCATCTCGCGGGCCTTCACGCCACGGGCCATCGAGGTGTTGCGCGAGGACCTGGCCCGTCGCGCCGGCGAGATCGCCCAGGAGGCTGCGGCCAACGGAACCGGCGACTTCGTCGAGCAGGTCTCTGCCGAACTGCCCCTGCAGGCCATCGCCGGACTGATGGGTGTGCCCCAGGAGGAGCGCAAGAAACTCTTCGACTGGTCCAACCAGATGGTCGGCGACCTCGATCCGGAGTTCGTCAACAACGACGCGATGGCGGCGTCCGTCGAGCTGATCATGTACGGCATGCAGATGGCCGCCGACCGGACCGCGAATCCGCGTGACGATCTGGTCACCAAACTGGTGCAGGCCGACGTCGAGGGCCACAAACTCTCCGATGACGAGTTCGGGTTCTTCGTCATCCTGCTCGCCGTCGCGGGCAACGAGACCACCCGCAACTCCATCACCCACGGCATGGTGGCCTTCAGCGAGTTCCCCGAGCAGTGGGAGTTGTACAAGAAACTGCGCCCGGTCACCGCGGTCGACGAGATCGTGCGGTGGGCCACACCGGTCACCTCCTTCCAGCGGACCGCTCTGCAGGACTACGAACTCAGCGGCGTGACCATCAAGAAGGGCCAGCGGGTGCTGATGGTCTACCGCTCGGCCAACTTCGATGAGGAGGTCTTCGAGGACCCCTTCTCGTTCAACATCATGCGCGACCCCAATCCCCACGTCGGATTCGGTGGAACCGGCGCGCACTTCTGCATCGGCACCAACCTGGCGAGGATGACCATCGACGTGATGTTCAACGCCATCGCCGACCATATGCCTGACCTCACTCCCCTGGCACGACCCGATCGGCTTCGCTCAGGCTGGCTCAACGGCATCAAGCACTGGAATGTCGACTATTCCGGCGCGGTATGAGTCAAACCACCCAGACGCTCGACGCCGCAAGCGGTGATCTACAGGTCATCACGGGAACCGCGGGACCGGCTGCGAAGATGGGGCACCGGCTGACACTGGCCATGCGGTCCTGGCAGGCGACGGTGCAGTGGAAGGGCAAGTCCCCCGCCGCGGTCGAACTCACGGTCGCCGTGGACTCACTGCAGGTCCTCAGCGGCGAGGGCGGCGTCACTCCCCTGACCGCGCCCGAGAAAGCCGTCGCCCGCTCCAATGCGCTGAAATCCCTCGACGCCAAGAAGTTCCCCCGAATCCGGTTCAGTTCCGACCGGATCAGCACGACCGCCGACGGCTACCGCCTCGAGGGAACGCTGGAAATTCACGGGACATCCCGGCCGCAGACCGTCGACGTCACCGCGCATGATGACGGAACGCGGTTGTCCGCGGAGGTGGCCGTGCGCCAGAGCGATTTCGGCGTGAAGCCCTACTCGCTGATGATGGGGGCCCTCAAGGTGGCCGACGAGGTCACCGTGCGCTTCAACGGCACCGTCAGCCGTTGACGACCACCGGATCGCCGATACCCACCTGGTTGAAGTACCAGAGCGCGTTGTCGGGGCTGAGGTTGATGCACCCGTGGCTGACGTTGGCGTAGCCCTGAGATCCCACCGACCAGGGAGCCGAGTGTACGTAGACCCCACCCCAGGTGATCCGGACCGCGTCGGCGACGGTCAGCTTGTAGCCCTCCGGGTCCTCCAGTGGAATGCCGATGGTGCGGGAGTCCATCACGATCGACTTGTACTTCTCCAGCACGCTGAAGGAACCGATGGGGGTGCGGAATTTGGGCTTGCCCAATGACGCCGGCATCTGGCGCGCGATCACGCCGTCGATGCTCACGGTGAAGGTGTGCGCGGAGATGCTCGCCACGCCCAGCACCGTCGCACCGGTCTCGAAGCTGCGACGCTGGCCACCGGCGAGCAAGGTGATCCGGGAGTGCGCCGGGAGGAATTGGTCGGGAGTCCACTGCACCACGGTGTCGGCGCGCCATTCGTAGCGGCCGGACAGGGGTTGTCCCGACGCGGTCTGGCCGGTGGTGACGACGATCGAGCGTTCGGCCGCGGCCCGGTCGGCTACCGGCCTGCTGAAGGTCACGATGACCGGATGGGCGACCCCGACCTTCTGGCCGTTGTAGGGAAGGACCGAGGCGACGGCGGGATACACCAGTCCGGGGGCCACGGAAGCGGCACCGTTGGCGGCTGAGACCGTCATGGCCAGCACCGCAATGCCCGCGGCGGCAAGCGCCCGTCGTACTGCCCTGGCCATGGCTTCCTGTCTTCCGGTGGTCGTCGCGAAGGGTCAGTGTAGTAGCCGACCTGCGCTCGTTACCTGACCGGTAACCCGGCGACCATCGGTGTGTCGACACCGACCGGGCCCAGCGCGGCCGCGCCACCCGGGGCGCCAAGTGCTGCGTCGCGGCCCGGCAGCACCCGGGTGAAGAATGCGGCGTTGTCGGCGAGGAACGCGCGCTCCGAGTCCGGCAGGTCGTCCTCGTGGTAGATCGCATCCACCTCGCAGAGCAGCCTGCAGGCGCCGCACTCCACACATTCGTCGGGGTTGATGTACATGGTTCGATCGCCCTCGTAGATGCAGTCGACGGGGCATTCCGCAGCGCACGCCTTGTGTTTGACATCCACGCACGCGCTGGTGATCACGTAGGTCATGGCACGGATTCTATCTGTGACGGCCCGTCGCAGACATGGGTCGAAGGTTCGCCGCGCCGGGGACCAAAGTCCCTAATTCGCCTGGCTGAGGAGGTCGCTGATGTCGATGAAACCGGCCGGGTCTGCGGTGTGGTCGGTCATGTTCCGGCACTGCCCGTAGAGCTGCAGCACACCGCGGTCGGTCAGATCCGGACTGCGGAAGACGAAGACGCTGACGCCCTGCTTGGTGAGCAGTTTCCCGCCCGGATGATGGTTCGGTGGCAGGCCCTCGGTCCACCCGCCGCGGGACATGGCGCGCACGATCTCGCGGAAGTACGCCGGCGTCTTGGTGATCGACGGTACGTCGAATGTCACATAGGCGGTGCCCTGATACGGCGGGCCGCTGCCCTCCCGGCTGCACGACACCAGGATGTAGGTGCCGTTGGCGTCTCGCAGCTTCGCCGCGGTGACGAACTGCCGCGCCGAACCGACCACCTGGCTTCTGGACTGTTCGTCGGAGAATGGCTCGCCCGGGGATTGGACGGCCTCCCCGCGCAGATCCTTGAGGTGGTGCAGGGCGATGAAGGTGCCGCCGAGGACCAGAGTCAGCAGCAACGCGGCGAGAGTGAGCAGGCGCGCAGGCCGTGACCGCAGTTGCGATGACTCCATACCGCTCCCCGAGGCCTGCGCCCGTGTGCACCAGGGCTGCTCCAGCAAAGCTTAGTCCGTTGTCTGCGTCACACCTGTCTCCCCTCACCCCGCCCCGGCCGACCCGGGTTCGCCTGACCTGAACAGGCCGGATCACAAGACATCCGCTCGACTCGGCGGTCGGACATCCACGGCGCGCCGTCCCGGGAGACCAGCCTTGATGCCTTTTTGTCGGACTTTCAGGCACCCTGGAAGACATGGAGTCACCCCGCCGCCTGGCCGCACTGGTGTCGGGCCTGTTGCTGGTCGCCGGGCTGCTCGCCGCCCCGTCGTCGGCCACGCCCGCACCGCCGGCGCCACAGCTGCCGCTGGACCAGTCCGCACTGCTCAGCCAGGTGGTGCCCGGCCTCGTCGACATCAACACCACGTTGGGTTATCAGGGCGCCGTCGGCGCAGGCACCGGAATCATCGTCAGCCCCGACGGTGAGGTGCTCACCAACAACCACGTCATCGAGGGCGCCACCGACATCACCGCGATCAGCCTGGCCAACAGCCGCTCATACCCGGTGGACGTCATCGGCTTCGACCGCGCCACCGACATCGCCCTCGTCCGGTTGCGCGGCGCCGGCGGGCTGCCGACCGCCGCGTTGGGGACGTCCTCGACGCTGAACGTCGGGCAGCCGATCGCGGCGATCGGAAACTCCAACGGACCCGGTGGTGTGCCCAGCTTCGCACCGGGAGCGATCACCCAGATCGGTGCCGCGGTCCGGGCATCCGACGAATCCGGTGGCGGGTCGCGTGAACTCTTCGACCTGATCCGCGTTGCCGCCGACATCCGGCCGGGTGACTCCGGCGGCCCCCTTGTCAACAACGCCGGCCAAGTCATCGGCGTCACAGTCGCGGCCACACTGACCTATCGGATGGGCGGGGTGACCGGGGGCGAGGGGTTCGCCATCCCGATCGACCGGGCGGTTGCTGTGGCCAACCAGATCCGTTCCGGGATTCCGTCACCGGCGATCCACCTCGGTGACACGGCCTTCATCGGCGTGGGAATCGCCGACGCCGCCCCGATGGGTGGACCGCCCGGCGCCGTGGTGCGCCAGGTGCTGCCCGACACCCCGGCGCGGCTCGCGGGAGTGCTCAGTGGTGACGTCATCACCGCGGTCGACGGCATGCCGATCAACTCTGCCGCCGATCTGTCCAACATCATGGACCAACGCAGACCCGGCGACACCATCACCTTGACCTGGGTCGACCGGTTCGGCAACGTCCGAAGCGCCCCGGTGGTACTGGCCAAGGGACCGGTCGGATGACTAGGAGTTGGGCCTCGGCCGCGCTCGCAGTTGTCGCGGCGATCTCGCTTTCCGGATCCGCGGCCGCCGACGACGCCGACACCGGCCTCTACGGATTGATCGACGCGGTGGCGCAGCGTCTGCAGACTGCCGACCCGGTGGCAGCGGCCAAGTGGGTGGCGGGCGGTCCCATCACCGATCCGGCGCGAGCCGAACAGGTGCTGGTCGCGATCAGCGCGGCAGCCGAATCAACAGGCTTACCGGTCGATTTCGTGCGCCGGGCATTCACCGATCAGATCAATGCCAATGAGGCGATCCAGTACAGCCGGTTCGCCGGATGGAAGCTCGATCCAGCGGGTGCACCGTCCTCGGCACAGCCCCTGTCGGCGTCGCGGGATGTCATCGATCGGCTCAACGCTTTGATCGTCACCGAGTTCGCACAGCAACTGCCGGTGCTGCGTTCGGCTGAATGCCCGATGCTCATCGAATCGGCGCGCACCGGCGTCGTGGCGGCTCGTCAACTCGACGATCTCTACGATCGCGCCCTGGAGGCGGCCACGCGCTCCTACTGCAACGGTTAATCCGGCCCCGTCGCCATCTTCTCCAGGCGCCGCAGCGCAGTGGCGCATACCGGTAGGTAGCCGACCGCCCACCACGGCACCTCAAAGCGCACCCGGCAGCCTCCCGGCTCCGGGACCACCTCGTGTCCGGTCGCCGCAACCCCGGCCACTGTCCAGTCCCACCGCCGCCCGTCCTCCCAGCGGCTGACGGCGAACGGCAGCCGCACACCGACGACGGTCCACACCTCACCGCGGGCACCGGCGCTCAATTCAGTACCGCCGTCGACTCGCGCCCGTTGCACCGACGGACCCCACAGCGGCCACGCTGCGACGTCGACCAGCAGCCGCCACACCTCAGCGGCCGGCGCTGCGATGAACCTCTCCACGCCGGGCACAGGCCAGAGGCTATCTTTTAGTTCATGGACGGATCCGTGACGGTGCACATGAAGGCTCCCGCCGAGAAGATCTGGAACCTCATCGCCGACATTCGCAACACCGGACGCTTCTCACCGGAGGTCTTCGAGGCCGAATGGCTCGACGGTGCGACGGGTCCGGCGCGGGGGGCGAAGTTCCGCGGCCACGTCCGCCGCAACGAGATCGGGCCGGTCTACTGGACCGTCTGCCGGGTCACCGCATGCGAGCCCGGTCGGGAGTTCGGTTTCGCCGTGCTGGGTCCCGGGGACCAGGCGCTCAACAACTGGCACTACCGGCTGGCCCCCAGCGGCGACGGCACCGACGTGACCGAGTCCTTCCGGCTCAACAACTCCCCGTTGGCGAAGGTGTTCTGGATGTTCGCCGGCTACCTGCGCGGCCGCCGCAACGTCCGAGACATGCGCACCACCCTGGAGCGGATCAAGAAAGTGGTCGAAGAGGACAGCTAGCGGGTCACCGTG
Source organism: Mycobacteriaceae bacterium (assembly GCA_037141465.1). Classification (GTDB taxonomy): domain Bacteria; phylum Actinomycetota; class Actinomycetes; order Mycobacteriales; family Mycobacteriaceae; genus Mycobacterium. The sequence goes on along the minus strand of JBAXCK010000007.1, from coordinate 19,026 downwards.
GCCGGCTCGCTCTAGGGTGGAGGCCATGAAGACCATCGCAACGCACGTCAACGGGCAGCAGCCGCCGCCGGTGCCGCTGGCCGACATCGATCTGGGCACCATCGAGTTCTGGGCCCGCGACGACAACTGGCGGGACGGGGCCTTCGCGACACTGCGCCGGGAGGCGCCGATCACCTTCTTCACCGAGATCGAATACCAGGGCTTCGAGGCCGGCGCCGGCCACTGGGCGCTCACCAAGTTCGACGACGTGCACTACGCCAGCCGCCACCCGGAGATCTTCAGTTCCTACCCCAACATCACCATTGCCGACCAGCAGCCGGAGGTGGCCGAATACTTCGGGTCGATGATCGCCCTCGACGATCCCCGTCACGCCCGGCTGCGCAACATCGTCTCGCGTGCGTTCACCCCCAAGGTGGTGGCCCGTACCGAGGAGTCGGTCCGCGACCGTGCCCGCCGGCTGGTGAACGATCTGATCACCAACCACCCCGACGGCAAAGCCGAACTGGTCAACGAACTGTCCGGCCCGCTGCCACTGCAGGTGATCTGCGACATGATGGGCATCCCCGAGTCCGACCACAAGCAGATCTTCTACTGGACCAACATCATCCTCGGCTTCGGCGATCCGGACCTCACCACCGATTACGAGGAGTTCATCAAGGTCTCGATGGATATCGGCGCCTACGCCACCGCGCTGGCCGAGGACCGCCGGTCGAACCCGCGCGAAGACCTCACCACCGCCCTGGTGGCCGCCGAGGTCGACGGCGAGCAACTCACCTCGGCCGAGATCGCCTCGTTCTTCATCCTGCTCGCGGTAGCCGGCAACGAGACCACCCGCAACGCCATCAGCCACGGGGTGCTCGCCCTGACCCGCTACCCCGAGCAGCGTGAGATCTGGTGGAACGACTTCCCCGCGCACAGCCAGACCGCCGTCGAGGAGATCGTGCGCTGGGCCTCACCGGTGGTCTATATGCGGCGCACCGCCAACCGGGATGTCGACGTGAGCGGTGTGCGCATCGCGGCGGGTGACAAGGTCACCATGTGGTACGGCTCGGCCAACCGCGACGAGGACAAGTTCGACAACCCGTGGCTCTTCGACGTCACCCGCAATCCCAACCAGCACGTCGGGTTCGGGGGTGGCGGAGCGCATTTCTGCCTCGGTGCCAACCTCGCCCGTCGGGAGATCGCCGTGGTGTTCGAAGAGTTGCACAACCGCATGCCCGACATCGCGGTGACCGAGGAACCGGCCATGCTGCTCTCGGCCTTCATCCACGGCATCAAGCGACTTCCGGTCAGCTGGACGCCGTCGACCTAGGAATGACCGGGATCAAGGAGCGTCTGCACTGGCTGGCCATGCACGGCGTGGTCCGCACCGCCGCCACGTGGTCGGCACGTCAGGGTGACCCGCAGGCGCGACTGCTGATCGAGCCGTCGCTGCGTGCCGACCCGATTCCGTTCTACGACGAGTTGCGCCGCCAGGGGCCGCTGGTTGCGGCCCGAGTCAGTTTCCTGACGGTCGACCACGGGATCGCCTTCGAGTTACTGCGCTCTGATGATTTCCGGGTGATCTCCATGGGCGCCAGCCTTCCCAAGCCATTGCGCCGGCTCGAGAAGCGCACCCGCTCTGATCTGTTGCACCCGCTGCTGCCACCGTCGCTGCTGGCGGTCGAACCGCCGGACCACACCCGCTACCGCAAGACGGTGTCCTCGGTTTTCACCAGCCGGCGGGTGGAAGCGCTTCGGGACCGGGTCGATGAGACCGCTGCGGAACTGCTCGACGGGCTGTCCAGCCAGGGTCCGGTGATCGACGTCGTCGAGCGGTACTGCTCGCGACTGCCGGTGACGATCATCAGTGAGATCCTGGGTGTCCCCGATGCCGACCGCCCGCGGATCCTCGAATTCGGCGAACTGGGCGCTCCCAGTTTGGATTTCGGTCTGAGCTGGTCGGATTACCGGCGGGTGCAGCAGGGGCTCGTCGGATTCAACGAATGGCTGCAACGTCACCTGGGTGAGCTCCGGCGCAATCCCGGCGACGACCTCATGAGCCAGCTGATCGAGGCTTCCGAGGACGGAGTCCGCCTCAGTGACGTCGAGTTGCGGGGTGTCGCCGGGCTGGTGCTCGCCGCCGGTTTCGAGACCACCGTCAACCTGCTCGGCAACGGTATCCGGCTGCTGCTCGGCCATCCCGACCAACTCGCGGTGCTGCGCGCCGACCCCAGCCTCTGGCCCAACGCCGTCGAAGAGATCCTGAGGTTCGACTCGCCGGTGCAGCTCACCGCCCGAGTGGCCCGTGCCGACACCGAGGTGGCCGGCGTGACGGTGCCTCGCGGGCACATCGTAGTGATTTATCTCGCCGGGGCCAATCGCGACCCCGGACTGTTCACCGATCCACACCGATTCGACGTTCGTCGGGACAACGCCGGCAAGCACCTCGCATTCTCCGGCGGCCGGCACTTCTGTCTCGGGGCGGCCCTGGCCCGGGCCGAGGGTGAGGTGGGACTGCGGCGGTTCTTCAGTCACTTCCCCGATGCGGAACTCGCCGGGGCCGGTTCCCGCCGCGACACCCGCGTGCTCCGTGGGTGGGCAGAACTGCCGGTGCGCCTGGGCGCGCCGGCCCCCGTCACCAACTGAGGATCGTTGACAGCGGCTGAGCAGGCCGGTTCTATGGCCTGATGGGTTATGACACGATCATCCGAAACGGCCGCTGGTTCGACGGAACGGGGGCACCGTCGGCGGTCCGCACCATCGGGATCCGTGACGGCCGCGTCGCCGCGATCACCCCGGATGATCTCGACGCCACCGACTGCCCCGAGGTGATCGACGCCACCGGCAAGTGGGTGATCCCGGGCATGGTCGACATCCACACCCACTACGACATCGAACTGCTTGAGGGGCCCGGCCTGCCCGAGTCGGTGCGTCACGGCATCACCACGGTGCTGCTGGGATCGTGTTCGCTGTCCACCGTCCATGTCGGCGGTGAGGACGCCGGTGATCTGTTCGGCCGGGTGGAGGCCATTCCCCGCGAGCATGTGATCGCTGCGGTGGACAGAGCCAAGTCCTGGACCGGCGCCTCGGAGTACATCCATGCGCTGGAGTCGCGCCCACTGGGACCCAATGTCGCCGCGTTCCTCGGCCACTCCGATATGCGAACCGCCACGATGGGACTCGATCGCGCCACCCGCGGTGAGGTCCGGCCGACCGCCGCGGAGCAGGCGCGGATGGAACGTATGCTCGCCGAGGCGCTCGATGCCGGATTCATCGGCATGTCCTCGCAGCAGTTGCTGTTCGACAAGATCGACGGCGAGACCTGCCGGTCGCGGACGCTGCCGTCCACCTACGCGAAACCTCGCGAACTGCGCCGGCTCAAATCCCAGTTGCGGCGTCGCGGCCGGGTGCTGCAGTCCGGTCCTGACATCCAGAATCCGCTCAATCTGCTGTCCCAGGTGGTGCAGTCGCTTCCGGTGCTGCGCCACAAGCTCAAGACCAGCCTGCTCTCGGCTGCCGACGTCAAGTCCAACCCGTTCGCCATTGCGCTGCTCGGCCCGCTGGCCCGCTTCGTCAACCGCTTCGGAGCCGACTTCCGCTGGCAGCATCTGCCGGTCCCCTTCGAGGTCTACGCCGACGGGATCGATCTGGTGGTGTTCGAGGAGTTCGGCTCGGGAGCCGCCGCACTGCACCTGCGCGACTCGGTGGAGCGCAACGCGATGCTCGCCGACGAGCAATACCGCCGACGGTTCCGCAAGGACTACGACTCCAAGTTCGGCATGCGGGTGTGGCACCGGGACTTCTTCGACGCCGAGATCGTCGGCTGCCCCGACGAGTCGGTGATCGGTAAGTCCTTCGGCCAGGTCGGTGTAGACCGCGGCGGTCTGCACCCGGTTGACGCCTTCCTCGACCTCGTCGTCGAACACGGCACCAAGCTGCGCTGGCGGACGACGATCTCCAATCACCGTCCGGAAGTGCTCAAGAAGCTGGCCCGCGACGAGGGCATCCAGATCGGCTTCTCCGATGCCGGAGCACACCTGCGCAACATGGCGTTCTACAACTTCGGGTTGCGGCTGCTCCGTCACGTCCACGACGCCGAGAACTCAGGGCGCCCGTTCATGTCGATCGAGAGGGTCGTGCACCGGCTCACCGGTGAGCTCGCCGACTGGTACGACATCGACGCCGGACACCTGCGCCTGGGCGATCGCGCCGACCTCGTCATCATCGACCCCGACAAACTCGACGCGCGATTGGACGACTACGCCGAGGAGCCGGTGCAGCAGTACGCGAACCTGCCGCGCATGGTCAACCGCAACGATGCTGCGGTGCCCCTGGTCCAGATCGGCGGACGCACGGTGGTGCGCGACGGTGTCCCCACCGAGGCACTGGGAGCCCAGAAAACCGGCAGCTTCCTGCGGGCCGGCCGGCATGGAAAGGTTGCCGTCAATGTCTGATGCCGAAGCGACTGTGCTCGGAATGTGGAAGGCCCTGTCCGACCGCAACTGGGAGGCGATGAAGCCGTTCCTGGCCGACGACTGCATCTACGTCGACATGCCACTGGGGCCGACCGCCGCCGCGCGCGGGCCGGAGGACATTGTCAAACGTCTCAAGGTCGGACTGGCGCCACTGTCGGGCTACCAGAACCACAATGGGCTGCTGCTGCACAACGGCACCGATGTCATGTACGAGCATTCCGAGACTTGGAACTGGGTCACCGGTGAGAGCGCGGTACTGCAGTTCGTGACGGTGCACAAGGTCGTCGACGGCAAGATCACCGTCTGGAAGGACTACTGGGATTTCGGCGGGTTGGCGAATCATGCGCCGGCCGACTGGATGGAGCAACTGCAGGCGGCGGATATGAGCTGGATGTTCGACGCGACCGGACTGATCTGACGCGTCAGGACCGACTGGCCAGCGTGATGCTGCACGCCTGCCCCATGTCCAGGGTTCGCAGCATCCTTCCCATGCCAAGCCACATCGCGCACGACATGGTCAGATCGGCGAGGAGTTCATCGGTGAAGTGTTCGCGCAAGCGTGCCCAGAAACCATCATCGGCGCGAAGGCCCGTGTGATCGGTGGCGAACCGGTGGGCGAACTCGGCGGCGAGTCGCTCCTGCTCGCTGAATCCTGGCCAGGTGCGCCACTGCAGCGCGTGGTCGTAGAGCTCTTCGTCGACACCGACGGCCGGTCCGTCGGCGTCGCGGGTGTTCTGGCACACCACGCACTCGTTGTCGTAGGCGATCACGATGCGGGCGATCTCGCGCACCCGCATCGGCAGCCGGTTGTGGTTGTAGACCGCCTGGGAGAAACCGGCGAGCGCCGGCGCGATCCCAGGTGACAGCGCCATCCAGCCGGCGACGTCGTCGTCGGCGAAGTCTCCGATTCGGCTCATGGCAGCGATGGTACGTCGCGGGGTCTAGTCGCGAGGCCGGTTGAAGTCGGCCAGCGCCTCGGCGTTGGCCGCCGCGCCCATCATCTCGGCGAAGTACCCGTCCTCGCGGGAGCGGGCCGCGGCGATCTCGGCACGGGTTGGTTCCACCACCGACTGTTTGACCGCGATCAGGCTCGCAAGCGGTTTTGCAGCGAGCACTTCCGCGTGACGGCGGGTCTCATCCAAGAGCGCACCCGGTTCACAGATGCGCCAGGCCAGCCCCATCCGCTGAGCCTCGGTGGCGTCGACCCACTCCGAGGACATCAACAGCCACGCGGCGTTCTGCCGGCCGATCAGGGTGGGCAACAGGTAGGAGGAGGCCGCCTCCGGCGCCACTCCCAGGCTGGTGAAGGGGCACTTCAGCCGCGCGTCGGCGGCCATGAAAACCAGGTCGGCGAAGCCGAGGATCGTGGTGCCCAGTCCTACCCCGAGACCGTTGACCGCGCAGATCAGCGGTTTGGGAAACCGGGCCAGCGCGTCGATCAGACCGGGGAATCCGTGACGGCCGGGGGTGAACCCGGGATCGGTGATGCGGGCCTGCATCTCGGTGAGATCCTGGCCGGCGCTGAACGCACGGCCGGTTCCGGTGATGACGACCACCGCCGCGTCGTCGTCCTCGGCCGCTGCGGCAAGGGCCTCCGCGGTGGCGTCATAGAGGGCCTCATTGAATGCGTTGAGCGCATCCGGCCGGTTCAGCGTCAAAGTGCGAACCCGGTTCTCGTCGCTGATGAGCAGAGTCACGCCAGTCACCCTACGGAGGTGAACGGATCGCGGATCACATAGCGCCCCGTCGGGACGGTGTCGACGTCGACGTTGGCGCCGAAGGCCGACGTGCTTGCGACCATCTTGCCCATCCGGTCGGCGAGATCGGCGTCGTCGGCCGCTCCGAAGAAGGCGTGCAGGCTCCCCACCGCCTCGATCGGGAAGAGTTCCTCGACGATGGCCGACAGCGGTGGCGCATCGGGGGTCAGCGCACGCACCACGTAGTTCTGCACATACCCGAAGGTGGACTGGGTGGCGATGGCCACCGGGGTGTGGTCGCGGTGCCAGCGCCGCAGCCAGGTCACCTCGTCCATATCGGCGGGACGGCGCAGTAGTGCGACGTTGGCAAGTCCGGGTGCCCGCTGTCCCGGCGGAGAGTGCGGGGGTGGCATCGGGGTCGACTCCGTGACGAGGTACGCGGCCACGGACTCCGCCTCCGGCGCAAGGATCTCCAGCGCGTCACTGACCTGGTGGCCGTAATGCTGCTGGGTCCACAGGCTGACCAACCCCTGCACCGGTGGGTCCAGTGTGGTGAGCGTCATCAGCGAATCACGGACCGCCGCGTCGCGCACGTTGAGGATGATCCCGGGCACATCGAGTTCCTGCAATCCCGCGGCCACCGGGCCGCACATCCGCTGCACCCAGGCGTCGTCGGTGCTCGCGGCCCGCAGCGCGATGATCACTTTCTCCATGTCGCAGTCGAGCCTCTCAGTCGCGGAGCCAGCGCGGCGTGATGAAGACGCCCTCGGCTTCGACGGTCACCCCGTCGTCGTCGGCGATGTGACCGGTGCAGAACGTCTTGACCCCTTCGGTCCGGGTGTGCACAGCCTCGGCTCGCAGCGGTCCCAGTCGGGTGGCCCGCAGGTAGCGCACCGTGATGCTGCCGGTGAACCGCGGCGTGCGATCCGCGGTCGCGGCTTCACCGAGCAGGTGGTCGAGGATCATCGCCGACACTCCGCCGTGAACATGACCGGGCGGACCCTCGTATGCGGCGCCGAGAGTGAAATCCGCTCTCACTGTGCCCGACTCGTCACGGCGGGTTACCACCGGCGGGGCCAGCGCGTTGCGCATGCCGATCACCGCGTTACCCCATCCGACACTCTCCCCGGCGGTCGTGTGCCGCACTCCGAATGAGCCCTCGATCTGACGGCTGCGCAGTCGAGCCACTGCCGAACCGATGTCGCGTGTGACTTCGGCGACGATCTGCGGGTCGGCCTCGGTCCGGATGGTCGCATCCACCAGGTCCCGTACTGACTCCGCCAGTGGTTCATAGATGCCGCGTAGCCGCGCGAGTTCCTCACTCGACCAGTCCTCCACGGTGAACTCCAGCACCCATGAACTAGAACACGGCCGCTGCAGCGGTGTCTAACCTGGGGCTATGACGGTGCCGCAACAAGCAGGGCCGGATTGGGTGCGTCACGCGATCTGGTGGCACGTCTACCCACTCGGGTTCGCCGGCGCATTCCCTGCTGATTCGCCCCCCGGGCCAGCCGAACACCGACTCGGCCGCCTCGTGGACTGGCTCGACCACGCTGTGGCACTGGGCGCCTCCGGTCTCGCGCTGGGTCCGGTGTTCGCCTCGGCCACGCACGGTTACGACACCGTCGACCATTACCGCATCGACCCCAGGCTCGGCGACGAAGCCGACTTCGACCGCCTGGTCGCCGAAGCTCACCACCGAGGTCTTCGCGTTCTGCTCGACGGCGTGTTCAATCACGTCGGCACGGCATTCCCGCGCCACCTAGACGCGGTCGCGGGCGCTGATCCCGAGTCCGCCGGCTGGTTCCGGGGCCGACCGGGAAGGTTCCACACCTTTGAGGGACACCGCGATCTCATCACCCTCAATCACGACAACCCCGCGGTGATCGACTACACGGTCGACGTGATGAACCACTGGTTGTCCCGCGGCGCGGACGGGTGGCGTCTCGACGCCGCCTACGCGGTTCCGGAGACGTTCTGGGCGCAGGTTCTCCCCCGCGTTCGTGACGCCCATCCGCAGGCCTGGTTCGTCGCTGAGGTGATCCACGGCGACTACACCGCGTTCGTCGACGCCTCAACCGTCGACTCGGTGACCCAGTACGAGTTGTGGAAGGCGATCTGGAGCGCCATCAACGACGGCAACTTCCATGAATTGGACTGGGCACTGCTACGTCACAACGACTTCCTCGACCGATTCGCACCGATGACCTTCATCGGCAACCACGACGTCACCCGGATCGCCAGCAAACTGGACCGCCCGGAACACGTGAGCCACGCGCTGGTGCTGCTACTCACCACCGGTGGTGTCCCCTCGATCTACTACGGCGACGAACTTGGCTACCGCGGTGTCAAGGAGGAACGGTTGGGCGGCGATGACGCGGTACGTCCGGAGTTCCCGCCGGCGCCGGTCGATCCCGACGGCTCCGCCCACGACACCCTCGCGCTGCACCAGTTCCTGATCGGGCTGCGCCGTCGGCATCCGTGGCTTCATCGAGCCAGGACAACCGCGCTGCTGCTGGACAACACCCGCTATGTCTACGAGAGCCGCAGCGGGGACGACGCGCTGATCGTCGCGCTCAATCTCGACGGCGCCGCGATGGAGGTTCCGGTCACCGACTTGACCGGCCGGCCGGCCGAGGTTCTGGCGGGCAGCTCCGCGCCCCCGACCGAGGTGACCGGTACCGCGGTGGTGGCGCCGCACGGCTGGCTGATCCTCAGAGAGACCTGAGCTGAGTTACCCTCGGCCTGATCAGCCCTCGATAGGCCAGCGCAGGAAGGGAACGCGATGTCGGCACCGCCGGAGCCCCGGTCCGTTCTGGCTGAGCGGCTGCGCCGGCGCAAGTCCAAACGCAGGCTGCTGGAACGGGTCAGCATCCAGTCGAAGCTGATGCTCATGCTGCTGACGATGAGCGTCCTGGCCACCGCGATCGCGGGCGGCATCGGATTCCAGTCCGGCCGCTCCTCGCTACGGGCCGCCGTGTTCGACCGGCTCACCAGCGTCCGTGAGGCCCAGGCGCGGGTGCTTGAGCTGGGGATGTCCGATATCACCGGCTCGCTACTCATCTTCTCCCGCGGCGAGACGGTCGCCGGTGCGCTCGCCGCGTTCAGCTCCGCCTTCGACCAACTCGCCGATGCGCCGGTCACACCCGCGCAGAACCAGTCGCTCGCCGACCACTACAACGCCCTGTTCGCCAAACCCGAGAACGCGCGCCTCGATGTCAATGCACTGCTCCCGACCTCCAATCCGGTGCGGTATCTGCAGTCCCGCTATACCGCGGCCTTCACAGACCGCGCCGCCGCACTGCGCGTCGACGACGCTCGGGACAACAGCGCGTGGTCGGCGGCCAACGCCCGATACAACCCGTACTTCCGCGAGATCGTGACCCGCATGGGGTTCGGCGACGTCTTCTTGATCAACCCCCGCGGCGACGTGGTGTACAGCGCCTATAAGGGTGTGGATCTCGGCACCAACATCCTCACCGGGCCTTACCGTGGAGAGGGAAATCTGCCCGATGCCTTCCGCAAGGCGATGTCCTCCAATGACATCGACTACTCCGCCACGACGGACTTCGCGGAATACCTGCCGACCGGGGAACCCGTCGCCTGGTTGCTGGTCCCGATCGGGCCACCGGGCCGGCCGGCCGGCGTCATGGCGGTCGCGTACCCGGCCTCGGTGATCAACAAGCTCATGACGGCCGACCGGCAGTGGCAGCGCGCCGGCATGGGACAGACCGGCGAGACGTACCTTGTCGGCAAGGACGATCTGATGCGGTCGGACTCGCGGTTGTTTCTCGAAGATCCGGAGGCCTACAAAAGCGATGTCATTGCCGCCGGCACCGCGCCCGACATCGCTGAGCGCGCCATCAAACAGGGCACCACGGTGCTGGTGCAACCGGTGGGCACCAAGGCCACCGAGGAGGCCCAGCGCGGGGAGACCGGAACGCTGATCGCCACCGACTATCTCGGCCGCCGCGCGCTGCAGGCCTATTCGCCGGTGAGGCTCAAGGGTCTGGACTGGGTGATCGTGGCGTCGGCGGATTCCGAAGAGGCCTTCGCGCCGGAACGCAACTTCGCCCATCGACTGGCCCGATCCACCGCATTGATCATCTTCCTCGCCTGCCTGGCGGCCATGCTGTGGTCCCGGTTGTTCGTGCGTCCGATCAAGAGACTCGAAGAGGGCGCGGAGAAGATCAGTACGGGTGACTACAACGTGGCGCTGCCGGTGAATTCCGGTGATGAGTTCGGCGACCTGACGGTGGCCTTCAACGAGATGAGCCGCAATCTCGCGATCAAGGATCAGCTGCTGACCCAGCAGCGCGACGAGAACAACCGGTTACTGCTGTCGCTGATGCCCGAATCCGTGGTGCAGCGCTACCGGGGTGGTGAGGAATCCATTGCAGAGGAACACCAGGACGTCACGGTGATCTTCGCCGACCTCGTCGGTCTCGACGAGTTGTCGCGCGACCTGGACGCGGATAAGTCACTGGAGATCATCAACAAACTCGCACAGCAGTTCGATGCCGCCGCTGAGACCCACGGCGTCGAGAGAGTCCGCAACACCCACAACGGCTATCTCGCCAGCTGCGGCCTGACGGTCCCCCGGCTGGACAACATCCACCGGACCGTCGACTTCGCAATCGACCTTCAGCGGATCGTCAACCGGTTCAATGCGGAGACCGGCAACGACATCGCACTGCGCGCCGGTATCGACACCGGTGGCGTGACGAGCGGGTTGGTGGGCCGGTCCGGTCTGGTCTACGACCTGTGGGGCGGAGCGGTCCAGCTCGCATCCAAGATGCGGCGCGGCGACACCCAGTCCGGGAGGGCCCAGCCGGGAATCTATGTCAGCGAAGACGTCTACGACGCGACCCGCGACACCCGGCACTATGAACCCGCGGGGACGATCGCCGTCGGCGACCGCCAGGAGACCACCTGGCGGCTGGCGGAGGACCTGACGTGAGCGGCGGCCGATGAGCATTCTCACCGCACCGTGGTTCTACTGGTCGGCGATCATCGCGATCGGACTACCGACAATCCTGGTGCTGCTCACCGAGTTGCAACACGCCCTGTCCGGCAGGGGAAGCTTCCTGGCGCGCCCGGTCGGTCTGCTGCGCACCTACATCGTGCCGTTGGGCGCACTGCTGTTGCTGCTGATCAAGACGACCGATGTCTCGGTGGAGGCCAACGGGGTCCGGATCCTGGCCACGGTCTTCGGGCTCTTCGTTCTGATCATGGTGCTCTCCGGCGTCAGCGCCACGGTGTTCCAGAGCGCACCGGCCGGAAGCTGGCGTCGCCGGATGCCGTCGATCTTCATCGACGTCGCCCGCTTCGCCATCATCGCCGTTGGCGTGGCGATCATCTTCGCCTACGTCTGGGGAGCCAACGTCGGTGGTCTGTTCACCGCGCTGGGGATCAGCTCCATCGTGCTCGGTCTGACGCTGCAGAACTCGGTGGGCCAGATCATCTCCGGCCTGCTGCTCCTCTTCGAACAGCCATTCCAGCTCGGCGACTGGGTCGAGACCCCGTCGGCACGCGGCCGGGTGGCCGAGGTGAACTGGCGGGCCACCCACATCAACACCGGGAGCGGCCTGGAGATCATCCCGAACTCGGTGCTGGCCGGTCAGGCCTTCGTCAATCTCAGCCGCCCACCCGGTGGCCACACCATCACCGTCAAGACCAAGTTCTCCGGCTCGGACGCCCCCGACGCCGTGTGCGGGCTGCTGATGTCGGTGGCCGGGAACCTTCCGCACGTGCATCCCGACGGCACCGCCATAGCGACCGCCGACAGCAGCACCGAGTACACGGTGACGATCCCGGTCCGATCGCCGGCCGACGACGTCGAGGCACGATCGACGTTCCAGCGCTGGATCTGGTACGCGTCCAGGCGCGCCGGCCTGCGGCTGGACGGGATCGACGACGATTTCTCCACGGTGAAGCGCCGGGTCGACGCCCTGCGCAAGATCGCTCCGGTCCTGGGGGCCAACTCCGTCGAACTCGAGACGTTACTGCCGCAGGTGGTTGTCACGCGCTACGGCGCAGGCGAGGTCATGCAGCAGAGCGGTGACGTGCCCTCGGACATGTCCTTCATCGTGAGGGGCCGGGTGAGACTGGTGGTCAGTGCCGCCGACGGCGCCGTTGTGCCGGTGAGCACCCTGCACGAAGGCGACTTCATCGGACAGACGGCTCTGACCCGCGAGCCCGTGACCGGCAGCGCCTACGCGGTGGGTGAAGTCGTCGTTCTACAGTTGGACCGGGACACTGTGGAACAGTTGGTCTTTCGCAAGCCGGCGTTACTCCAGGATCTCAGCCGGGCGATCGATGAGCGTCGCACCCGTGCGCGGGATGCTGCTAAGCAGGTGAACGGCTCTCATCACGACGCGTGATCCGATCGTTGTCCAACCGCGACTTGACGCACCGGGTCGCATTCGGAATGACGAGTGCCTCCGGTGTTTGACTTCCCACGCACAGCAATGAATCGCTGGTTTGGAAAGGTGATGGGAGTTTTCATGAAAATCGTCGAGAAGCTGCGAGGCACATGGTTTCGCCGCCTGGCCGCATCTGCCGCGGCCGCGTTAGCGCTTCCGGGAATGGTCACGGCTGTCACGGCTGTCGGGGGTTCGGCGACCGCCAACGCGTTTTCGCGTCCCGGGCTGCCGGTGCTCTACCTGGATGTGCCGTCGGCGTCGATGGGGCGCAACATCCGTATCCAGTTCCAGGGCGGCGGCGAGCATGCCGTGTTCCTGATGGACGGTCTGCGCGCCCAGGACGACTACAGCGGCTGGGACATCAACACTCCGGCTTTCGAGTGGTTCCTGAACTCCGGCCTGTCGGCCGTCATGCCGGTCGGTGGGCAGTCCAGTTTCTACACCGACTGGTATCAGCCGTCGCAGGGCAACGGTCAGAACTACACCTACAAGTGGGAAACGTTCATGACCCAGGAGCTGCCGGCCTACCTGCAGGCCAATCAGGGGATCAACCCGAACGGCAACGCGGTGGTGGGCATCTCGATGGCGGGCAGCTCGGCGTTGACCTATGCGATCTACTACCCGCAGAAGTACACCTATGCGGCATCGCTGTCGGGATTCCTCAACCCGTCCGAGGGCTGGTGGCCGATGCTGATCGGCCTGGCGATGAATGACGCCGGTGGTTACAACGCGCAGAGCATGTGGGGTCCCTCGTCGGATCCGGCGTGGCGCCGCAACGACCCGATGGTGAACATCAACCAGCTGGTCGCCAACAACACCCGCATCTGGATCTACTGCGGCACCGGCACCCCATCGGACCTTGACACCTCCGGTGGCGGTGGCAATCTGATGGCCGCACAGTTCCTCGAAGGATTCACGTTGCGTACCAACAAGACCTTCATGGACAACTACCTGGCCGCAGGCGGGAAGAACGGTGTGTTCAACTTCCCCGCGAACGGCACACACAGCTGGGGTTACTGGGGTGCCCAGTTGCAGCAGATGATCCCCGATATGCAGCGGGTCCTGGGCGCTACCCCATCCGGCGCCTGAGTCCGCCCAATCAGCAGGCCTGCCACCCATCCCCCGGGTGGCAGGTCTGCTGCTGTGCGTTGCCGAGCCTGATTCAGACCAGCGTCGCGCAGCCGTCCGGATGAACCTGTACCGCGGCCCCGGCGATATCGTTCGCCACGGCGGCCGCTGCGGCCTGTGGATCGTCGATGAGCGCCCAGGTGCGGGCCCCGTCGGCGGTCCGAACAGCGAGGAAAGCCTTCTGCGGGTGGCCGTCGCGGTCGAAGGGCACCGTCCAGGACTCGACAGATCCGGTGCCCTCCCACTGCGTCAGTGCGCGTCGCGTCGGCTCACGGTCCACCTCCCGCTGGACGTCCTCCCACCGGAACCCAACCGTCGGCGGTGTGGTGCTGTAGATCCCGAAGCTGTGCTTGGTCAGATACCCGCCGTTGGCGGTGATGAGTCCCCTCGATCCAGGCTTGCGTCGCAGCAGTTCGGCCATGGTCGCGATGGAGTGCATCACGTAGTTGTTCCACGGGCCGCCCGCGAATGTCAGACCCCCGGTGACCGTCAGCGACCGGGAGCTGTCGTCGGTTGACAGCCCGAGTTCTCCCGCCGCGACCTGAACCGCCGAGGGGAAACAGGAGTACAGGTCGACATGGTCCAGATCGTCGATGCCGACGCCGCAGAGTTCCTGCACCCGGCGACCGGCGATCCGGATCGCCGGCGAGCGGTCGAGTCGATCGCGTTCGCCCACCTGGTAGGTGTCATGGGCATCGGTCCCGGCGTGGGGGAAGACCCAGGCGTCCTGAGGGATCTGGAGATATTCGGCCTTCTCGACCGAGCAGAGGATCAACGCCGCGGCTTGGTCGACCATGTTGTTGGAGTTCATCAACTTCGGGTACGGCCAGCTGATCATCCGGTTGTCCGGACCCGGGCGGCCGATCTGCTCGGCCGACAGTCGCTCGCGGACCCAGGCGTGCGGGTTGCCGGCCGCCACGGCGCTGAATCCGGCCCATAGTTCGGCGGTGCGGGCATGGTGCTCCTCGATCGACTCCCCCGCCGAGATGCGCAGCGCCTGCTCGAAGATCGGGTAGACGAATGAGGGGCGGTCCAGGCCGATGCGCTCCTCACCGGGCCCGGCCATCGGCACGTCGTCCCCTCCGCCGGGAGGTTCCGGTACCGAGTCGTCCTGGCGGGTCCACTTCGGTCGTATTCCTCTGGCGCGCAGACGCATCCGCGTCCGCCAGGTCTCCCCGCCGGTGAGCAGCACCACCTCAGCTCTGCCCCGCTGGATATCCAGACAGGTCCGATTGACCAGAGATTGCGGGGTGTTGCCGCCGATACCGGTGTATTCGGTCCGCGCCCGCTGCGCACCGATGCGCTGGGCCACCAGCAGTCCGGGGTCGCGGTAGCGCCACGACAGCAGGTTCACCACTCGGACCGAGTCCACCGCTGCCAGCACCCGCGGGTCGGCTGCCTCTCGTGCCGCGGCGGCCATCAGGTCGACCGGCTCGGTGTGTGGGCTTTCGTCGCGCTGATTGACCTGACCGACGGCCACGAGTACCGGTGTGCGTGGGTCCAGGCTCACCGGACGAACCTAACAGCCCTATTCCGCAGGCCCGATCCGGTAGATCGACTTCCATGCGAAGAACTCGTCGAGGCCCTCCGGACCCAACTCGCGGCCGATACCGCTCGCCTTGACACCGCCGAAGGGTGCGTTGATGTCGAGTTGGTAGTCGTTGACGCCCACCGTCCCGGTGCGCAGTTCGCGTGCCACCTCTGTGGCCCGGTCGGAGTCGGTCGACCACACCGTGCCGGCCAGCCCGAACTCGGTGTCATTGGCCAGTGCGATGGCTTCAGTGTCTCCGTCATACGGGATGACGGCCAGCACCGGTCCGAAGATCTCCTCCTGAGCGATCCGGTCGGCGTTGTCGACGTCGGCGAACACCGTCGGGTCGACGAACCAGCCGCGTGGCTGATCCTTCGGCACGCCGCCGCCGGCCACCAACCGCGCGCCGGAGTCCCTGCCCGCCTGGATGTAACCGAGCACGCGATCGCGCTGACGGGCGCTGACCACCGGACCGATGTCGGTCGCGGTGTCGAGAGGGTCGCCCACGGTGAAGCCGTTGACCAGACCGGCCAGCGCCTCGACCACCTCGTCGTAGCGCGACCGCGGCGCCAGGATCCGTGATCCCAGGAAACAGGTCTGACCGTTGTTGACGAACGACACCGATTTGAGGCCGCGCATCGTGGCGTCGAGGTCGGCGTCGTCGAGGATGATCGCCGCTGACTTGCCACCGAGTTCCAGTGTCACCGGACGCAGCAGGCGTCCGCAGGTCTCCCCGATGATCCGGCCGACTGCTGTCGATCCGGTGAAGCTCACCTTGTCCACACCGGGGTGTGACACCAGATGCGCTCCCGCCTCCGCGCCGCCGGGAACGACGTTGAGCACCCCGGCAGGCAGGCCCGCCTCCTGCGCGGCCTCGGCGAACACCATGGCGTCGAGCGCGGTCTCGGGTGAGGCCTTCAGCACAACGGTGCAGCCGGCAGCCAGCGCCGGCGCAAGTTTGAAAGCGGCGAGTGCCTGCGGGTAGTTCCACGGCACAATCGCGGCGACGACGCCGACTGGCTCACGGCGCACGATGGTGTGCCCGGTGGCGCTGGGGCGGACCTCCTCGAGCGGTGTGGAGGTGATCAGTTTCGCGTAGTAACCCAGCAGTGCCGCGGGGAACAGTCCGTTGGCGCTGCCGGACAGCGACGTCGGCATGCCGTTCTCCCGCGTCACCAGCTCGCTGGTAGCGGCGGCTCGTTTGTGCAGGGCGGCTGCCAAAGCCTTCAGCGCGGCGGCGCGATGATCCGGTGACGCGCCGCTCCACTCCGGCAACGCCGCGCGAGCGGCCGCCACCGCGGCGTCGATGTCGGATTCGGTGGCGCTCGCACCGTCGCCGAGCAGTTCCCCCGTCGCGGCCTCGAGCACCGGCTGGGCCTTGTCCGCGATTCGGAACTCGCCGTCGATGAACAACTGCGGGGATGCGGTGGCCGTCATAGCTGGACTTCCTCTCGGTCGGCTTCGGCAGTATCGTCGGCGGCGAAGAGAACGCCGTCGGCGATCAGCTGTTCGGTCTGCGACGGGCTCAGCCCGAGCACGTCGCGACAGATGTGGCGGGTGTCTGCTCCCGGCAGCGGCGCAGGCCGGTTCGGAGCCGGCGGGATACGGCGGAACGGGGCGGGTCCGGTCTCCGAGGGCAGTGGCACCTCGAAGAGCGGGTGGATCATCTCGGTCAGAACCGTTCGCCACCGCAGCTGGGGATGTTCGTAGACGTCGTCGGGGCGCAGCATCGGTCCGGCGGGGATGCCGGCGGCCTGGAGCAGTTGTGTCGCGTCGCTCGGTGAATGCTCAGCCGCCCACTTCTCGAGCGAAACCGAACCGGTCACCGCCGCAGCGGCGGCGCGGTCGCGTTCCGAGCGCAGGGAGACCACACACCATTCATCGTCGCCCGCACAGCGCACGACGAGATGTTCGGTGTCGTCCGGCACCACGGCACCGGTGTCGGCACCCCGGTCGGCCTGGGCGGCGAGCATGACGAAGCGGACATCGAGTTGGTTGATGCCGGCCTCGGCCTGCGAGACGTGAATCCGCGAACCGGTGCCGGTTCGCATGCGGTGGATCAGAGCCGCCAACGCGCCGATGGCGGTGATGCGGCCGACCACATGGTCGGGGAAAATCGTCGTCGCGTCGTAGAAGGGATGGCGCGCTGCGGTATTCGGCTGATCGGAAGACCACAGGCTCGTGACACCGGTGGCGGCGCGAACCAATGGGCCATAGCCCATGCGGGTACTCCAAGGACCCTTGTCGCCGTAGGCGCTACTTTCGGCGAGCACGATTCGCGGGTTGAGTTCCCACAACCGCTCGTAGCCGAAACCAAGAGCGGCCAACGTCCCCGGCTTGAAGTTGGCGAACACCGCATCCGCGGATTTGACCAGCCGGCCGAAGATATCGGCTCCTGCGGGACTGCGCAGGTCCAGACCCAGCGCGAGGTGGTTGCGGTGCGCCCGCGCGAAGGAGTCGCCGATCACCTGGTTCTCACGCTTCTGCCGCAGACCGTCCGGATAGGCCGCACTCTCGATCTTGATGACCTCGGCTCCCATATCGCCGAAGAGTCTGCTCAGCTCCCCGCCGGCGACGATCACACCCAGGTCGAGGATCCGCACACCCGTCAGTGGCAGACCACCGCCGGCAACGGTCGGAGGCGGATCGAATCGCTCCGAGCGCCATCCGGGTTCGTCCGCACCCGGGGCCGGCGCGGCGGTGCGAAAGCCGGCCCGCTCACCGTTCACCGACCAGTAGCCGACCGGGACCCGGGCGCGTACGCCGGATGCGAGTTCGACGTCGGCGAGCGCTCCCGTCGCTTCGAGGTGATCGGAGTGCAGCGCCTCTGAAGGAGTCAGGACGGCGGCGATGGGCACACCCCGACGCTGGCCCTGCGCGACGAGCTCGTCGCGGGTCTGATCGGTGAACAGCTCGCCGATCAGTGCGCCGAGTTCGCCGAACGCCTGGACCCGGGCCGCCAGACTGTCGAAGCGCGGGTCGGCGAACTGCTCCGGCTCCCCGAGCCACGCGCGCAGCCCGTGCCATTGCCGCGGCGCCATGATGCAGAGCCGGACGAAGCCGTCGCGGCAGGCGAAGATCGGATAAAGATCCTGGTTGCGCGGCCGGCCGCGCCATCGCTCACCGGACTTGCGCGCCGTCGCCGCTTGCCCCTGCGTCCCGAATGGCGGATCCAGTGCGAGCACCACGGCGTCGAACCGGGAGAAGTCGATGAAATCCCCGCTGCCGCAGCGCAACCTGTTGAAGTAGGCGACCAGCAGCGCCCACGCAGCCTGAACCGCGGCCGTCGACGAGGCGATGCCCTCGGGTGGCAGCACGGGGATACCTGACGCCGGGCCGGAGCGTGACAGCGCGGTGCACATCGCGTAGAACACCGGGTCGGTGGCGGTCCAGTCCGCGTAGGGTCCGGTGCTGCCGAAATCAGTCACCAGCATCGTCACCAGGTGGGTGAAACGGTCGGCGAGGGTCTCGCACGACGTGCCGTAGGTGGCCGCCAAACCGGGCCGGCCACCATCGACGACGATGTCGGCCTGCGCCGCCAGGTCGATCAGCCGGTCGCGGTCGTCGTCGCTGTCGGGGTCCAGGACGATGCTGCGCTTGTTTGCGTTGTGCAGAGCGAAGGGGATGCTCACCCCGTCGAGGGTGGGACGTGCGCCACGGGCGGGACTGCCGGGGGGTGGCTCCACCTTGAGGACCTCGGCGCCGAGGTCGGCCAGCAGGCGGGTGATGCCGTCACCGGCGCCGTCGCAGAGGTCCAGCACCCTCAGACAGGCCAGGAGTGGCTCGTT
>JBAXCK010000006.1:0-49991 GCA_037141465.1 Mycobacteriaceae bacterium | reverse complement strand
CGCGCTGATGCGCATCGACCTGCCGGCCAGCGTCGACGTGAACATCCAGTAGGGGATCCCGGGCACATGGCGAGAAAAGGCATTCTGGGCACCAAACTGGGCATGACCCAGGTCTTCGACGAGAACAACCGCGTCGTTCCGGTCACTGTTGTCAAGGCAGGACCCAACGTTGTGACCCGCGTCCGCACTCCCGAGAAGGACGGCTACAGCGCCGTGCAGCTCGCCTACGGCGAGATCAGTCCGCGCAAGGTCAACAAGCCCGTCACCGGTCAGTACGCCGCCGCCGGGGTCAACCCCCGCCGCCATCTGGCGGAGCTTCGGCTCGACGACGAGGCCGCGGCCGCCGAGTACGAGGTCGGCCAGGAGCTGACCGCGGAGATCTTCGCCGAGGGCAGCTACGTCGACGTCACGGGAACGTCCAAGGGCAAAGGTTTCGCCGGCACCATGAAGCGGCACGGGTTCCGCGGCCAGGGCGCTGCCCACGGCGCGCAGGCCGTACACCGCCGGCCCGGTTCGATCGGTGGCTGCTCCACCCCCGGCCGGGTGTTCAAAGGCACCCGGATGTCGGGCCGGATGGGCAACGACCGCGTCACGACCCAGAACCTGGTGGTGCACAAGGTCGACGCCGCAAACGGCGTGCTGTTGATCAAGGGTGCGGTCCCCGGTCGCACCGGCGGCCTGGTGATGGTTCGCACCGCCGTCAAGCGAGGTGAGAAGTAATGGCGTCCAAGACTGATTCCAAGAAAATCGACGTTCGCACTCCGGACGGCAAGAAGAGCGGCAGCGTGGAGCTGCCGGCTGAGCTGTTCGACGCGGAGCCCAATATCGCGCTGATGCACCAGGTGGTCAATGCGCAGCTGGCCGCCAAGCGCCAGGGCACCCACGCCACCAAGACCCGCGGCGAGGTCTCCGGCGGCGGCCGCAAGCCGTACCGGCAGAAGGGCACCGGCCGGGCTCGTCAGGGCTCGACGCGTGCACCGCAGTACAAAGGCGGCGGCACCGTGCACGGTCCGCAGCCACGTGACTACAGCCAGCGGACGCCGAAGAAGATGATCGCCGCAGCACTGCGCAGCGCGTTGTCCGATCGTGCCCGCAACGACCGGATTCACGCGATCACCGAGGTGATCAGCGGCCAGACGCCGTCGACCAAGAGTGCCAGGGAGTTCCTGGGCACGATCTCCGACCGTCGCAACCTGCTGATCGTCATCGGCCGCGCCGACGAGGTGGGCGCCAAGAGCGTTCGCAACCTTCCGGGCGTGCACGTGATCTCGCCGGATCAGCTCAACACCTACGACGTGCTCAAGGCAGATGACGTGGTGTTCAGCGTGGAGGCACTCGACGCCTACATCGCGTCGCACTCCCATATCGAGAATGGCAAGTCCGAGGAGGTGTCGGCCTGATGGCGACCGTGACCGATCCCCGCGACATCATCCTGGCCCCGGTGATCTCCGAGAAGTCCTACGGGCTGATCGAGGACAACGTCTACACGTTCATCGTCCACCCGGACTCGAACAAGACGCAGATCAAGATCGCGATCGAGAAGATCTTCGCGGTCAAGGTGGCCTCGGTGAACACCGCCAATCGCCAGGGCAAGCGCAAGCGCACCCGTTCGGGATACGGAAAGCGCAAGGACACCAAGCGTGCCATCGTGACGCTCGCGGCGGGCAGCAAGCCGATCGACATCTTCGGAGCACCGGCGTAAGCCGGGCGGTCAGGACTCGAGGAACCAGACATGGGAATTCGCAAGTACAAGCCGACGACCCCCGGTCGCCGCGGTGCCAGCGTCTCCGACTTCGCTGAGATCACCCGGTCGACGCCGGAGAAGTCGCTGGTGCGTCCGCTGCACAGCACCGGTGGCCGAAATGCGCACGGCCGGATCACCACCCGCCACAAGGGCGGTGGCCATAAGCGCGCCTACCGCGTCATCGACTTCCGTCGCCACGACAAGGACGGCGTCAACGCCAAGGTGGCCCACATCGAGTACGACCCGAATCGCACCGCGAACATCGCGCTGCTGCACTACCTGGACGGCGAGAAGCGCTACATCATCGCGCCGCAGGGCCTCAAGCAGGGCGACATCGTCGAGTCGGGTCCCAACGCCGACATCAAGCCGGGAAACAACCTTCCGATGCGCAACATCCCGGCCGGCACGCTGATCCATGCCGTGGAACTGCGCCCGGGCGGCGGCGCCAAGCTGGCCCGCTCGGCCGGTGCCAGCATCCAGCTGCTCGGTAAGGAAGGCGCCTACGCCTCCCTGCGCATGCCCTCGGGTGAGATTCGCCGCGTCGATGTGCGCTGCCGCGCCACGGTCGGCGAGGTGGGCAACGCCGAGCAGGCCAACATCAACTGGGGTAAAGCCGGCCGTATGCGGTGGAAGGGCAAGCGACCGACCGTCCGCGGTGTCGTGATGAACCCGGTGGATCACCCGCACGGCGGTGGAGAGGGCAAGACCTCCGGCGGCCGCCACCCGGTGAGTCCGTGGGGCAAGCCCGAGGGCCGCACCCGCAAGCCCAACAAGCCGAGCGACAAGCTCATCGTCCGACGCCGGCGCACCGGCAAGAAGCGCTAGGCAGGGGAGTTAAGACATGCCACGCAGTCTCAAGAAGGGTCCGTTCGTCGACGACCATCTGCTCAAGAAGGTCGACGCACAGAACGAGAAGAACACCAAGCAGGTCATCAAGACCTGGTCGCGTCGTTCGACCATCATCCCCGACTTCATCGGTCACACGTTCGCCGTCCACGACGGCCGCAAGCACGTTCCGGTGTTCGTCACCGAGGCGATGGTCGGCCACAAGCTGGGCGAGTTCGCCCCGACGCGGACGTTCAAGGGTCACATCAAGGACGACCGGAAAGCGAAGCGCCGGTGAACGCAGTGAACGGCGCCGTTAGGAGAAGCCGGTAATCATGACAACTGCTACGACTGAATATCCGTCGGCCAGCGCCGTCGCGCGCTACGTGCACGTATCGGCGAGCAAGGCGCGCCGGGTCATCAACCTCGTCCGCGGCAAGTCCGTGGAGGAGGCCCTCGACATCCTGCGCTGGGCGCCGCAAGCCGCCAGCGAGCCGGTGGCCAAGGTGATCGCCAGCGCCGCGGCGAACGCGCAGAACAACAACGGCCTCGACCCGCGTTCGCTGGTGGTCGCCACCGTCTACGCCGACGAAGGTCCGACCGCCAAGCGCATCAAGCCTCGTGCCCAGGGTCGCGCCTACCGGATCCGCAAGCGCACCAGTCACATCACCGTGGTGGTCGAAAGCCGTCCGCCGCGCGGTGCGCGCGCCGCGGAGTCGTCTCGCAGCCGCCGGGCCCAAGGCAGCAAGGCTGCCGGAGCCGCAACGGCGTCGACATCGGGCACCGCGCCCGCACCGGCGAAGAAACCCGCTGCCAAGGCTCCGGCCAAGAAGGCCACCAAGAAGGCTCCGGCGAAGAAAGCTCCAGTGAAAAAGGCTTCTGACGAAGCGAAGGGAGGCTCGCAGTAGTGGGCCAGAAGATCAACCCCCACGGCTTCCGGCTCGGTATCACCACCGACTGGAAATCCCGGTGGTACGCCGACAAGCAGTACGCCGACTACGTCAAGGAGGACGTGGCCATCCGGCGTCTGCTGGCCTCGGGTCTGGAGCGCGCCGGCATCGCCGACGTCGAGATCGAGCGCACCCGCGACCGGGTCCGCGTCGACATCCACACCGCCCGCCCGGGCATCGTCATCGGCCGCCGCGGCACCGAGGCCGATCGCATCCGCGCCGATCTGGAAAAGCTGACCGGCAAGCAGGTTCAGCTCAACATCCTCGAGGTCAAGAACCCCGAGTCGGTGGCACAGCTGGTGGCCCAGGGTGTGGCCGAGCAGCTGAGCAACCGCGTGGCGTTCCGCCGCGCGATGCGCAAGGCCATTCAGTCCGCCATGCGCCAGCCGAACGTCAAGGGCATTCGCGTGCAGTGCTCCGGCCGCCTCGGCGGTGCGGAGATGAGCCGCTCCGAGTTCTACCGCGAGGGCCGGGTGCCGCTGCACACTCTGCGCGCCGATATCGACTACGGATTGTACGAAGCCAAGACGACGTTCGGCCGAATCGGTGTGAAGGTCTGGATCTACAAGGGCGACGTCGTCGGCGGCAAGCGTGAGCTGTCCGCCGCTGCGCCGTCGGCAGACCGTCCGCGCCGTGACCGGCCGACCGGAACGCGTCCGCGCCGCAGCGGTGCGTCGGGCACCACGGCGACCAGCACCGAGGCCGGCCGCGCCGCGTCCGAGGAGGCACCGGCGGCGGCCCAGCCCGAGCCGGTGGCCGCTGCCGAGCCGGCCGCCGAGAGCACCGAGAGTTAGGGACGAGCGCCATGTTGATTCCCCGCAAGGTCAAGCACCGCAAGCAGCACCACCCCAGGCAGCGTGGCAACGCGACCGGTGGCACGAACGTGACCTTCGGTGACTACGGCATCCAGGCACTGGAGCACGCCTACATCACCAATCGGCAGATCGAGTCCGCACGTATCGCGATCAACCGTCACATCAAGCGTGGCGGCAAGGTGTGGATCAACATCTTCCCGGACCGTCCGCTGACCAAGAAGCCGGCTGAGACACGCATGGGTTCGGGCAAGGGCTCGCCGGAGTGGTGGGTCGCCAACGTCAAGCCCGGCCGGGTGCTCTTCGAGCTGAGCTACCCGGATGAGAAGACCGCACGTGAGGCTCTGACGCGTGCGATCCACAAGCTGCCGATAAAGGCACGCATCGTGACCAGAGAGGACCAGTTCTGATGGCAGTGGGAACCAGTGCCGGTGAGCTGCGCGAGCTGACCGACGCCGAGTTGAGCGAGAAGCTCCGCGAGTTCAAGGAAGAGCTTTTCAATCTGCGCTTCCAGTCCGCGACGGGACAGCTGGCCAACAACCGCCGGTTGCGCATCGTCCGTCAGGAGATCGCGCGCATCTACACCGTGTTGCGCGAACGTGAGTTGGGTCTGGCCGCCGGACCCGGTGGACAGGAGTCGTGATGGCCGAGAAGACCGCGGGGACTAAAGGACCCAAGAACACCCCGGCCACTGAGAAGCCGCGCGGCCGCCGCAAGACGGCGATCGGCTACGTGGTGAGCGACAAGATGGAAAAGACCATCGTGGTCGAGATCGAGTCGCGTGCTCAGCACCCCAAGTACGGCAAGATCATCCGCACCACCAAGAAGGTCAAGGCCCACGACGAGGCCGGCAGTGCCGGTATCGGCGACCGGGTCTCGCTGATGGAGACCAGGCCGCTGTCAGCCACCAAGCGCTGGCGGTTGGTGGAGGTCCTCGAGCGCGCCAAGTAGCCCAGCCATGCGTTAAAGAAGCCCATCGCTGCCGGCGGTGGGCTTCTTTCGATCGCGACGGGTAACCTCGCCGCCATGGCAACCGGGTTCAACGGCAAGATCGCCCTCGACATCCGCGACTCCGAACCTGACTGGGGTCCGTATGCGGCGCCGACCGCGCCGGAGAACGCACCCAATGTGCTCTATGTGGTGTGGGACGACGTCGGCATCGCCACCTGGGACTGTTTCGGGGGTCTGGTCGAGATGCCCGCCATGAGCCGCATCGCGGAGCGCGGGGTGCGTCTGACCCAGTTCCACACCACCGCACTGTGCTCGCCGACCCGTGCGGCTCTGCTCACCGGCCGCAACGCGACGTCGGTGGGGATGGCCGTGGTGGAGGAGTTCACCGAGGGCTTCCCCGGAATCAGCGGGCGCATTCCCGACGACACCGCGCTGATCTCCGAGGTCCTCGCCGAACGCGGCTACAACACCTACTGCCTGGGCAAGTGGCACATGACACCGCTGGAGGAGTCCAGCCTCGCCGCGACCAAACGGCACTGGCCGCTATCGCGGGGATTCGAGCGGTTCTACGGCTTCCTGGGCGGGGAGACCGACCAGTGGTACCCGGAACTGGTCTACGACAACCACCCCGTCGAGGCGCCCGCCACCCCCGAAGAGGGCTACCACCTGTCCAAGGACCTGGCCGACAAGACCATCGAGTTCATCCGGGACGCCAAGGTGATCGCGCCGGACAAACCGTGGTTCTCCTATCTCTGCCCCGGTGCCGGACACGCCCCACACCATGTGTTCAAGCAGTGGGCCGACAAGTACTCCGGCCGCTTCGACATGGGCTACGAGCGCTACCGCGAGATCGTCCTGGAGAACCAGAAGAAGCTCGGGGTGGTGCCGGCCGACACCGAACTGTCCGCGATGAATCCCTATGCCGATTTCAAAGGTCCCAACGGAGAACCGTGGCCGCTACAGGACACCGTGCGGCCCTGGGAAGGCCTGTCCGATGACGAGAAGCGACTGTTCGCCCGGATGGCCGAGGTGTTCGCCGGATTCCTGTCCTACACCGACGCCCAGATCGGCCGGATCCTGGACTACCTGGAGGAATCCGGACAGCTGGACAACACGATCATCGTGGTGATCTCCGACAACGGCGCCAGCGGTGAGGGAGGGCCCAACGGTTCGGTCAACGAGGTCAAGTTCTTCAACGGTCTCATCGACACCGTCGAGGAGACGATGAAGTTCTTCGACGAACTCGGCGGCCCGCAGACCTACAACCACTATCCGATCGGCTGGGCGATGGCATTCAACACGCCCTACAAGCTCTACAAGCGCTACGCCTCGCATGAGGGCGGAATCGCCGATTCCGCGATCATCTCGTGGCCGCGCGGGATTGATGCCCACGGTGAGTGCCGCGACAACTACATCAATGTCTGCGACATCACGCCCACGGTCTATGACCTACTGGGGATCTCTGAGCCGAAGACGGTCAAGGGAATCGCCCAGCGGCCGTTGGAAGGCGTCAGTTTCAAAGCCGCACTTGATGATCCGACCGCGGCGACCGGTAAGGAAACCCAGTTCTACTCGATGCTCGGGACACGCGGTATCTGGCACGAGGGCTGGTTCGCCAACACCGTGCACGCGGCCGCGCCATCGGGCTGGTCGCACTTCGACCAGGATCCCTGGGAGCTCTACCACATCACCGAAGACCGCAGCCAATGCCGAAACCTGGCGACTGAGCATCCGGAGAAGCTCGCGGAGATGCAGAAGCTGTGGTTCACCGAGGCGGATAAGTACAACGGTCTGCCGCTCGCCGACTTCAACATGCTCGAGATCCTCGGCCGGCAGCGGCCCACGCTAGCCGGAGACCGGCCGAGCTACATCTACTACCCGAACACCGCTCCCGTGCCGCTCGGCGCGTGTGTGAACATCGCGGGCCGGTCGTTCTCGGTGCTGGCCGAGGTCACGGTCAATAGCCCCGACGTCCACGGCGTGCTGCTCAAACAGGGCGCCGGTCACGGCGGCTACACACTGTTCGTCGCCGACGGACGGCTGTACTTCGTCTACAACTTCTTCGGCGAGGTCGAGCAGAAACTGTCCTCGCCCGATCCGGTGCCGATGGGGCGGCACATCCTGGGTGTCGGGTACGCGCGGACGGGGACGGTCGAGGGCAGCTTCGTTCCACTCGGCGAGGCCACGCTGTACATCGACGGCGCAGCGGTGGCCACCCTGTCGAACGTGAAGGCGCACCCCTTCATCTTCGGGCTGGCCGGCGGCGGGGTCAGTGTCGGCCGCAACCTCGGCCAGCCGGTCTCGCGGTCCTACTCCGCACCCTTCGAGTTCACCGGTGGCGCCATCTCGCAGGTCGTCGTCGACGTCTCCGGTACGCCCTACACCGATGTGGAGAAGAACATCGCTCTCGCGTTCGCCAGGGACTGACGTGCTCACCGAACTCGTCGAACTGCCGGCCGGCGCTTTCCGGATGGGATCTACCGACTTCTACCCCGAGGAAGCGCCCATCCACACCGCCACTGTCGACGCGTTCGCCATCGAGCGCTACCCGGTGACCAACACACAGTTCGCCGAGTTCGTCGACGCGACCGGCTACCTCACCGTCGCGCAGCGCCCGTTGGATCCGGCGCTGTATCCCGGAGTCGCCGAGGCGGATCTGCTGCCTGGCGCGCTGGTGTTCACGGCCACCGACGGCCCCGTCGACCTCAGCGACTGGCGGCAGTGGTGGGACTGGGCGCCCGGCGCGCACTGGCGTGCCCCGTTCGGCGCCGGCAGTGACATCGCCGGGAAGTCCGACCACCCGGTCGTACAGATCGCCTACCCCGATGCCGCCGCCTACGCGGCCTGGGCGGGACGGCGGCTGCCGACCGAGGCCGAGTGGGAGTACGCCGCCGGCGCCACCGCCACCACCGTCTACCCCTGGGGCGACGAATCGCGCCTGGACGGCCGGCTGATGGCCAACACCTGGCAGGGGCGCTTCCCCTATGAGAACGACGGCGCCCGGGGGGCGGGCACCGAGTGCTGGACGGGCACCTCCCCGGTCGGCACCTTCCCGCCGAACGGCTTCGGCCTGTTCGACATGATCGGCAACGTCTGGGAGTGGACCACCACCCGGTATTCCGAGCGTGGCCACGTGCCGGATGCGCCGGCGAGTTCGTGTTGTCCGATCCCGGCCGACCCGGATCCCGGCGTCCTCCAGACTCTCAAGGGCGGCTCACACCTGTGCGCGCCCGAGTACTGCCACCGCTACCGTCCGGCAGCCCGTTCCCCGCAGTCCCAGGACAGCTCCACCACCCACATCGGGTTTCGCTGCGTGGTGACCGTCTGACCTGGGGTTCGACCGGGATTTGGCTGGCAGTGGGCCCCTCACCTAGTATCTAGGGGTTGCCTCGGGCAGACCTCGGCCGGCCGGAAACGGTTTGGCCCTGCGTGCCCTGAAGTGACGAAGACCGAGCATGACAGGTTCGTTCAGCCTGCGCTGAGCCTCTGCTGCGTGCCGAACCGAGGGAGATCTGGTGATTCAGCAGGAATCGCGGCTCAAGGTCGCCGACAACACCGGTGCCAAGGAGATCCTGTGCATCCGCGTGCTGGGCGGCTCGTCGCGGCGCTACGCCGGTATCGGCGACGTGATCGTCGCGACCGTCAAGGACGCCATCCCCGGCGGCAACGTCAAGCGCGGCGACGTGGTCAAAGCCGTCGTGGTCCGCACCGTCAAGGAGCGCCGCCGCTCCGACGGCAGCTACATCAAATTCGACGAGAACGCCGCCGTCATCATCAAGGCCGACAACGACCCCCGCGGCACCCGCATCTTCGGACCGGTAGGGCGTGAACTGCGGGAGAAGCGCTTCATGAAGATCGTCTCGCTCGCCCCGGAGGTGCTGTAGATGAAGGTGCACAAGGGCGACACCGTCCTGGTCATCGCCGGCAAGGACAAGGGCGCCAAGGGCAAGGTCATCCAGGCCTACCCGGAGCGCAACCGGATCCTGGTCGAGGGCGTCAACCGCATCAAGAAGCACACCGCGCAGTCGGCCAACGAGCGCGGCGCGTCCTCCGGCGGCATCGTCACCCAGGAGGCCCCGATCCACGTCTCCAACGTGATGGTCGTCGACTCCGACGGCAAGCCCACCCGCATCGGCTACCGCGTGGATGAGAAGTCGGGCAAAAAGGTCCGCATCTCCAAGCGCAACGGCAAGGACATCTGATGACGACTGCAGAAAAAGTTCAGCCGCGGCTCAAGGCGCGCTACCGCAGCGAGATCCGTGACGCGCTGAACAACGAGTTCAACTACGCCAACGTGATGCAGATCCCCGGTGTGGTCAAAGTCGTGGTGAACATGGGTGTCGGTGATGCCGCCCGCGATGCCAAGCTGATCAACGGCGCCGTCAACGACCTGGCTCTGATCACCGGCCAGAAGCCGGAGATCCGCAAGGCCACCAAGTCCATCGCCCAGTTCAAGCTGCGCGAGGGCATGCCGATCGGCGCCCGCGTCACACTGCGCGGCGACCGGATGTGGGAGTTCCTCGACCGCCTGGTGTCGATCGCGCTGCCCCGTATCCGCGACTTCCGCGGCCTGAGCCCCAAGCAGTTCGACGGCCACGGCAACTACACCTTCGGCCTGGCCGAGCAGTCGGTGTTCCACGAGATCGACGTGGATTCCATCGACCGGCCCCGGGGCATGGACATCACCGTCGTCACCTCGGCGACGACCGACGACGAAGGTCGCGCCCTGCTGCGCGCCCTGGGCTTCCCGTTCAAGGAGAACTGAGCAGATGGCAAAGAAGGCTCTGGTCAACAAGGCCAAGAAGAAGCCGAAGTTCGCGGTGCGGGCCTACACCCGGTGCAACAAGTGCGGGCGTCCGCACGCGGTGTACCGCAAGTTCGGCCTGTGCCGGATCTGCCTGCGTGAAATGGCCCATGCCGGCGAACTGCCCGGTGTGCAGAAGTCGAGCTGGTAGGAGGGAGGCGCCGAATGACCATGACTGATCCGATCGCGGACTTCCTGACCCGCCTTCGCAATGCCAACTCGGCCTACCACGACGAGGTGACCCTGCCGCACTCGAAGATCAAGGCCAACATCGCCGAGATCCTCAAGACCGAGGGCTACATCAGCGACTTCCGCACCGAGGACGCCCGAGTGGGCAAGGCCCTGGTGGTGAAGCTCAAGTACGGACCCAACCGCGAGCGCAGCCTCGCCGGCCTGCGCCGGGTGTCCAAGCCAGGTCTTCGCGTCTACGCCAAGTCCACCAACCTGCCGCGGGTTCTCGGCGGGCTGGGCGTGGCGATCATCTCAACGTCCTCCGGCCTGAAGACAGACCGCCAAGCCGCCCGCGAGGGCGTCGGCGGCGAAGTCCTCGCGTACGTGTGGTGAGAGAGGTTAGACATGTCGCGTATCGGTAAGCAGCCCGTTCCCGTTCCCAACGGTGTCGACGTCACCATCGACGGTCAGAACGTCGCGGTCAAGGGCCCCAAGGGCGCCCTGGCGCTGACGGTCGCCGAGCCGATCACAGTGGCGCGGGACGAGGCGGGCGCGATCGTGGTGAGCCGGCCCGACGACGAACGTCGCAGCCGCTCGCTGCACGGCTTGTCGCGCACCCTGGTGGCCAACCTGGTCACCGGTGTCACCGAGGGTTACACCACCAAGATGGAGATCTTCGGCGTCGGCTACCGCGTGCAGCAGAAGGGCGGCAACCTCGAGTTCGCCCTCGGCTACAGCCATCCGGTTCTCATCGAGGCTCCCGAAGGAATCACCTTCGCGGTGGAGAACCCGACGAAGTTCTCGATCTCGGGAATCGACAAGCAGAAGGTCGGCCAGATCTCCGCGGTCATCCGCCGCCTGCGCCGCCCGGACCCCTATAAGGGCAAGGGCATTCGCTACGAGGGTGAGCAGATCCGCCGCAAGGTCGGAAAGACAGGTAAGTAGCCATGGCTGAAACCATTGATCGCAAGCCGGTCGGCACCACCGCGTCGGCCGCACGCCGCGCCGCACGCCTGCGCCGGCATGCCCGTCTGCGCAAGAAGGTCGCCGGCACCGCGCAGCGTCCACGCCTTGTGGTGAACCGCTCGTCGCGGCACATCCACGTCCAGCTGGTCAACGACGACGACGGCACCACGCTGGCCGCGGCGTCGTCGATCGAGCCCGATGTGCGCGCCGTCACCGGCGACAAGAAGGCCCACGCCAAGCGGGTCGGCCAGCTGATCGCCGAGCGCGCCAAGGCCGCCGGTATCGACGCCATCGTGTTCGACCGCGGTGGCAACACCTACGGCGGCCGGATCGCCGCTCTCGCCGACGCCGCCCGCGAGAGCGGACTGAAGTTCTGATGCGTTCGAACGTCAACATTGGAAGGACCGCCTGATGTCCGAGACCACCCCTGCTGCCCCCACCGCTGAGGGGGCGGCTCCGGACTCCGGTGCCCCCACCGCGAGCAGCCGCGACGACCGGGCCGGACGGGAAGGCGGCCGCGATGACCGCCGGGGACGTCGTGACGACCGCGGCGGGCGCGGTGGCCGTGACAGCCGCGACGGCGAGAAGAGCCAGTACCTGGAGCGCGTCGTCACCATCAACCGCGTCTCCAAGGTGGTTAAGGGCGGTCGCCGGTTCAGCTTCACCGCGCTGGTGATCGTCGGCGACGGCCACGGCATGGTCGGTGTCGGTTACGGCAAGGCCAAGGAGGTGCCGGCCGCGATCGCCAAGGGCGTCGAGGAGGCGCGCAAGAACTTCTTCCGCGTCCCGCTGATCGGCAGCACCATCGTCCATCCGGTTCAGGGTGAGGCCGCCGCCGGTGTGGTCATGCTGCGTCCGGCCAGCCCCGGTACCGGGGTCATCGCCGGCGGCGCCTGCCGCGCGGTGCTGGAGTGCGCCGGTGTGCACGACGTGCTGGCCAAATCGCTCGGCAGTGACAACGCGATCAACGTGGTGCACGCCACCGTCGCCGCGCTGAAGATGCTGCAGCGTCCCGAAGAGGTGGCGGCCCGTCGCGGTCTGCCCATCGAAGACGTCGCTCCGGCCGGCATGCTCAAGGCGCGCCGGGAGAGCGAAGCGGCCGTGGCTGCGGCCGCCCGTGAAGGAAGCGCATAAGAACATGGCCCAACAAGAGTCGACTCAGTTGAAGATCACTCAGGTGCGTGGCACCGTCGGTGCGCGCTGGAAGCAGCGTGAGAGCCTTCGTACGCTCGGGCTGCGCAAGATTCGCCAGTCGGTGGTCCGCGAGGACAACCCGCAGACCCGCGGGTTGATCAAGGTCGTGCACCACCTCGTCGAGGTTGAAGAGGTGAAGCAATGAGCGCCCGCGCGAAGAGCGATGACGCCGCAGGGGTCATCAAGCTGCACGACCTTCGGCCGGCACGCGGCGAGAAGAAGGCCAAGACCCGCGTCGGTCGCGGCGAGGGTTCCAAGGGCAAGACCGCCGGCCGCGGCACCAAGGGCACCGGGGCGCGCAAGAACGTTCCGGTGGGCTTCGAGGGCGGCCAGATGCCGATCCATATGCGCCTGCCCAAGCTCAAGGGCTTCCGCAACCGGTTCCGCACCGAATATGACGTGGTCAACGTCGGCGACATCAGCCGGTTGTTCCCGCAGGGTGGCGACGTCAGTGTCGCAGACCTCATCGGGAAGGGCGCGGTGCGCAAGAACACACTGGTGAAGGTTCTCGGTGACGGGAAGCTGTCGGTGAAGGTCAACGTGACCGCACACAAGTTCAGCGGCAGCGCCCGCGAGAAGATCACCGCCGCCGGAGGCTCGGCCACCGAGGTCTCCTAACGGCTCCGGCCACCGGTCGGTAGCTTGGGAACCATGTTCTCCTTCCTACCCGGCATCCCCGGCGACGTGCGTGATCTGGCCCGCCGGATCGACACCGTCCGCCATCACGGCGTGCCCAGGGGTGTCATCCTCGAGTTCGGACTGCAGTCCGCACCGCCGGAGACCGCCGGGTTCGACCCGGTGCGCTTCGTCACCGGCGCGGGACGACCGATGCTGCTGCGCGAGGCCGTCGCCGCCATTCATCGCGCCGCCGACGACGACCGGGTCGCCGGACTGATCTCCCGCGTGCAACTGCAGGCCACACCGCCGGCGGTGGTGCAGGAACTGCGCGACGCCATCATCGAGTTCACCACGGCCAAACCGTCACTGGCGTGGGCCGAGACCTACCCGGGCACGCTGTCGTACTACCTGGCATCGGCCTTCGGTGAGGTGTGGATGGCGCCGTCGGGCACCGTCGGCCTGATCGGATTCGCCACCAACGCGCTGTTCCTGCGTGACGCGCTGGACAAGGCCGGCGTCGAGGCGCAGTTCGTCGCGCGAGGCGAGTTCAAATCCGCCGCGAACCTCTTCACCGAGGATCGCTACACCGACGCACACCGCGAAGCCGACAGCCGTCTCATCGAAAGCCTGCACGCTCAGGTGTGGTCCGGTATCGCCGAATCCCGCGGCATCGACACCGAGACCCTCGACGCACTGGCCGACCGTGCGCCGCTGCTTCGCGATGACGCCATCGAGGCGAAACTGCTGGATCGCATCGGATTTCGTGACGAGGCATACCTGCGTATCGCGCAACGCGCAGGTGCGCAGAACCTCACCAGCCCAGACGGCCACGACGCTCCGCCGCGGCTGTTCCTGTCCCGCTACGCGCAGACCCGTTCCGGTGCGCGCGCGATCCCGGTGCGTGAGTCCAAGCCGACGATCGCGGTGGTGACCGTCGCCGGTCCGATCGTCAGCGGCCGGGGCGGCCCCCAGGTGCTGCCGTTCTCCCGGTCCAGTGCGGGCGGGGACACCGTCGCCGCCGCATTGCGCGAGGCCGCCGCCGACGACGATGTGAAGGCCGTGGTGTTGCGCGTCGACAGCCCCGGCGGATCGGTGACCGCCTCGGAGACCATCTGGCGCGAGGTCACCCGCATCCGCGACGGCGGTAAGCCCGTCGTCGCCTCCATGGGGGCCGTCGCCGCGTCGGGTGGTTACTACATCTCCATGGCGGCCGACACCATCGTCGCCGACCCGGGCACCATCACCGGGTCCATCGGTGTGGTGACCGGGAAGCTTGTCGCCCGCGACCTCAAGGAGCGTCTCGGCGTGGGCTCGGACTCGGTACGCACCAACGACAACGCCGATGCGTGGTCGGCCAATGCGCCGTTCACCGCCGAGCAGCAGGCCATGGTCGAAGCCGAGGCGGACCTGTTCTACGACGACTTCGTGCGTCGCGCCGCCGAGGCGCGCGGTATGACGGTCGGCGAGCTCGACGCGGTTGCGCGCGGGCGGGTGTGGACGGGCGCGGATGCCAAGGAGCGGGGGCTGGTCGACGAACTCGGCGGCCTGCGTGCCGCGGTGCGCAGAGCCAAGGTGCTCGCCGGACTGGATGCCGACGCCGAGGTGCGGCTGGCGGGCTACCCGGGATCGTCGGTGCGGGACTACCTGCGGCCCAGGGCGTCCTCGCAGCCGGCCGCGGCGTCGCTGGGTGAGATGGTGGCGGCGCTCGCCGGTACGGCGGTGCACGACGTGCTCGGACAGGTCGAGCACGGTCACGCCGGATCGTTCGCGCTGTGGCTGGGGGACTGGCGCTTCTAGGGGCGATCAGCCCAGCACAGCCGAGACGTACTGGAAGCCCGCGAACTTCTCGCTGTGTTCGTCCTGCTGACGTTCGATGCCGTAGCGCTCGAACAGCTCACTGACCAGGCTGCTCTGCACGTCCCAGCCGAGGTCTCGCAGGTAGGTGATCACGTGGCTGCGCTGCCCGGAGTAGACCAGCCCGGCGAGGTCGTCGCTGAATCCCATGCGTCGCCATCGGTTCTGTCCGTCGCCGTCGGTGAACGCCGACATGTCGGGGAAGAACTCGGTGGCCACCCGGCTGCCCGCCGGGCTGAGGGCGGTGATGTGGTCGAAGAGCCGGTCCTGGGCATCCGGCGGCAGGTACATCAGCAATCCCTCGGCGATCCACGCCGTCGCCGTGTCCGCGTCGAATCCCGCGGCGGCCAGTGCGGCAGGCCAGTCGTCGCGCAGGTCCACCCCGACGTTGCGGAGCGCAGCGGTGGGCGGCGTGCCGAGGCGTGCCATGGTGGCGGCTTTGAAGTCGATGACGCCCGGTTGATCGAGGTCGAAGACCACTGTGCCCGCCGGCCAGGCCAGCCGGTAACCGCGGGCATCCAGTCCCGAGGCGAGGATGACGACCTGCCGGATGCCTGCCGCGCCGGCGTCGTGCAGGAATTGATCGAAATACATTGTGCGGACGGCCATTCCGAGCGCCATTCGGTGCTGCTCGCCTTCCTCGGCGCGGCCGTCGAGGATCTCGGTGAAGTGCGGCATGCCGACGGCTCGCACCAGTGGTTCGGCGAAACGGTCGTCGATGACGCCGTCGCGGGTGGCCAGTGCCCGGGAGGTTGCGACCGCCGTGGCGGTGGTGCCCACCCCGGAGGCCAGGTCCCACGTGTCGCCGTCGCGGCGTCCGGAGGACGTCATCGCTTGACCGCCGTGACGAACAACGACTTCTGCAGGGCCGGCAGATCCGGGTAGGAACGTCCATAGTGGGTGAACATGTCCGGCCGCGGTGTGGTGGTGACCTGCCAGCCGAGTTCCTCCAGGCATTCGGTGACCGGCCGGCGCTCGCCGCCGTAGAACAACTCACCGAGGTCGAGATCCAGTCCCGAGCCCGCCAGCTGGCCGGTGATCGCGGCCGCGCTGGCGGCGATGCCCGAGCCGCCGTCGGGGTGGTACTCGGTGGCCAGCCTGCTGCCCGTCGGGGACAGCGCGTCGATGTGGTCGAAGAGCCGGTCCTGGGCATCAGGTGGCAGGTACACCAGCAATCCCTCGGCGATCCACGCCGTCGGGGCGTCCGGGTCGAAACCGGCGTCGCGCAGGGCGGCGGGCCAGTCGTCACGCAGGTCGACCGCGACGGCGGTTCGTCGGGCGCGCGGTGTGCGGCCGTCGAGAACGCCGGACTTGAAGTCGAGCACCTCCGGCTGGTCGATCTCGAAGACCGCCGTGTCCGGTGGCCAGGCCAGCCGGTAGGCCCGGGCATCGAGGCCTGAGGCCAGGATCACCGCCTGGCGCAGACCCGCCCCGGTGGCGTCGGCGAAGAAGTCGTCGAAGAACCGCGTCCGCACCGCGATCATGTCGACCATGCTCTGGACGGCCGGAATCTCGGCGTCCAGTTCGCCGTCGATAGCGGCGGTGAAGGCTTCGATGCCGACCGCCCGCACCAGCGCCTCGGCGAAGGGATCCTGCACCAGGGGGTCGCCGTGGCGGGTCGCCAGCGCGCGGGCGGTCGCCACCAGGGTGGCCGTGGCGCCGACGCTGGAGGCCACGTCCCAGCGGTCGCCTTCGCTGCGCGCCATCCGCGATCTCCCGCCCGGGGCGTCCGGCGCCCCACCTATGGTTAGCCAATATAACCAGTTGCCGGGATTGCCGCCCTGCCTGGGCCGACTGTTAGTCTCGTAGACTGATCCCGCGCGCTTCCATGCCGCGACAGTTTTGCCCGAACGCTGGCCGGAGGGCCAGCCCCATCGGCACGCCGCGACCTCGGTCGGCTGCCCAGGAGGAAGAGTGCTTTCGGCTTTCATCTCGTCGCTGCGGACGGCTGACCTGAGGCGCAAAATCCTCTTCGCCCTGTTCATGGTGCTGCTCTATCGAGTCGGCGCCGCGGTGCCTTCACCCGGTGTGAATTATCCGAACGTCCAGCAGTGCATCAAGCAGGTCAGCGGCGGCTCCGGTGGCGAGGTCTATTCGCTGATCAACCTGTTCTCCGGCGGTGCGCTGCTGCAGCTGTCGGTGTTCGCGGTCGGCATCATGCCCTACATCACCGCGAGCATCATCGTTCAGTTGCTGACCGTGGTCATCCCGCGCTTCGAGCAACTGCAGAAAGAGGGTCAGGCCGGCCAGGCCAAGATGACCCAGTACACCCGCTACCTCTCGATCGCGCTGGCCCTGCTGCAGGCCACCAGCATCGTGGCTCTCGCTGCCAACGGCGGACTGCTGCAGGGCTGCTCACTGGACATCCTGGACAACTCCAGCATCTTCTCCCTCGTGGTCATCGTCATCGTGATGACCGCGGGCGCAGCCCTGGTCATGTGGATGGGTGAGCTGATCACCGAGCGCGGCATCGGCAACGGCATGTCACTGCTGATCTTCGCCGGTATCGCCGCCCGCATCCCCGGCGAGGGCAAGTCCATCCTGGACACCCGCGGCGGCCTTGTCTTCACGGCGGTCTGCGTCGCCACCCTGGCGATCATCGCGGGCGTTGTGTTCGTCGAGTTGGGCCAGCGCCGCATCCCGGTCCAGTACGCCAAGCGCATGGTGGGCCGCAAGATGTACGGCGGCACCTCGACCTACCTGCCGCTGAAGGTCAACCAGGCCGGCGTCATCCCGGTGATTTTCGCCTCCTCGCTGATCTACATCCCGCACCTGATCACCCAACTGATCCGCAGCGGCAAGGGCGGCGCCGGCGGCGGATGGTGGGATCGCTTCGTCGCCGACCATCTGACCAATCCGGCCGATCCGGTCTACGTCGCCATCTATTTCGGGCTGATCATCTTCTTCACCTACTTCTATGTGTCGGTCACGTTCAATCCCGAGGAGCGCGCCGACGAGATGAAGAAGTTCGGCGGATTCATTCCGGGTATCCGCCCGGGCAAGCCCACCGCCGACTACCTCAGCTACGTGCTCAACCGGATCACCCTGCCCGGCTCGATCTACCTGGGCGCCATCGCCGTCTTGCCGAACGTGTTCCTCCAGGCCGGTGGGGGTAGCGTGTCCAATCTGCCCTTCGGTGGCACCGCGGTGCTGATCGCGATCGGCGTCGGCCTGGACACCGTCAAGCAGATCGAGAGCCAGTTGATGCAGCGCAACTACGAAGGGTTCCTGAAGTGAGGATCGTTCTGCTGGGCCCGCCCGGAGCGGGCAAGGGCACGCAGGCCGTCAAGCTCGCCGAGAAACTGGGTGTCCCGCAGATCTCGACCGGCGACCTGTTCCGCCACAACATCAGCGCCGGCACCAAACTGGGGCTGGAAGCCAAGAAGTATCTCGACGCCGGTGACCTCGTCCCGGCCAGTCTCACCAACGCCCTCGTCGACGATCGTCTCAATGACCCCGATGTGGCCGTCGGTTTCATCCTCGACGGATTTCCGCGCACCGTCGAGCAGGCCGGCGCGCTCAAGGACATGCTGGCCCGCCGCGGACTCAAACTCGATGCGGTGCTGGAGTTCCGGGTGCCCGAGGACGAGTTGGTGGCCCGGCTGGCCGGCCGCGGCCGGGCCGACGACACCGAGGACGTCATCCGCAACCGCATGAAGGTCTACCGCGACGAGACCGCCCCGCTGCTGGATTACTACACCAGCGAGCTCAAGACGGTCGACGCCGTCGGCTCCCTCGACGAGGTCTTCGAGCGGTCGCTGAAATCGCTTGGCCGATGACGGCTCTGGGGCGCTGAGCACCGTTGGTCTCCCTTCCTGGGCTGCGGAACCGCAAGACCGTTCCCGCTCGCTCGGCCGGTGAACTCGACGCCATGGCCGCCGCCGGCGCCGTCGTCGCCGCCGCGTTGCGGGCAGTGCGGACACATGCGCGCGAAGGGGTCAGCACCAAGGACCTCGACGACGTCGCCGAGACGGTGATCCGTGAGGCCGGTGGCGTGCCGTCGTTCCTGGGTTACCACGGCTACCCGGCCAGTATCTGCTCCTCGGTGAACGATCGCGTGGTGCACGGCATCCCATCGTCGGCCGACGTGCTCGCCGTCGGCGATCTGGTGTCCATCGACTGCGGAGCGATCATCGACGGCTGGCACGGGGATGCCGCCGTCAGCTTCGGGGTCGGCCGGCTGATACCCGCGGACGAGGCTCTGTCGGAGGCCACCAAGTCCGCGATGGAGGCCGGCATCGCCGCGATGGTGCCGGGCAGTCGGCTGACCGACGTCTCGCACGCCATCGAGCAGGGCGCTCGCGCGGCGGAGCGGCGGTTCGACCGCCGCTTCGGCATCGTCGCGGGCTACGGCGGCCACGCCATCGGGCGACAGATGCACATGGACCCGTTCCTGCCCAATGAGGGCGAACCCGGCCGGGGTCCCACCCTCGTCGCCGGCTCGGTGCTGGCGATCGAGCCGATGCTCACCCTGGGCACCACCAGGACGCGGATCCTCGACGATGAGTGGACCGTCGTCACGACCGACGGATCGCGGGCGGCGCACTGGGAGCACACCGTGGCCGCCACCGACGACGGTCCCCGCATCCTGACGCTCTGAGCGACGACGCGTTCACAGCGTTCGTCCAGGCTCGCCCTTTACCGTGATCGCCATGAACACACGCACCACGGTCTTCACCGGTCTGGCTCTCGCGGGTCTGGGCGTCGCCTTGATCACCGGCGTCGGCGGGCTCGCCGCCGGCGGTATCGCCTCGGCCACGCCGTCGAGCACCATCACCGTCCAGGATCAGGGCGGCAAGGACGGCGCCGCGGTGGACACCGACGGCACCAACGGGACCATCGATACCGACGGCACCGTCGGCGACTTCAAGCAGGCCACCGACGGCAACGCCGCCGGCCCGATCATGGTCGCCACGCCTCAGATGCACGCCGGGAAGTAGGGCGCGGGGGTCATACGGGGGTGACAATGGGCGAGTGAGTCCGGACCCCATCGCCGCGGCCCGGGAGAACTGGGAGCGTGCCGGCTGGGCCGATGTGGCCGACGGCATGGTCGCCGTCACCTCGGTCATGCGAGCCCACCAGATTCTGCTGGCCCGGGTCGAGACCGCGCTGCGCCCCTACGATCTGAGTTTCTCGCGCTTCGAACTGCTGCGCCTGCTGGCGTTCAGCCGCACCGGGGCGTTGCCGATCACGAAAGCCTCCGACCGGCTACAGGTGCACGTCACCAGCGTCACCCACGCGATCCGCCGCCTCGAGGCCGACGGTCTGGTCAAGCGCATCCCGCACCCCACCGACGGGCGCACCACGCTGGTGGGGATCACCGATCTCGGACGCTCGACGGTCGAGGACGCCACCGTCACCCTCAACAAGCAGGTGTTCGCCGACATCGGTATGAGCTCAGAACAGGCGGACGCACTCGTGTCGTCCATCGAGACGCTGCGCAGGCACGCCGGCGACTTCTAGCGCAGGGTTTGGATCACCGCGCTGAAATCCAGGTCTGCATGCTGCTCGGCGAAGGCCGCGTAGATCTGCGCGGCGTGGCTGCCCAGGGGAGCCGACGATCCCGACGATGCCACCGCATCCATCGCCAGGCCGAGGTCTTTGTTCATCAAGGCGGTGGCGAAGCCCGGTGTGAAGTCGTTGTTGGCCGGCGAGGTCGGCACCGGTCCGGGCACCGGGCAGTTGGTGTGGATCGCCCAGCAGTTGCCGGTGGCCCCGGTGATCACGTCGAAAAGCGACTGCGCCGATAGCCCCAGTTTGTCGGCGAGCACGAACGCCTCACCCACCGCTATCTGCTGAACCGCGAGCAGCATGTTGTTGCACAATTTGGCCGCCTGGCCGGCACCGGACTCACCGCAGTGGATGATCTTGCCCGCCATGGCGTCCAGGACCGGGCGTGCGGTCTGCAGCGCGTCGGCCTCACCCCCCACCATGAAGGCCAGCGTGCCCGCCACCGCGCCCTTCACCCCGCCGGACACCGGCGCGTCGAGTTGGGCGAATCCGCGTTCGCCGGCGTAGGCGTGCAGGGCGCGGGCGTCGTCGACGGAGATCGTGGAGCTGTCGATGAACAGTGCGCCCCGCGGGGCGGAGTCCATGACGTCGGCGTAGCACTGTTTGACCAGGGTTCCGTTGGGGAGCATGGTGATCACCACGTCGGCTCCGGCGACCGCGTCCGCACCGCTGGCGGCGACGGTGACGCCCTTGTCGGCGGCGGCGTCCCGCGCGGCCGGCACCGGGTCGAAGCCGCTGACGGAGTAGCCGGCGTTGACCAGATTGCCCGCCATCGGCGTGCCCATATTGCCGAGGCCGAGGAACGCGACCGAGGTCATAGTTGTGCCTTTCTCCCGTCAGGCGCGCACCCGGGTGGCTTCGGCCCGCCCGATCACCACGCGCATGATTTCATTGGTGCCCTCAAGGATCCGGTGCACCCGCAGATCCCGCACGATCTTCTCCAGGCCGTACTCGCGCAGGTATCCGTAGCCGCCGAGCAGTTGCAGTGCCTGATCGGCGACGTCGTAGCAGGAGTCGGTGACGTAGCGCTTGGCCATCGCGCACAGTGTCACCTTGTCGGGGTCGTCGTTGTCGAGTGCGTCGGCGGCCCGCCACAGCATCAGCCGGGAGGTCTGCAGCGCGGTGGCCATATCCGCCAGCGCGAAACGGATCGTGGGCTCGTCGATCAGCGCGGCGCCGAACGCCTGGCGATCGGCCACGTAGCGGGCGGCCTTGTCGTAGGCGGCCTGACCGCCGCCCAGGGAGCAGGCGGCGATGTTGAGCCGGCCCCCGTTGAGCCCGTTCATCGCGATGCCGAATCCTGTTCCCTCACCGGCACTTCCGCCGAGCATCGCCTCGGCGGGCACGCGCACGCCCTCGAGGACCACCTGGGCGGTGGGCTGGGCGTTCCAGCCCATCTTCTCCTCGTTGGCGCCGAAGCTCAGGCCGGGCGTTCCCTTCTCGACGAGGAACGCCGAGATGCCCCGCGGGCCCTCTCCGCCGGTGCGCGCCATGATCACGTAGAGATCCGAGGCGCCCGCGCCGGAGATGAACTGTTTGACGCCGTCGAGCACGTAGTGGTCGCCCCCTGAATCGGAACAGCGGACCGCCTTGGTGCGCAGCGCCGCGGCGTCCGAACCGGCTCCCGGCTCGGTCAGGCAGTAGCTGGCGATCTTCTCCATGGTCGCCAGCTGCGGAACCCATGACTTGCGCTGCTCGGGCGTGCCGTAGGTGTCGATCATCCAGGCGCACATGTTGTGAATGGAGATGAAGGCCGCCACCACCGGATCGGCCAACGACAGCTGTTCGAAGATCCGCACCGCGTCCAGGCGCCGCAGTCCGCTGCCGCCGACGTCTTCGGAGCAGTAGATGGCCGCCATGCCCAACTGGGCCGACTCTCGCATGACCTCGACGGGGAAGTGCTTGGTCTTGTCCCACTCGAGTGCGTGCGGCGCCAGGCGTTTGGCGGCGAAATCGGCGGCGGTCTCGGAGATCACGCGTTCGTCGTCGTCAAGAGTCATGAATGCCGTCATCGGTCTGCCAGCGCCCCTATTTCATCGTCGGGATGACGAACTCCGCGCCGTCCTTGATTCCCGAGGGCCAGCGCTCGGTGACCGTCTTGGTCTTGGTGTAGAACAGGATCGAATGCGGACCGTGCTGGTTGAGGTCGCCGAAACCGGAGCGCTTCCAGCCGCCGAAGGTGTGGTAGGACACCGGCACCGGGATGGGCACGTTGACCCCCACCATGCCGACCTGCACACGGGAGACGAAGTCGCGGGCGGTGTCGCCGTCGCGGGTGAAGATCGCCACGCCGTTGCCGTATTCGTGCTCCGAGGGCAGCGCGAGGGCTTCCTCGTAGTTCTTGGCCCGCACGATGCACAGCACCGGGCCGAAGATCTCCTCGGTGTAGATGGACATGTCGGTGGTGACGTGGTCGAAGAGGGTGGGGCCGATGAAGAAGCCACCCTCCAGACTGGCGTCACCGAAGGTCATTTCGTCGCTGCCCTTCTCGCGGCCGTCGACGACGATCTCCGCGCCGGCTGCGACGCCGGCGTCGATGTAGCCGCGCACCCGGGTGAGGGCGGCTTCGGTGACCAGTGGCCCGTAGTCGGCTTTGGGGTCGAGGCTGTGTCCGACCCGCAGTTCCTTGACCCGCTCGGCGAGCCTGTTGCGCAACCGGTTCGCGGTCTCCTCGCCGACCGGAACCGCGACGCTGATAGCCATGCAGCGTTCGCCCGCGCTGCCGTAGCCGGCGCCGATCAGCGCGTCGACGGCCTGGTCCATATCCGCATCGGGCATG
This sequence comes from Mycobacteriaceae bacterium, assembly GCA_037141465.1. Classification (GTDB taxonomy): domain Bacteria; phylum Actinomycetota; class Actinomycetes; order Mycobacteriales; family Mycobacteriaceae; genus Mycobacterium. The sequence goes on along the minus strand of JBAXCK010000006.1, from coordinate 26,812 downwards.
ACGATCATGTGGTTCTTCGCGCCGCCGAAGCATTGCGCGCGCTTGCCGTGTGCGGCGGCGCCGGTGTAGATGTACTGCGCGATGTCGGAGCTTCCGACGAATCCGACGGCCTTGATGTCGGGGTGGGCCAGGATCGCGTCGACCGCCTCCTTGTCGCCCTGGACGACCTGGAACACCCCCGGCGGCAATCCGGCTTCGATGAACAGTTCGGCCAGTCGCAGTGGAACCGAGGGATCGCGTTCGGAGGGCTTGAGGATGAAGGCGTTGCCGCACGCCAGGGCCGGCCCCGCCTTCCACAGCGGGATCATCGCCGGGAAGTTGAACGGCGTGATGCCGGCCACCACACCGAGCGGTTGGCGGATCGAGTAGACGTCGATTCCCGGGCCGGCGGATTCGGTGAACTCACCCTTCATCAGATGCGGTATGCCGACGGCGAATTCGATGACCTCGATGCCGCGCTGGATGTCGCCGAGTGAATCGTTGACGGTCTTGCCGTGCTCGAGGGAGAGCAGTTCGGCGATCTCGTCGGCGTTGGCGTTGACCAGTTCGACGAATTTCATCAGTACCCGGGCGCGCTTCTGCGGATTGCAGGCCGCCCATTCATGCTGGGCCTGCACCGCCGAGGCGACCGCGGTGTCGACGTCGGCAGCGCTGGCGAGCAGGACCTTCGCCGCCACCGCACCGGTGCTGGGGTTGAACACGTCGGCGGTGCGGGTGCTGGTGAGATCGCTTCGCCGGCCGTCGATGAAGTGGCCGATTGTGGGTGTCATGGCAGGTCCTCCGGGTCAGAAGATACTTGGATATCCTAGTAAGTGACGTTGCGATGGTGCAAGGCGCTTCAGCCGGTCCACACCGGCAGCAGACCCGCCGCCCGTACCTCCTCCAGCGACGGCGCGGCGGCGTCGCGTTCGGAGAGCGCCCACCGTTCTTCGGGCAGCGGCCAGGAGATGCCGATCGCCGGATCGGTGGGGCAGACGGTGTGCTCGCGCTGCGGGGCGTATGGGGTCGAACACAGATACATCACCGTCGACTCGTCCTGCAGTGCGAGGAATCCGTGGGCCAACCCCTCGGTGAGGAACACCGACCTGTGCGCGGTGTCGTCGAGGACGACCGCATCCCACTGTCCGAAGGTGGGCGAGCCCACCCGGATGTCGACGGCGACATCGAACACCGATCCGCGCACGCAGGTGATGTATTTGGCCTGTCCTGGCGGCACCTGGGCGAAGTGCAGCCCGCGCAGTGCGCCGGCCGAGGAGACCGAGCAGTTGGCCTGGCGGGTGTCGAAGCGTCCGCCCGTCATCTCGGCGAAGCCCGACTCGGTGAACCACTCGAAGAACGCGCCGCGGGTGTCGCCGTGCACCTGCGGGGTGATCTCGAAGGCACCCGGCACCGCGAGTTCGCGAAACGTCTCGGCCATCACTGCCCCCGCTTCGCGTAACCGGCTTCGACCCCGGCCTTCAGCGGCCCCCACCACCACTCGTTGTCGCGGTACCACGCGATGGTCGACCGCAGGCCCTCGGTGAAGTCGGTGTGCTTTGGCGCCCAACCCAATTCGCCGCGCAGTGCCGAGGAGTCGATCGCGTAGCGCAGGTCATGGCCCGCGCGGTCGGTGACGTGGTCGAAGTCGTCGGGGTCGCGGTCCATCAGCTGCAGGATGAGCCGCAGCACCGAGAGATTGTCGCGTTCCCCGTCCGCGCCGATGAGGTAGGTCTGCCCGGCGACACCGTCCTCGAGTATCCGCCACACCGCGCTGTTGTGGTCGTCGACGTGGATCCAGTCCCGGACGTTGGCGCCGGTCCCGTACAGCTTGGGCCGGCGGCCGGTCAGCACATTGGTGATCTGACGCGGGATGAACTTCTCGATGTGCTGGAACGGTCCGTAGTTGTTGGAGCAGTTCGAGATCGTCGCCGCGACCCCGTAGGAGCGCACCCACGCCCGCACCAGCAGATCGGCCGAGGCCTTGGTCGCCGAATACGGGCTCGACGGGTTGTAGGGGGTCGCGGCGGTGAAGCGCACGGATTGGTCGGGTGGCAGGTCGCCGTAGACCTCGTCGGTGGATATGTGATGCAGCCGGGTCCGGTGCCGCCGGACCGCCTCGAGCACCGTGAAGGTGCCCACGACGTTGCTGCGCAGGAACGGGGCCGGGTCGCTCAGCGAGTTGTCCACGTGGGTCTCGGCGGCGAAATGGACCACCGCGTCGGATCCGGCCACCAGCTCATCGACCAGGCCGGAGTCGGTGATGTCCCCCTCGACCAGGCGAATCCGGTCACCGAGGGCCGCCAGCGACTCCCGGCTGCCGGCGTAGGTCAGGGCGTCGAGGACGGTGATGGCCACCCCGGGGCGCTCGTGGGCGGCGCGGTGGACGAAATTCGCGCCGATGAACCCGGCGCCGCCGGTGACCAACAGCCGCATCGGCCCACCTTATCCGGCGTGCGGGGGCCCCACGGGGGGCCTGCGGCGACATTTTGGAGCCTGCGGTCCCAGCGGGTATCGTGGAGCAACGGTGCGGTGAACGCGCCGGCTCTTGCGTGACCATTCCACAGGTTTTGCAGTCCGGCGAATGCTGCCCCGAGGAAAAACAACGCAGGAATCTAGTGAGGATATGGGCAAAAAAGACGGTGCCATCGAGGTCGAGGGCCGCGTGGTGGAGCCCCTGCCCAATGCGATGTTCCGCATTGAGCTGGAGAACGGCCACAAGGTGCTCGCCCACATCAGCGGCAAGATGCGGCAGCACTACATCCGCATCCTGCCCGAGGACCGGGTCGTGGTGGAGCTCTCCCCGTACGACCTGACCCGGGGCCGCATCGTCTACCGCTACAAGTAGCCCCCTTTACAAGTAGGCCCTGCCGGACGAGTACGAGAACAGGATCATTAAGCCGTGAAGGTCAACCCGAGCGTCAAGCCGATCTGCGATAAGTGCAGGGTGATCCGCCGGCATGGGCGGGTCATGGTGATCTGCTCTGATCCGCGCCACAAGCAGCGCCAGGGCTGAGCCGGGGCGTCTTCAAGATCCCCGCCCGACACAACTGAATGCAGACCTCCCAGTACCACCATCCGGATAGGCCGGGTGGCCACGCCCGGACGGAGGCCGGGCCCCGAATAGGTGCGAACCTCGCCGGGAACGGACTGGGATCGACACCTCCGCAGAGAAGAAGGAAACCGCCACTGTGGCACGTCTAGTGGGCGTCGACCTCCCGCGCGACAAGCGCATGGAGATCGCCCTGACCTATATCTACGGCATCGGCCGTACCCGCTCCCAGGAGATCCTGGCCGCGACCGGCATCGACCGGGACCTGCGCAGCAAGGACCTCACCGACGATCAGTTGACCCAGCTGCGCGAGTACATCGAAGGCTCGCTGAAGGTCGAGGGCGATCTGCGCCGTGAGGTGCAGGCCGACATCCGTCGCAAGATCGAGATCGGCTGCTACCAGGGCCTGCGGCACCGGCGCGGCCTGCCCGTCCGCGGGCAGCGGACCAAGACCAATGCGCGCACCCGCAAGGGTCCCAAGCGCACCATCGCCGGCAAGAAGAAGGCTAAGTAACCATGGCACCTCCGAAGAAGGCCGCGTCCGGCGCGAAGAAGGGCAAGGCCACCCGCCGCCGGGAGAAGAAGAACGTCCCGCACGGCGCCGCGCACATCAAGAGCACGTTCAACAACACGATCGTGTCCATCACCGACCCGCAGGGCAACGTCATCGCGTGGGCGTCATCCGGCCATGTCGGCTTCAAGGGTTCGCGTAAGTCGACGCCGTTCGCCGCGCAGCTGGCCGCCGAGAACGCCGCCCGCAAGGCCCAGGAGCACGGCGTGCGCAAGGTCGACGTCTTCGTCAAGGGCCCGGGTTCGGGCCGCGAGACCGCGATCCGCTCGTTGCAGGCCGCCGGCCTCGAGGTCGGGGCGATCTCCGATGTCACTCCGCAGCCGCACAACGGCTGCCGTCCGCCCAAGCGGCGCCGGGTCTAGCGGGAAAGGCAGGAATTTCAGATGGCTCGTTACACCGGACCCGCCACCCGCAAGTCACGCCGCCTCGGCGTCGACCTCGTCGGTGGAGATCAGTCTTTCGAGAAGCGCCCCTACCCGCCCGGCCAGCACGGTCGCGCGCGGATCAAGGAGAGCGAGTACCGCACCCAGCTGCAGGAGAAGCAGAAGGCCCGCTTCACCTACGGCGTGATGGAGAAGCAGTTCCGCCGCTACTACGAGGAGGCGAACCGGCAGGCCGGCAAGACCGGTGAGAACCTGCTGCGCATCCTGGAGAGCCGGCTGGACAACGTCGTCTACCGCGCCGGGCTGGCACGCACCCGCCGGATGGCCCGCCAGCTGGTCAGCCACGGGCACTTCACCGTCAACGGCGTGAAGGTCAACGTCCCGAGCTACCGGGTGGCGCAGTACGACATCATCGACGTCCGGGACACCTCGCTGAACACCTTCCCGTTCCAGTTGTCGCGGGAGACCGCAGGTGATCGTCCGATCCCGTCGTGGCTGCAGGTGATCGGGGAGCGTCAGCGCATCCTGATCCACCAGCTTCCCGAACGGGCGCAGATCGATGTGCCGCTCACCGAGCAGCTCATCGTCGAGTTCTACTCGAAGTAACCGAGAAGTAACCGCAGTAACCCAGACGGCATCAAATAGCGGGTGCCGAGAAGGAGAAACGAAGAACAATGCTGATCTCTCAGCGTCCCACCCTGTCCGAAGAGGTCATCGCCGAGAACCGGTCGCAGTTCGTCATCGAACCGCTCGAGCCGGGATTCGGTTACACCCTCGGCAACTCGCTGCGGCGGACTCTGCTGTCGTCGATCCCCGGCGCCGCGGTGACGAGCATCCGTATCGACGGTGTGCTGCACGAGTTCACCACCGTTCCGGGTGTGAAGGAGGATGTCACCGACATCATCCTGAACCTCAAGGGTCTCGTGGTGTCCTCCGAGGAGGACGAGCCGGTCACCATGTACCTGCGCAAGCAGGGTCCCGGTGCGGTGACCGCCGGTGACATCGTGCCGCCGGCCGGCGTGGCCGTCCACAACCCGGACATGCACATCGCAACCCTGAACGACAAGGGCAAGCTGGAGATCGAGCTCATCGTCGAGCGCGGCCGCGGCTACGTGCCCGCCGTGCAGAACAAGGTCTCCGGCGCCGAGATCGGCCGCATCCCGGTCGACTCGATCTACTCGCCCGTGCTGAAGGTCACCTACAAGGTCGAGGCCACCCGCGTCGAGCAGCGCACCGACTTCGACCGGCTCGTCCTGGATGTGGAGACCAAGAACTCCATCACCCCGCGCGATGCGCTGGCCTCGGCCGGCAAGACGCTGGTCGAGCTGTTCGGTCTGGCACGCGAACTCAACGTCGAGGCCGAGGGCATCGAGATCGGACCTTCGCCGCAGGAAGCCGACCACATCGCGGCGTTCGCGCTGCCGATCGACGACCTCGACCTGACCGTGCGCTCCTACAACTGCCTCAAGCGTGAGGGCGTGCACACCGTGGGCGAACTGGTCTCGCGCACCGAGTCCGATCTGCTCGACATCCGCAACTTCGGGCAGAAGTCCATCGATGAGGTCAAGATCAAGCTGCATCAGCTCGGTCTGGCGCTGAAGGACTCGCCGGCCACCTTCGACCCGTCCGAGGTCGCCGGCTACGACGTCGCGACCGGCACCTGGAACAGCGACGCCGCATACGACTCGGGCTACGACGCCGAGAACGACGCGGACTACGCCGAGACCGAACAGCTCTAAGAAGAAAAGTCGTCCCGGCCCTACCTGATACGGGGGCCGGCCCCACATAAGGAGACAGTCGCAATGCCCGGAGTTCACAATGCCTAAGCCCAGCAAGGGTCCCCGCCTCGGCGGTTCCTCATCGCACCAGAAAGCGATCCTGGCCAACCTGGCCACGTCGCTGTTCGAGCACGGCCGGATCAAGACCACCGAACCGAAGGCCCGGGCTTTGCGTCCCTACGCCGAGAAGCTCATCACCCACGCCAAGAAGGGCACGTTGCACAACAGGCGCGAGGTGATGAAGAAGATCCGCGACAAGGACGTGGTGCACGCTCTCTTCGCCGAGATCGGCCCGTTCTTCGCCGACCGCGAGGGTGGCTACACGCGGATCATCAAGGTCGAGGCGCGCAAGGGCGACAACGCCCCGATGGCCGTCATCGAACTGGTCCGGGAGAAGACTGTCACCGCGGAAGCCAACCGCGCCAAGCGCGCGGCGGGCAACAAGGCGGCGAAGAGCGCCCCCGAGAAGCTGGCCGCTGAGAAGCCGGCCGCTGAGAAGCCGGCTGATGAGACGCCGGCTGATGAGACGAAGGCGGAAGAGACTCCGCTGGAGGAGATCGAGGCCGAGGACGCCGCGATAGCTGACGCGCAGACCGCGGAGGCTGAGGCCGAGATCGCTGAGGAAAAGTCCGACGAGTCCTGAGGCACTACGGCTCAGGCTGGACATCGCCTACGACGGAACTGATTTCGCCGGCTGGGCGGTTCAGCACGGCCTGCGCACGGTGGCCGGTGACATCGAGGCCGCGCTGTCGACGGTGTTCCGCGTTCCGCTGCGACTGCTGGCCGCCGGACGCACCGACTCCGGTGTGCACGCCACCGGTCAGGTGGCCCACGTGGACATCCCGGCCGATGCTCTGAGTCACGCCTACCCGCGCCATCAGCCCGAGGGCGAGGCGGAGTTCACACCGCTGGTGCGCCGGCTGAGCCGACTGCTCGCCGAGGACGTCCGTGTCCGCGACATCTCCCGGGCGCCCGATGGCTTCGACGCCCGCTTCTCCGCGCTGCGTCGCCACTACGCCTACCGGCTGTCACTGGCTCCCTACGGCGCGAGCCCGCAGCAGGCGCGTTTCGTCACCCCGTGGCCGCGGCCGCTCGACGTCGACGCCATGGCGGCGGCATCGCGAAGCCTGCTGGGGCTACACGACTTCGCCGCGTTCTGCCGGCCCCGGCCCGGTGCCACCACGATCCGCGAGTTGCAGCGCCTTGAGTGGGTTCGGGAGGGCGAGTTGCTGACCGGATACGTCAGCGCCGACGCGTTCTGCTGGTCGATGGTGCGCTCACTGGTCGGGGCGTTGCTCGCGGTGGGGGAGGGCCGGCGCGAACCTTCCTGGTGCGCAACGCTGTTGACCGTGACCGGCCGGTCCAGTGACTTCGCCGCTGCACCTGCCCGCGGTCTGACTCTGATCGGTGTGGACTACCCGCCGGCGGGCGAACTCGCCGCACGCAGCACGCTCACCCGCGATCTGCGCACGCTGGATTAGAGCCGCGCCGCGACGAAGTCGGCGGCCTGATCCACCAGACCGCCGCCGATGTAGGCATCCGCCATGTGCGACGGCCAGCCGCCGAGCCAGGTGTTGGGGTCCATGTTGTCGTTGCAGATCGGATCCTCGGGTGTGCAGAGGTCGATCGTCTTGGCTCCCCAGAGTGGGCTGACCGCGGACACCGGTCCGAATACCTTGCGGGTGCCGTTGCCGAACAGGGTGACCGCGGCGACGCGATCCGTCATGCCGATCGGCAGCGGGTTCTTGTAGCCCAGGATCGGTGAGGGCGCTGCCAGGACGACGTCGGTCACGGCCGCACCCAGGGAGTAACCGCCGAGCACGAGCCGGGTGTCGGGACAGTTGGCCGCGATGTACTGGATGTGGCGGCTCATGTCCGTGGCGCCTTCGATCACCTCGGTGTCCGCCGGGTAGTTGACCGGATAGAAGCCCACGCTCTTGGTCGTGCGGGCCCGCAGCGCGTCGATGAACGCGCTGCCGATGGCCCCGGTGCCCGGGGGTTCGATGCGGCCGCGGGCGAAGACGACCTCCACCTGCGGGCAGGGGTCCGCGACGGCGACCGGTGCGGGTATGACGGCGCCGGACGCGAACGCGACAGCGGCAGCGGCCGACACCGACATCGCCTTTCTCATCACAGCAGCCCACTCACGAAGCCGGCGGCTTGGCCCACCATGTCGGTCTTCTCGTAACTGGTGTGCGCGAACGGGTTTCGACCCTTCGAGCAGATCGGGTCGCCGTCGGCGCAGAGGTCGATGCCCTTGCCGATGAACGGCTCCGCGGCCGCCGACACCGGGTTGCCGAACTTGGTCGCCGGGTTGCCGAAGGCCGCCACCGCTGCAACCCGGGATGCCAGGCTGAACGGCAGCGGCGGTGCGGAGCCGATGTCGCCGACCTTGTTGCCCAGCGGGGGGATGCCCATCAGCATGTCGACCACCGCGGCGCCCTGGGAGTAGCCGCCCAGGACGAAGCGGGTCTGGGGGCAGCGCTGCGACATCGCCGCGATGTGAGTGGTGGCGTCGGTGGCGCCGTCGGCAGCGCCGAGGAAGTCATAGGTCGCCGGGTAGTTGACCGGGTACACGCCGAGCGTTCGGTCGCCCAGCTGGCCGGCGAGCTGGGACTGCAGCGCCTGGCCGACCCGGCCGATGCCGGGGGGCTCGCTGGTGCCGCGGGCGAAGACCAGTTCCACATCGGGACACGGTGCGGCCGCCGCGGTGGGTACCAGGGGGGCGGCCACCATCGCCGGAACCGCCACAGCGGCGGTGGCCGCCAGCGCGGCGGCGAAGTGACGCATGCGGTCCATACTCACATATTCGCCGAGGACGACTCGAAAGCCCAGCTCAGAGCAGTCCTGCGACGAAAGCGGCGGCCTGGGCGGTCGTGCCGTCGGGCCCATAGTTGCGGTGGGCGGGCACGTCGTCGCCCTGCGAGCAGATCGGGTCACCGGGATTGCACAGGTCGATGGCGCGGGTCCCGTAGACCGGGCTGGAGGTCAACGGCAGTCCCAGCCGGGTCGACGGGTTGCCGAAGACCGCCAGGGCGGCGATGTGCGGGGACACCTCCGGCGGCAGCGGGTTGGTGAAGCCGATCGCCGGGAAGGGCACCGAGGTGATGATGTCGATGATCGCCGCACCCTGCGAGTAGCCGCCGAGCACGATCCGCGACGCCGGGCAGGTGTTGACGAGGTTCTGGACGGTGGCGCTCGCGTCGTTGGCACCGTCGGCGGCCGTGAGGAAGTCGTAGCTGGCGGGATAGTTCACCGCGTACACCCCGACACGTCGGTTGCCGACGCGACCCCGCAGATTGTCCACGAATGAGTCACCGACCCGGCCGATGCCGGGCGGCTCATTGGTGCCGCGGGCGAACACCACCGCGATGTCGTTGCAGCCGTCGGCGTGTGCCGTCGCGGGCAGTGGCAGGCCGGTGAGGCCCGCGACGATCGCACAGAGAACTACCGCGCACAGTCCCTTGCCCCGATGTTTCACTCGGCGAATGCTACCGACGCCGGCGGTGGGAACTCCTCGATCGTCGCCCCGCGTGGCGCACTGCCGTCGGGTTGGTCCCGCTGGCCCACTCGCGCCAGGGCGATGCCCAGCAGGACCACCAGGCCACCGACGGCCTGCGTGACACTGATGGACTCACTGAGCAGCAGCCATGCCGCCAGCGCGGCACAGAGCACCTCGGTGAGGCCGACCAGCGAAGAGAAACTGGGGCGCAGCCGTGCGACGCCACTGATGCCCAGGGTGTAGGCGAGTGCGGTGGCCACCACGCCGAGCAGCACCACCGGCACCATCCAGGGCACTGTTGCTCCGGCCAGTTCGGCGTGCTCGGCGCTGAACTGCAACGGCAGCACGCCGCTCGCACCGAGGGCTGCGATGGCGAATGCGGCGACCACCAAGCCTCCGGCGGCCAGGGTGATGGCGTGCAGGCCGGAACCGTCGGCGCTCACCTCGTCGGACATCATGAAATAACAGGCGGCGCAGATCGCGGCGGCCAGACCCCATGCCACACCGGCTGCGTCGACATGCGCGCCGCGGATGACGTCGAGCACCAGGGTCACCCCGATGACGGCGATCACCACGCCGGCGAGGGTCATCCGGCTCGGAGCGCGCCCGCTGGTGGCCCACACCCAGCCGACGACCAGGATCGGTGCGGTGTACTCGAGCAGCAGCGCCACGCCGACCGACAGATGCGAGACGGCGTTGTAGTAGCAGAGTTGAGCGCCGGCCACCGGGATCAGTCCGTAGAGCAATACGGTCCGGCCGTGTTCGCGGGCCTGCCGCAGCCAGTCCGGCTTGATCAGCGTCGCGAGCACCGCGAGCACCAGGGCGCCGCCGGCCAGGCGGGCGGCGACCGCCGCGGTCGGCGACCAGCCGGCTTCCATCAGCGACTTGGCCAGCGGGCCGGACATGCCGAAGGTGAGCGCCGACCCGGCCGCGAACGCCATCCCGAGACGGAAGGTGGCGCGATCGGACACGGCGTACTCCTGCTCCCGGGTAACGCTCACGGGTAACGTCACGGGTGAAATCCGGGACGGTCATGACATTGCGGGCATGACACTACGGGCGAAGGAGTCATGAGTCAAATGCTTTTCAGTCATGACACCGAACTCACACTGCGGGCGGCGTGTGACCTGATCAACAGCGACCGGGTCGACGGCGAGCAGCTCGGCGACCAGGCGGCGCTGGACGCGCATCTGCGCGCGGAGGGCTGGACCGGCCGGCGTGACCGCGACGGCGCCGAGTTGCGCGCCGTGCACCGGCTGCGCGCCCGGTTGGGGGAGATCTGGGCCGGCGCGGGCGACGAGGTACGGACCGTCGAGGCGGTCAACGAGCTGCTGACCGAGACTCGCGCGGCGCCGTGGCTGACCCGCCACCCGGAGATGCCGCAGTGGCATCTGCATCTGGCGTCGGCCGATGACCCGCTGGCGCAGCGCATGGCTGCAGAGATGGCCATGGCGCTGGCGGATCTGATCCGCGCCGGCGAGTTGCGGCGGCTCAAGACCTGCGCGGCGCCGGACTGCGAGGCGGTGCTGATCGACCTGTCGCGCAATCGCTCTCGCCGGTTCTGCGACACCGGCAACTGCGCCAACCGCCAGCACGTCGCCGCCTACCGGGAACGCCGCCGCGAGGGCTGACGGCTGTGGATCGCCGCCGCGGCGCGCGACCCGCGCGTCCTAGCGTGGGGCGGTGGCCGTACTGGTCGAGGCGGGCCCGGTGACCGTTCGCCGTCTCGGTGCCTCCCGGGACGGCGATCCTCGCGGGCGATCGGGCGAGTGCGCCGAGGCCGCGATCGAGGGTATCGACGACGCAGTGGTGCTGGTGGATGAGCGTCCCGTGGGCGTCGACGAACTCTGGCGGGACATTCTGGGGGACAGGGGATCCGGCGACCTGCTGATCGTCCACCCGTCGTGGTGGCCACCGCCGCGTGTCGAACGAATCGCGGCCGCCGCCGCGGCGGGTGCGCGTTGCGCGCGCCGCTGCGATGTCATCGCCGAGCGCATCGGGCGCCCGCTCACGGTCATCGAGGTCGATCGCGAACTGGTCACCGTCGTCGACGGCTCGGTGCTGTCGGTGCACGCTCGCCACGATCTCGACGCGATCGTCGCAGCGGTACGCGACGGTGCCGCGACGGCCTTCGACGCGGTCTTCGATGCGCCGGCCGGGGTGGCGGGCGGCGCGTTGCGCCAAGCGCTCAGCGACCGCGGCATCGTGCTGTGCGACGTCGACATGGACCGACTGTGCTCGGCTTCGGGTCGACCGGCCGGGGAGCCGCCGGCGGCGACCGCCCCGGATGCGCCGCCCACCTGCGCCCGGCGTCGGCGCCGGACGGCCCTCGCGCTGACCCTCGTGCCGGCCCTGGCCCTCATCGCCGCCGCGGCGTGGTTTCGCGTCGGGCCGCACCGGCTGCCCGCAGCCGACACCGTCGCCCTCGTCGAGGGACGCGTCGCGGTCGCGGTGCCCGCACAGTGGACGGTCCGGCGGGTCACCGGCGGACCCGGATCGCGCCGCCTTGAGGTGGGCGCACCCGGGGACAGCGGTTCGGCCATCCACATCACCTGGGCCTACGCGCCGCAGGACAGTCTCGGCGCTGCCGCCGCGGTACTCGGCCGGGCTGCCGCAGCGCAGCCGCCCGGCGTATTCAGTGACCTGCACACCGATGTCATCGCGGGTCGCGACGTCCTGACCTACCAGGAAGTCCGCCCCGGCCGGGTGATCCGCTGGGCGGTCCTGCTCGACGGGGCCATCCGGATCGCCGTCGGCTGCCAGAGTGCCCCCGGCGGCGCGGAGAACGTGCGGGCGGCCTGCGAGGACGCGGTGCGCTCGGCACGAGAGGTGCGATGACCCGGAACCGAACCGGGTGCCACGCCGTCTAACCCACGACCGGCTGCCGGCGGTCCGCGCGGAAGGAGAGCCGCGCGGCTCCGGCAGCTGGTCGACGCGTTTTGACCTGCGCGGATCGTCGCCGGTAGGGTAGGCCGCTGGCGTGCGGTACGCCGCGGATTCCCGCGGGGTAAACCGGGATCTCGGGTCACTGTCGGTCGCCGAGACCAATCCCCATCGCGATGTCGTGACCGGCGCCCGGGCTCGCCCCGGGATCCACGCCCCCATGGGGACCTGAAAGGGCCTGAAAGGGCCCGAAAGGGACTGAAAGAGAGAGGTACCAGCTGTGCCCACATACACGCCGAAGGCGGGTGACACCACGCGGTCGTGGTACGTCATCGACGCCACCGACGTGGTGCTCGGCCGGCTCGCCGTCGCAGCGGCCAATCTGCTGCGCGGCAAGCACAAGCCGACATTCACGCCCAACGTCGACGGCGGTGACTTCGTCATCATCGTCAACGCCGACAAGGTCGCCATCGGAGGCGACAAATTGAACAGCAAGATGGCCTACCGGCACTCCGGGTATCCCGGCGGTCTGACCTCGCGCACCATCGGCCAGTTGATGGAGAAGCACCCCGACCGCGTCGTCGAGAAGGCCATCCTCGGCATGCTGCCGCACAACAAGCTGAGCCGGCAGATCCAGAAGAAGCTGAAGGTCTACGCGGGTCCGCAGCATCCGCACACCGCACAGCAGCCGATCCCCTTCGAGATCAAGCAGGTGGCCCAGTGAGTGACGACGCAGTGAACGAACCCGGCGACAACGGCGAGGCGCCCGAGTCCGTCGAGCCGATCGCGCAGGACACCGCAGTCACCGAGGCGGCACAGACACCCGCGCCCAGCACGCCGCGTCCGCCGGTCGTCATCGACCGGCCGATTCAGACCGTCGGTCGCCGCAAGGAGGCCGTGGTCCGGGTTCGTCTGGTTCCCGGCACCGGCCAGTTCCACCTCGACGGCCGCACCCTGGAGGACTACTTCCCCAACAAGGTGCACCAGCAGCTGATCAAGGCTCCGCTGGTCATCGTCGACCGGGTCGACGCCTTCGACATCCATGCCCATCTCGACGGCGGTGGCCCCTCCGGTCAGGCCGGAGCGCTTCGCCTCGCGATCGCCCGCGCACTGATCCTCGTGCAACCCGAGGACCGCCCGGCGCTGAAGAAGGCCGGCTTCCTCACCCGCGATCCGCGCGCCATCGAGCGCAAGAAGTACGGACTGAAGAAGGCACGCAAGGCGCCTCAGTACAGCAAGCGCTGATCCGCCGCGCCTGCGCAGCCCGATACACCGCCCGCATCCCCCAGGGGTGCGGGCGGTGTCGTGGTCATACCGGCGTTACCCTCATCGCATGGGCCGGCTGTTCGGGACCGACGGGGTGCGAGGCGTCGCCAACCGCGAATTGACCGCCGAACTCGGCCTGGCCCTCGGCACCGCAGCGGCCCGTCGTCTCGCACCGGCGGGTGACGGCGTCGCGGTCGTCGGCCGTGATCCGCGTGCCAGCGGCGAGATGCTCGAAGCCGCCGTCATCGCCGGCATCACCAGCGAGGGTGTCGACGTCCTACGTGTCGGGGTGTTGCCCACGCCCGCGGTGGCGTTCCTCACCGCCTCATACGGCGGTGCGTTCGGCGTGATGATCTCCGCGTCGCACAATCCGATGCCCGACAACGGCATCAAGATCTTCGGACCGGGCGGGCACAAACTCGACGACGACGCCGAGGACCGCATCGAGGAACTCGTCGCGCAGGGTCCCGGTCTGCGCCCGGTGGGGCCGGATATCGGCCGCCTGCGCGACGCCGCCGACGCACTCGACCGCTACCTCGCGCACATCGCCACCGCCTCCGCACGACTCGACGGTTTGACCGTGGTGGTGGACTGCGCCAACGGCGCCGCCTACGCTGCCGCACCCCGCGCCTACGCCGCGGCAGGTGCGCGCGTCATCGCGATCAACGCCGAGCCCGACGGTGTGAACATCAACGACGGTTGCGGCTCAACGCACCTCGAGCCGCTGCGCGAGGCGGTGCTCGCCCACGGCGCCGATCTCGGGCTTGCCCACGACGGCGACGCCGACCGCTGCCTGGCGGTGGACGCCTCCGGCGAGACCGTCGACGGCGACGCGATCATGATGGTCCTCGCACTGGCCATGCGGGAGGCCGGAGAGCTGGCGGCGGACACCCTGGTCACCACCGTGATGAGCAATCTCGGTCTGCACCTGGCGATGCGGGAGGCCGGCATCGAGGTTCGCACCACCGGCGTCGGTGACCGCTACGTGCTCGAAGAGCTGCGTACCGGACCGTTCAGCCTCGGTGGCGAGCAGTCCGGGCACATCGTCATGCCGGCTTTCGCCACCACCGGGGACGGCATCCTCACCGGGCTGCGGCTGATGTCGCGGATGGCTCAGACCAGCATGCCGCTGTCCGCGCTGACCGCGCGGCTGACGATCATGCCGCAGGTGCTGATCAATGTCGCCGTCACCGACAAGGCCACCGCGGCCGAGGCCCCCGCCGTGCGCAGCGCCGTCCGCGAAGCCGAGGCCGAACTCGGCGACACCGGCCGGATTCTGCTTCGCCCGTCGGGCACCGAACAGATCGTCCGGGTGATGGTCGAGGCAGCCGACGAGGACACCGCCCGTCAGGTGGCCGGCCGGGTCGCCAGATCCGTCCGCGGCGAACCCAGATCCGTCCGCGGCGAACACTGACCGGAACCGAACCCCGGCCCGTCGCGTCTAAGTGGGGTATGCCGACCACTTCTGTCGATACCGCACTGCTGCGTGCCGCCGCCGCCCGCATCGACACCGCGGCCGATCTCCTGCAGGAGGCCGTCGATACGCACCTGCGTGAGCTGCGCTTCGACGGCGCGGCCGCCGGGAACGCGCACGGCGCCGCCGGAGAGGCGATTCATGCCGCGGTGCTCAGAAGCGTTGCCGATGCGATGCACTGGGCCCGGGCGACCCGCGAACTGTCTCGCGGACTGCGCGCCGGAGCGGATGTGCACGCCGGCGCGGAGGCGGCAGCCACCCGGACCATGCGGTGAGGGCCGCCGACATCGCCGACTTGGCAGCGGCCTGCCAGGCGGTCGGCACCGGTGCCGTCAGTGCGGTGCGGATACGTGAACTGGCCGGTGCCGAGGACGGGCTGCGACTCGACGCGCTCGAAGCGGATGCGGCGGCGCTGGCCGGCGCCGCAGCGATCGCCGGGGAGGCGCTCGAGACGGCGCGCGCCGTCGGCGGCTTCCTGGCTCAGGCCTGGCGTAGCGCAACCGGATCCGCGGCAAGTGAATTCCTGCGGCGGCAGTGCGCATCAGGAGGCGTCGTCGTCGAACAGCTCGCCGCTGCGGCTGACACTCTGCGTCGGTTACGCGAGGACATCGCTCAGCAGGTCCAGACCCGCGAGACGGCGACCGCAAGCATCGGGGCGCGGATCGGTGAACCGGCGCTGTGGCTCGCCGCCGCTCGTGCGGTGAGCTCGGGTCGGGCCGGTCCCGACGCCGTGGGCATCGTCACCGGACAGATCGCGCCGTTCCTCGACACCGCCGTCGCGGGTGAGTGGGCGCCGGCGGTGGAGTCGGCCACCGCCGGGGTGACCGCGGCCTACCGCCGGGCGACCTCGGCTCTCGCCGATCGCGAGCCGGTGCGCTTCGACACGCCCACGATGCCGGCGCCGGCGTCGGCACCTCCTTCGGCGCCGGCTTCGGCATCTCCGGCGCAACCCGCATCGGCGCCGCCACCGGTCGGCGCGCCGTTCTCGGCGCCACCGATTCCGTCGATACCGCCACTGCCGGAGTTCGGTGGTCCCGCTGCCGATCTCGGCGGTGCGCTGCTGCCGCTGGTGACCGCGATCGCCGCCGTCCTCGGGGGTCATTCCGGCAGCCCCGGCGCGGAGGAACCGCCACCCTCGCGGGGAGCGACGGCACCGTCAGGGGAATCCGAACCGACGCCGCAAACACCGCCGGCGACCGAACCCGAATCCGAACCTGAAGCCAAACTCGAACCTGAAATCAAGACCCAACCCGGGCCGGCCGAGCCCGTCACCGCTCCGTCGCCCGCGCCGCTGGCCGCCGAGGCCCCGGAGTCCCCACCGGTGCCGCCGAAGGTCGAACCGCAACGCACCCCGTGCGAGATCGCCGCCGACGAACTGCCACAGGTCGGCGGCTAAGCGGCCGGCGGTCAGGGCAGCAGGTCCTGCAACTCGGAGACGAAGCGCACATACTCGGCGCCGTCGCCGGTGACCGGTGTGGCCAGCAGCGTCGTCACACCGGCCTCGGCGAACGCGGCGATGCGCTCTTTGACATATCCGCGCGGTCCGATCAGCGAGATGCCGCGCACCAGGTCGTCGGGCACCGCGGCGATCGCCTCGGCCTTGCGGCCGGAGAGGTACAGCTCCTGAATTCGGTCGGCGACGTCGCCGAATCCGTACCCGGTGGCGACGTTGTGATAAAAGTTGCGCCCCTTGGCTCCCATGCCGCCGATGTAGAGCGCCAGTTGCGGTTTGGCCCACTGCAGCCGGTCGGAGACGTCGTCACCGATCGCCACAGACACCCCGACCATCACGTCGAGCGCACCGAGTGCCGGATCACGCTTGGCCGTGCCCGCCCGCAACGCCTCACCCCAGATGGCGTCGGCCTTCTCCGGAAGGAAGAACACCGGCTGCCACCCCTCGGCGATCTCCGCGGTCAGCTCGACGTTCTTGGGGCCGAGTGCGGCGATGGTGATCGGAATGCGTTCCCGCACCGGTGTGTTGATGAGCTTCAGCGGCTTTCCCAGACCGGTCCCGCGATCGGCCGGCAGCGGGATCTGATAGCTCTTACCGTCGTGGATCAGCCGTTCGCGGCGCCAGACCTGCCGACAGATCTCCACCACCTCACGGGTGCGGCGTATCGGGGCGTCGAACGGCACACCGTGGAAGCCCTCCATCACCTGCGGGCCCGATGTGCCGATACCCAGGGTGAACCTGCCGTCGGAGACGTAGTCCAGTCCGGCCGCGGTCATCGCCAGCAGCGCGGGTGTGCGCGTGTAGATCGGCACCACTCCGGAACCGAGTCCGATGCGGGTGGTCTTGGCGGCCAGGTAGCCGAGCTGGCTGACGGCGTCGAAGGAGTACGCCTCGGCCACCAGCACGATGTCCACACCGGCCTTCTCCAGTTCGACGACGTGCTCGACGGACTCGCGAAAGCCACCCGAGTAGGACAGGAAGATGCCGGTGCGCACGGGGGAGAACGGTAGTCGAACGCCAGCGGTCAACGAAACAGCGCGACGATGCGGTCCTCGTGGGTCACCGGTGGTGCGTCGGGGTCCATCAGGCTCGTTCGCGGCAGCTTCGCCTCCGGGTCGGCGAACGCCCGGTACTTCTTGTCCCCGGTGAGTTGGTAGAGCAGGAAACCGGTCAGCAACGCACGGACGGTCCGCTGCGTCCGGTTCTTGGACCCGCGCAGGCCGAGCAGTCCGGCCAGCCGGCGCTTCTCGGCCAGTTCGGCGGCGGCGGCCTTGTTCACCACCCGCAGCACCGAGCCGTTCCAGTTCTGTGACACCTCCAGGGCGTCGAGCCGCACCGAGCGGGTGTCGTCGGGGGTCGCCAGCACCAGGCCCGGCATTGTCAACGCCGCAGCGGCCGCCTCGGCCGAGGGTTTGGTGATCGAGGGGAACACCGCGGCGGCGGCTTTCACCGCGGGCCGGCCGGCCGCGGCGAACACCGCGGCGGCGGCGCCGAATCCGTGGCCCGCGACGGCGAGTCGGTTCTCGTCGACGCTGATCTGTCCCTCGCCCAGCCGTATCTCGCTGATGATCTCCAGCGTCGAGCTCAGATCGTGGCCCAGGGTCAGCACCGAGGGCATCGGCGAACGCTGGGTGTCCGGGGCGGCCGCGACGATGCCCCAGCTGGCCAGGTGGGCGCACGTGCCGGCGTAGTGGTCGACGTCGGTGAGCCAGTCGTGGCCGAAGGCGACACCGGGCAGCCCGAAGCCCGATGCGGGTGTGTAGAGCACCCCCGGGATGCCGGCGAAGCCCAGATCGCCGCGCAGCACTTTGTGCGGCCCGCGCCTGGTCAGGGCGCTGAACTCGGAGCGGTTGCGGGCCATGCCCCGACCGTAGCCGACCGGTGGGTGCCCCGCGCTGGACTACCCTGGTAGTTCATGTGCGGAATCGTGGCGTATGTCGGGCACCGCCCGGCCCGCGACGTCTGTCTGGGCGCGCTGCGCCGGATGGAGTACCGCGGTTACGACTCGTCGGGCATCGCCGTTCTCGACGGCCTCGGTGGGCTGACGGTTCGTCGCCGCGCGGGCCGGTTGGCCAACCTGGAGGCCGCGCTGGCCGAGACCGACCCGGCCGCCCTGGTCGGCTCCACCGGCCTGGGCCACACCCGGTGGGCCACCCACGGCAGGCCCACCGACCGCAACGCCCACCCGCACCGCGACGCCGCCGGCGAGTTCGCCGTCGTGCACAACGGCATCATCGAGAACTACGCCGTGCTGCGCGCCGAACTGGAGGCCGACGGTGTCGAGTTCGCCAGCGACACCGACACCGAGGTGGCGGTGCACCTGGCGGCCCGCGCATTTCAGCACGGACCGACGGCCGGGGACTTCGTCGGTTCGGCGCTGGCGGTCCTGCGGCGTCTGGAAGGACACTTCACCGTCGTCTTCGCCCACGCGAGCGACCCCGGCACCGTCGTCGCCGCGCGCCGGTCGACGCCACTGGTGGTGGGCATCGGCGATGGCGAGATGTTCGTCGGCTCGGATGTCGCGGCATTCATCGACTACACGCGCGACGCCGTCGAACTCGGTCAGGACCAGGCGGTGGTGATCACCGCCGCCGGGTACCGCATCACCGACTTCGACGGCAACGACGCCTCCGCACACGCACGTCCCTTTCACATCGACTGGGACCTGTCGGCAGCGGAGAAGGGCGGTTACGAGTACTTCATGCTCAAGGAGATCGCCGAGCAGCCGGCGGCGGTCTCCGACACCCTGCTCGGCCACTTCGTCGACGGCCGGATCGTGCTCGACGAACAACGTCTCAGTGATCAGGAACTGCGCGAGATCGACAAGGTGTTCATCGTCGCGTGCGGAACGGCCTATCACTCCGGATTGCTGGCCAAGTACGCGATCGAGCACTGGACCCGGCTCCCGGTGGAGGTGGAACTGGCCAGTGAGTTCCGTTACCGCGACCCGGTTCTGGACCGCGGCACCCTGGTGATCGCCATCTCGCAGTCCGGTGAGACCGCCGACACCCTTGAGGCGGTACGGCACGCCAAGGCGCAGAAGGCCAAGGTGCTGGCCGTCTGCAACACCAACGGCAGTCAGATCCCGCGCGAGTCCGACGCCGTGCTCTACACCCGCGCCGGACCGGAGATCGGGGTGGCCGCCACCAAGACGTTCCTGGCTCAGGTGGCGGCCAATTACCTGGTCGGTTTGGCGCTGGCGCAGGCCCGCGGCACCAAGTACCCCGACGAGGTGGCCCGCGAGTACCGCGAACTGGAGGCGATGCCGGATCTGATCGCCCGGGTGCTCGATCACCTCGACGCGGTCACCGAACTGGGCCGGCGCTTCGCCGATTCGCCGGCGGTGCTGTTCCTCGGCCGCCACGTCGGCTACCCGGTGGCTCTCGAGGGTGCGCTCAAACTCAAGGAACTCGCCTACATGCACGCCGAGGGCTTCGCGGCCGGTGAACTCAAACACGGCCCGATCGCGCTGATCGAGGACGGCCTGCCGGTGATCGTGGTGATGCCGTCGCCGAAGAACGCCGCGACCCTGCACTCCAAACTGCTCTCCAACATCCGGGAGATTCAGGCCCGCGGTGCGGTGACGATCGTGATCGCCGAGGAGGGCGACGAGACGGTGCGGCCGTACGCCGACCACATCATCGAGATTCCGGCTGTCTCAACACTTTTCCAGCCGCTGCTGTCCATCGTCCCGCTGCAGGTGTTCGCGGCGTCGGTGGCACGTGCGCGCGGCTATGACGTCGACAAGCCGCGCAATCTGGCCAAGTCCGTCACCGTGGAGTAGCGCGGGCCTCGATGCGCCACTACTACACCGCCGAGCAGGTCCGGGCTGCCGAAGCACCGCTGCTGGCCGCGCTGCCGGACGGCGTTCTGATGCGCCGCGCCGCATACGGCCTGGCCACCGCGATCGCCGCCGAACTTCTCGGGCGGACCGGTGCGGTGGCGGGCAGGCGGGTGTGTGCCGTCGTCGGATCCGGTGACAACGGCGGCGACGCCCTGTGGGCCGCCACCCTCCTGCGCCGACGCGGTGCGGCCGCCTCCGCGGTCCTGCTCAACCCGGAGCACACCCACGCCGTCGCGCTGGCGGCGTTCCGCGCCGCCGGCGGCAGAGTGGTGGACGGCGTGCCGCCGCAGACCGATCTGGTGATCGACGGCGTCGTCGGGATATCCGGCAGCGGCCCGCTGCGCCCGCCCGCGGCGGCGGTGTTCGCCGCCGTCGACGCAGCCGGCATCCCGGTGGTGGCCGTCGACATCCCCAGCGGCGTGGATGTGCACACCGGCGCCGTCACCGGCCCCGCCGTGCGCGCCGCACTCACCGTCACCTTCGGTGGATACAAACCCGTGCACGCGTTGGCCGACTGCGGCCGGGTGCACCTCGTCGACATCGGTCTCGACCTGCCGGACGCCGATCTCCTCGGCCTCGACGCGGCCGACGTGCGAGCCCTGTGGCCGGTTCCCGGTCCGCAGGATGACAAGTACACCCAGGGCGTCGTCGGCGTGCTGGCCGGTTCGTCGGCCTACCCCGGCGCCGCCGTCCTCTGTGCGGGCGCGGCGGTGGCGGCCACCTCCGGGATGGTGCGCTACGCCGGATCCGCCGCCGCCGAGGTGGTTTCGCACTGGCCCGAGGTGGTCGCCGCCCCCACTGCCGCAGACGCGGGCCGGGTGCAGGCCTGGGCGGTGGGACCCGGACTGGGAACCGGCGAGGAATCCCTCACCACGTTGAGCCATGCGCTGTCCTGCGACGAGCCGGTAATCGTCGACGCCGACGGCCTGACCATGCTGGCCCGCCACCCGCACCTGCTCTCCGCCCGTTCCGCACCCACGGTGCTCACCCCGCACGCCGGGGAGTACGAACGCTTCGGGCTCGGGGCGGTCGGTGACGACCGGGTGGGTGCCGCGCGGCGCCTGGCCGAGGCACTCGGCGCCGTCGTGCTGCTCAAGGGCAACGTCACCGTGATCGCGGCGCCGTCCGGACCGGCGTTCATCAACCCGGCCGGGGGATCGTGGGCGGCCACCGCCGGATCCGGCGACGTGCTCTCCGGCATCATCGGGGCACTGCTGGCCGCGGGGGTTCCGGCGGTGCAGGCCGCCGCCGCGGCGGCGTTCGTGCACGCGCGGGCCGCCAATCTCTCAGCCGCCGACCCCGGCCCGGTGCCGGTGCCCACGTCCGCCTCGCGCATTCTGGCCCACATCCGCGCCGCGACCGCCACGCTGTAACCCACACCAGGAGGAGACATCCATGCCGCACGTCAAATACCGGTCGCCCTCGATCGCCCCCGCCTACACCGGGCGGCTGTCCACCGACCCGGTCCCGTCGCTGCGGCTGCCGGCCGATGCCATGGAACCTGCCGCCGCCTACCGGTTCATCCACGACGAACTCATGCTCGACGGCAGTTCCCGGCTGAATCTGGCCACCTTCGTCACCACCTGGATGGATCCCGAGGCCGAGAAACTCATGGCCGAGACGTTCGACAAGAACATGATCGACAAGGACGAGTACCCGGCGACCGCGGCGATCGAATCCCGTTGTGTGGCAATGGTCGCCGACCTCTTCCACGCCGAGGACCTGCGGGACGACGACGCCGCCACAGCGGTCGGTGTGTCGACCATCGGGTCCTCGGAGGCGGTCATGCTCGGCGGTCTGGCGCTGAAGTGGCGGTGGAAAGAGCGCGTGGGCGGCAAAGACAAAGATGCGTGGAAGGGCCGCACGCCGAATCTGGTGATGGGGTCCAACGTTCAGGTGGTCTGGGAGAAGTTCTGCCGCTACTTCGAGGTCGAACCGCGCTACATCCCGATGACCGAGGATCGCTACGTGATCACCCCCGAGCAGGTGCTCGACTACGTCGACTCCGACACCATCGGCGTGGTGGCGATCCTGGGCACCACCTACACCGGTGAACTGGAACCGGTCGCCGAGATCTGCGCCGCTCTGGACAAACTGAAGAAGAAGAAGGGACTCGATATCCCGGTGCACGTGGACGCTGCCAGTGGTGGCTTCGTCGTCCCCTTCCTGCACCCCGACATCAAGTGGGACTTCCGGCTGCCGCGGGTGGTGTCGATCAACGTCAGCGGCCACAAGTACGGATTGACCTATCCCGGCATCGGGTTCGTCGTATGGCGCAACGCCGAGCACCTGCCGGAGGAGTTGATCTTCCGGGTCAACTACCTCGGCGGCAACATGCCGACCTTCACGCTGAATTTCTCGCGCCCGGGCAATCAGGTGGTGGGCCAGTACTACAACTTCCTGCGCCTCGGCCGGGCCGGCTACACCCACGTCATGCAGACGCTGTCGAACACCGCCCGGTGGTTCTCGGATCAGTTGCGGGAGTCACAGCACTTCGACGTCATCGCCGATGGTTCGGCCATCCCGGTGGTCGCCTTCCGGCTCTCGGGGGGCCCAGATAACAAGGGATGGGGCTATACCGAATTCGACGTCTCCGCGGCGCTGCGGTCCTATGGCTGGCAGGTGCCGGCCTACACCATGCCTGACGGCGCACAGGACATCACCGTGCTGCGGGTGGTGGTGCGCGAAGGCTTCTCCGCCGATCTGGCCCGGTCGCTGTGGACCGACCTGCACGCGGTGATCGACCACCTCGACGCCATCCAGCCGGAGGGCCACTTCACTCAAGAACACTTTGCCCACTGAGCACTGTTTCGGGCACTGTTTCCGGCCTTTGGGAGAATGGGCGACATGCAGACGTTGACGGGTAACGGCGTCAACGGCGAAGCCGTGGTCGACCTCGACGCCATCGCGCACAACGTCGGAGTGCTGCGCGAATACGCCGGGCCGGCTGCCGTGATGGCCGTGGTGAAGGCCGACGGATACGGCCACGGCGCTTCGGAGGTGGGCCGCGCCGCGGTCGCCGCGGGCGTCGCCGAGCTCGGCGTCGCCACCATCGGCGAGGCGCTGGCCCTGCGCGCCGACGGCATCACCGCCCCCGTCCTGGCCTGGCTGCATCCGCCCGGCACCGAATTCGACGCCGCGCTGAACGCCGACGTGCAGATCGGCGTCTCCTCGGTACGCCAGATCGAGGACCTTCTCGCCGCCGTCGGTCGGACCGGTGAGACCGCCGTGGTGACCATCAAGGTCGACACCGGGCTGAACCGCAACGGCGTCGGGCCGCGGGAGTTCCCGGCTGTGCTCGACGCCCTGGGTTACGCGGCCGCCGCCGGAGCGGTCAGGATCCGCGGCATCATGTCGCACCTGGCCAACGGCGACATCCCGGACGATCCGCTCAATGACCTTCAGGCGCAGCGCTTCTCGGAGATGATCGCCGAAGCGCGCAGCCGTGGCATCGAGTTCGAGGTGGCACATCTGTCCAACTCGCCGTCGGCGATGACCCGGCCGGATCTTGCTTTCGACATGGTCCGGCCCGGCATCGCCGTCTACGGCCTGAGCCCGATCCCCGACCTCGGTTCGATGGGGCTGCGCCCCGCGATGACGCTCAGTTGTCCGGTGGCCATGGTGAAGACGGTGGCCGTGGGCGAGGGCGTCTCCTACGGGCACACCTGGATCGCCCCCCGCGACACCGTCGTCGCGCTGCTGCCGATCGGTTACGCCGACGGGGTGTTCCGCAATCTCGGCGGGCGGATCGACGTCCTGATCGGCGGACGGCTGCGGCCCAGTGTCGGGCGGATCTGTATGGACCAGTTCGTCGTCGACCTCGGGCCGGAGTGCGCTGATGTCGCCGAGGGCGACCCGGCCATCGTGTTCGGCCCGGGTAACGACGGCGAGCCCACCGCGCAGGACTGGGCCGAAATCCTCGGCACGATTCACTACGAGGTGGTGACCAGCCCGCGCGGTCGCGTGGTGCGCACCTACCGCGGGGGACCCGTTGCCCGATAAGCGAGGACCCGCCAGGCGCCGCCGCATCACCTCGGGCAAGGCCCGCCGGGCCGGACTGATGGCCGGTGTCGCCGGGCTGGGAGCCGTCGGCACCGCCGCGGGCGTCTCCGCCGCCCGCGCACTGCGGAACCCGAAGCTGATCGAGGACGCCTACCGCGGCGAGGACTTCAAGATGCTGGAGGCCGACCGCGGCGGGGTCATCACCACCGCCGACGGCGTCCCGCTGGTCTTCCGCGAGGTCGGCCCGGTGACCGCGCCGCTGACGGTGGTGTTCGCACATGGCTTCTGTCTGCGGATGGGGTCGTTCCATTTCCAGCGTGCTGCGCTGTCGCAGCGCTGGGGCGATCAGGTGCGCATGGTGTTCTACGACCAGCGCGGCCACGGCCAGTCCGAGACCGCACCGATCGAGACCTATACCGTGGATCAACTCGGCCGCGACTTGGAAACCGTCCTGCAGGTGATGGTTCCGAGCGGGCCGGTGATCCTGGTTGGCCATTCCATGGGCGGGATGACGGTGCTCTCGCACGCCCGCCAGTTCCCGCAGGAGTACGGCCCCGGCACGGGCCGGCGCATCGTCGGCGTCGCGCTGATCTCTTCGGCCGCCGAGGGCCTGCCGCGCTCACCGCTGGGTGAGATCCTGCAGAACCCGGCGCTGGAGGCGGTGCGTTTCGCCACCCGCTACGTGCCCGGGCTGGTGCACCGCACCCGCGGCGCCACGCGGTCGATGCTGCGGCCGATTCTCAAGACCGCGTCGTTCGGCGACGACAATGTCAGCCCGAGCGTGGTGGCGTTCTCCGAGAAGATGATTCAGGAGACCTCCAGCGACACCCTGGTGGAGTTCCTGCACGCGCTGGAGGTGCACGACGAGAGTGCGGCGCTGCCGGTGCTGGCCCGGGTGCCGGTGCTGATCGCCTGCGGCGACCGGGACATGCTGACGCCACTGAAGCACTCCGAGGAGATGGCCGCCGCGCTGCCCGACTGTGAACTGGTGGTGGTGCCGGGTGCGGGGCATCTGGTGCAGATGGAACGGCCCGAGGTCATCAACGACGCGTTGGTGCGGCTGGTCGAACGGGCGGCGCCCTCACCGCTGGTGGCGTTCGCCCGGCGGTTGCGGGGCCGTCAGCGTGACTGACACCGCCACGCAGACGCAGATGCTGCCCACCGTCGCCGACACCATCGCGCTCGGTGAGCGGCTCGGACGGGACCTGCGGGCCGGCGACGTCGTCGTGCTCTCCGGTCCCCTGGGCGCCGGCAAGACCGCGCTGACCCGGGGGATCGCCCGCGGTATGGACGTCGAAGGCCCCATCACCTCGCCGACCTTCGTGCTGGCCCGGGTGCATCGCGCCCACCGGGCCGGTCGCCCCGCACTCGTGCACGTCGACGTCTACCGGCTTCTCGACCACTCCGGTGCGGACCTGCTCGCCGAACTGGACTCCCTCGACCTCGACACCGACCTCGACGACGCCGTCGCGGTGGTCGAGTGGGGAGAGGGTCTGGCCGAACGGCTCTCCGAGCGCCACCTCGACATCACGCTGTCCCGTCTTCCCGACAGCGAGGTCCGCACAGCGACCTGGCGGTGGCAGACGCCGTGACCGACACCGTCCTGGCGCTCGACACCGCCACCCCCGCGGTGATCACCGGTGTGCTTCGCCGCGACCCCGACGGGACCATCAGTGCGTTGGCCGAGCGGATCGCCGTCGACGCCCACGCGCACGCCGAGCTGCTGACCCCGAATGTCGTTGCGGTGCTCGCCGATGCGGGACTACGGATGGCTGATCTGACCGCGGTGGTGGTCGGCTGCGGTCCGGGACCGTTCACCGGTCTGCGCGTCGGGATGGCCACCGCCGCCGCCTACGGCCACGCCCTCGGCGTCCCGGTGTACGGCGTGTGCACTCTGGACGCCATCGCCTCAGGCACCGACGGCGAGGTGCTGGTGATCACCGACGCGCGCCGCCGCGAGGTGTATTGGGCCCGCTATATCGACGGGGTTCGCATCGACGGCCCTTCGGTCACCGCACCCGACGACGTGCCCGACGACGTCGCACACCGCATCGAGTTCGCGCAGCCCCGCCCGGCCGGACTCGTCGCGGCGGTGTCGGGTTGGGACGCCGAGCCGGCCGCCCCGGTGCCGCTGTACCTGCGCCGGCCCGATGCCAAGACCCTCGCCGAGCGGGGTCTGCGATGAACGTGGTCTATGACCGGCTCACCCGCGGCGATGCCGCGCGGTGCGCTGAACTGGAGACACTGCTGTTCGGCGGCGACGACCCGTGGCCGGAACCCGCGTTCGTCCGCGAACTGGCCGCCACCCACAACCGCTACGTCGCCGCCCGGGTGGACGGCACACTGGTCGGCTACGCCGGCATCGCACGGCTGGGGCGCACACCGCCATTCGAGTACGAGATCCACACCATCGGCGTCGACCCGGCTCATCAGGGTCGCGGCATCGGCCGGCAGATGATGACCGAGTTGCTCGACTTCGCCGGACCCGACTCGACGATTCACCTCGAGGTCCGCACGGACAACGCACCGGCCATCGCGCTGTACAGCAGTCTGGGCTTCGTCACGCTGGGTCTGCGGAAGCGCTACTACCACGGCAGCGGCGCCGACGCCTTCACCATGCGAAGGGAT